>JBDGPQ010000214.1:0-15153 GCA_042219595.1 Haloarculaceae archaeon
TTGCGCCGTTTTCCTCGCCGGTCATCAATGCCGGCGGGTTCTGGCTCTATCGCTCCGAGTCGCCGGGCACTTACGACGTGTTCTGTGCCCCCCACGAATTCTTCGGGATGGTGATGCGGCTTGTTGTAGGGGATCCGGATGATTCTGACTATGACGGAGATTTCGGTCCATCCGGGCCGCCGCCACAACCACGGCCGCCCGTTTCCCGTGTTGAATTGAACATGCTCGGAATCACTTCCTTCCCATTCCCCACCGCGACAGAAGTCCTTGGAACGGACGCTCTCACTGTCTCGAACATCGACTCTAACGGTTCAGTCTCAGTCTCAGACGTTGAGGCGGATCTATAGACCGACGTCAATCGGCCCGTGCCGCCCCGGTCATCCCGCTTCGTGCTGCGTGTGCTCGCCGCGCAGCGATGACGAAGCCCGCCGTCGCGACGCCGACGAACCCCGCCGCCAGGATAAAGCCAGAGGTGACGCCGAACGCGTCCATAACGACACCGACGGCCACCGGTCCCGCTACCTGCCCACCCTTCCAGGAGAGCGACCGGAGCGACATCGCGCTCGCAACGGAATCCTCGCGTTCACCCTCATCGACGAACAGTGACATACTCGCCGGGAGTCGCAGGGAGTCGGCGATCCCCAGCAAAGCATACGCGACAAAGAGAGCGAGGAAGGCTCCACCGAGTGTCTGCGTGCCACCGAGGACTGACAGGTGGATCGCCGGAATCGCTCCTTCGAGGACACCTGCGAGCGGGATCATGGCCGTGCCGACACCATACAGGCCTGCCCCGGCGGCGACGAAATGTCGGCGATGGCCCCAGCGATCGGTGAGACCGCCAACGTATCCCTGTGCAAGCGCCTTCGTGAGTTTGCCACCTGCGAGAATCCATCCGATGACGAAGGCCGAGAGTCCGAAACTCGTCCGCGCGTAGATGGGGAGGAAGATGATGACGGCCATCTTGCCGAAACTGAACGCAAAGCGGAAGCCGATCAACGCGCGGAGCATCGGCAGAGCCAATAACGACCGGAGCGCGGCGATACCGGATTCGCTGTCCGGATCCGGCCGGCCGCCGGGATCGTCACGAAGGGCGACCCACACGAGCACGAACGCACCGAGCGTGATCGCGGTGAGGACGAGATAAGGAATGACGAATCCGTACGCGAACAGCAGGTAGCCACCGACGAGATCCCCAGCCATCGAGGAGAGGGCGCCGACCTGGTTGTACGCGCCGAGCCACCGGCCCTGGTCGGCATCGGGACTGATCTGGCCGACGACGGTCGCCCCCGTGATCCAGAGTGTGCTCGCGCCGAGACCCTGCAGCATCCGCACGAGGATCACGTGAACCGCGTTCGAGACGAGGATGAACCCGATGAATACGGCGACATTCAATAGAAATCCATACAGCAGCCACCGCTTCGCATTGCCCGCGTCGATGCGCCGGCCGAGCGGCACGACCACGACGAGCTGAACGAGTGCGAAGGTCGTGCCGAACAGCCCTTCCACGAAGCCCGTTGTACCGAAGAGGTCGGCATAGAGTGCGAGGGCAATCAGGATCGTCGAATAAGCCTGACTGCGAGCGAAGGCGCTACCGGCCAGTGCGGCAAATTCACGGTTCCGGAGCAGGGCGAGCGAGTCGAACCGGGCCACGGGGATTGCCCGAGTCCGGCCGCGAACGCGTAAAAATCCCCCGGTAGCGGCGACCCGCTACCCCTCGATCCGGTCGATAACCTCGCGGATGTCCGCCGTCGCTTCGATTTCTTCTTTGATCTTTTCCCGTCGGCGGACTTCAGCGGCGGAGGCGTCGTATGCGCGGACGTACTCGGCACGGGTGTGTTCCTCGAAGGCGTGCCGAATGGCGAAGTACCCGTCCGGAACGACGGCACCACAGACTTTGCAGTCGATGCGTTCGTGCTCGGTGGCCTGGTGGACCACGAGATCTTCAACCCGGTCGAAGCTGGCGCCGTCGCCGTCGATGGCGCACTGCCAGCGGGCCATTGGCGGCGGGAGGCCGGCCTCACTTAAAAGCGTTCCTCCGCCCTCGGCCGATAGCAACGCCTAACAGCCGACCGGTCGAACGCGCTCCCGTGACATCGGCTGCCCGGGTCGACTGCCATGTCAAGGTGCTCGACGAAGCCGTCGTCGAGCAGGCGAAACGGCGCGGTCTCGACGCACTCGTTTACGCGCCACATTTCACGCGCTGGCCATCGATCGAACACCGGGCAGATGCGTTCTCCGATGACGAGCTGACGGTTGTCCCCGGGCGGGAGCTGTTTACCGGGAGCTGGCGGGACCGCCGCCATGTCCTCGCGCTCGATCTCGAGCGACCGGTTCCGGATTTCTGTACCTTGGAGGGTACTATGGATGAACTCGATCGACAGGACGCGGTCGTGCTGGTGCCACACCCCGGATACGCTACCGTGAGTTTCGGCCGAGAGCACGTCGGGACGTACCGGGACCAGGTCGACGCCGTCGAAACGCATAACGCAAAATTTCTCCCGTGGCATGGCCGACGGGCTCGAAAAATTGCTGCTGACTTCGACCTCCCGAGCTTTGGATCGTCGTATGCGCATGTTCCTGCGACCATTGGGCACGTCTGGACGACGTTCGACACGACGATCGCAGCGCCGGGGGATCTTCATGATGCCTTTCGAGAGCGTGTGAATCGCCACGTCGAGCGCCGCACTGGGCCGGCACACGTTCGACAGCGCGCGATCGAGGTGGGCCACCTGGCCTGGGAGAACAGTTGGGAGAAGTTCGAGCGGTTGTTCCTCTCAGGAACGGAGGCCACGCACCCCGCGCACGTCGCGTACGGAGGGGAATTCGACGATATTCGCGTTTACTGATTCGTGCGATCCGCGAGGAGTCCGTCTTCGAGCGCCGAAAGCGCCGCTCGGGCCATTCGCTCGCGATTCGCCCTGCGATCGCCCTCGAACACGTGCCGCTGCACGGTTGCACCAGATGCGTCACTCTCCCAGGGTGCCGCCCATGCTAGACCGACGTAGACTGTGCCTACGGGCGTTTCAGCCGTGCCGCCGGATGGCCCCGCAACGCCCGTCGTGGAAATCCCCCAGTCGACATCGGCCCGGTCACGGGCCGCTTGGGCCATCTGCCGTGCGACTGGCTCGCTCACAGCGCCGTGAGCATCTAGTGCTTCACGGGTGATCGCCAACTCCGCTCGCTTCGCGTCGTATGCATACGTGACGTACCCGCGGTCGAAGTACGTCGATGAGCCCGGAACGGCCGTGAGTAGGCTTCCCACGAGGCCACCGGTAGCGGACTCGGCGACTGCAACTGTTTCCTGCCGATCGGTGAGCGCCTCAGCAACCCGCTCCTCGACCGGCGGATCGTCCGCGAACTGGTCCATGCTCGATGAGCACGGCCGGCGGGCAAAAGATCCAGGGTCCCCGGCGGCACACGGCGCTCATGGACTACGAAACGCCACAGTTCTTCCGCGTCGGCCAGTATGCCGCCGCTGCCGACCGGGATGTCATCGACATGGTGAGTGGCGACCCGGACTGGGAGCCACCACCGGCTCTCCTGGAGGGGTTGCGGATGTACGCCGACGGCGATCCCGCGTCATTCCAATATCCGCCAAGTGTCGGGCTTGAAGATCTGCGGGAAGAGGTCGCGGCTCGCCGTGGCGTCGATATCGATCGGCTCATCATCACGAACGGCGCCGGCGAGGCGAATCATCTCGCGACCCATGGAGCGCTCGAGGCCGGCACTGGGAATAGCGTCCTCCTGACCGATCCTGTCTATCCCTATTATGCCGGTCGAGCCAACCTCCTCGGTGCAGACACGCGATTTGTCTCGGTTGACGAAACCGGCCACCTCGACCCGGCTGCTGTCCGCCAGCAGATCGACGATGACACCGCTCTTGTGGTCGTAAACTCACCGAATAATCCACTCGGCGTGACGTATGATCCCAGTGCCGTTCAGGAGATTATCGATATCGCCGCGGCGCATGACGCCCTCGTACTCAGCGACGAAGTGTACGACCACTTCGATTATTCCGGTCGATTCGAGAGCGCGTTGGCCGCCGATAGCGACAATGTCGTGGTGTCGAACTCATTTTCGAAGTCACTCGGAATCACCGGTTGGCGGGTCGGCTACGCGGTCTTTCCATCCGAAGATGCTCCCGAGCCATGGGGCGAGTTGGTAGCGGGTGCGCGAACGAGGCATATGCTGACGAATATAACTGGATCCAGACCAGCCCAGGCTGCCGTGCTACATGCACTCCGGCAGACCGGCCCGGACTATTATGCAACCGTCAGAGAGCGATTGCGAGACCGCGTCGAACTGTTCACGGACGCTCTCGAGCGCGTGGGCGCAGAATATACCGACCCGGAGGGAGCCTTCTACGTGATGGCACGCTTCCCGGACACTCCAGGGACGTTTGACGCAGCCAGGCGCCTGATCGACGAAGCCGGGGTTGCGGGGATGCCAGGTGAGGCCTTCGGCGAAGCCCGGGCAGAGTGGTTCAGATTCGCGCTCGTGACATCACGTGTGGAGACGGCCGCAGCGCGACTCGAATCGTACTTCGAGTAACCAGCGTCCACACAGCGCGCACACGTCTCGGCCCGGATCAAATCGGACTGAGACTCAGCTGGTGTCGACCGGGGTGTTCCGGGCGATCGGCGGACGCATCTCGGCTCATCGATCCCGCAATCCGCAGTTTCAAAACCGGGGCCACCCGAGGTGTAGCGAATGGCCGAGGAGCCAGCGTCGGGTGAACACGCTACGGTGCCGAGTCCCGAGGCCGAGCTCCTCGACCGCTGGCCGGAGTACTTCGGCTACGAGAGCCCTTACGAGAACCAAGCCGACGCCATCGAGTCGGCGATCGCAGCAGGCGCTGCGAACGGCTATCTCGCGATGGAGGGGCCCTGTGGCACCGGCAAAACCATGGCCGCTCTCACGGCGGCAGCCACACTCGTCAACCACTCCCACTACGACAATGTCGTCGTTGTGACCCCGGTGAAACAGCAACTCGAACAATTCATAGCGGATCTGCGCTCCTTGAATGCCGGATTGGATGACCCCCTCACGGGCATCTCGCTCGTCGGCAAACGCGACCTCTGTCCGTACGGACGGGAGGGGGTCTTCCCAGACGGGGTCAGCACTCACAGTCGGTGTGAGGATCTCCGCGAGCACACTGCGGCACTCGTCGAGGATGATGGGACCGGCGGCGACCGCGCCACCGCGGAGGCCGCGGTTGGTGGCGCGGGTGACGAAGACATTTGGTGGGATCCCAACCGCGCCAGTGCGCTTGCCCGGGCGGCTCGGCCGGACGCCGACGGCCAGCGGACGCTTGAAGCGGCCTCACTCACCACAGGCGGCGCAACCAGTCCCTATCGCCGGCCACAACCGAGTGCCCCTGCTGACATGGTCGAGGGGGAGGATCCACCATTGTACTGTCCGTTCGAGGCCGACTGGTATGCGCGGAACAAGGGCTCCCCGATCGATTTCGATACCGGGCCCGGAAGCGTCCTAACACCCGATGAGTATCTCCCTGCAGCCGTCGAGCGGGGCACTTGCCCACACCGTGTCATGGGTGTCCTTCTCGAGCACGCTGATGTGGTGATCGGGAACTACAACCATCTCTTCGATCCGGACTCGCGGCCACTCCTGTCGGGGGTCCTGAACGAACGCACGTTCGTCATTGTGGACGAAGCCCACCGCCTCGAGGAACGAGTCCGAGACCTACTGTCAGACCGTATCGGGCGCGAGACGCTCAAGCGCGCCCGGAACGATTGTGCGGCATTGCTCTCGCGAGCGCGGGAAAGTCAGGACCATGCCGACGAAATACGCGACGTGCTTGCGGACCGGGATGTTCCCCTGGAGGCTGTCGAGCAAACCCGCGAGTTCTTCGAAGATGTGATCGAGTGGCTCGATGATCGGATTGTGACCTACTTGGACGACGCTGTGGGCGAGGATTGGCGTGTAGCGGGGAGCGACGTGTTGCCTGGCGAGGACCACGAAATCCCACTCCGGGACCCGGAATCGGTCGAGCGGGACGAACTGTCGGTTTGGGCCGAGGAGCGCTACGATGGAGGATTCTGGCGCTCACTCTCGACTGTCGGCGCGGCCGTCGAAGACGCGATGGATGCGATTGCCCTCGGACGCGAACCCGTCATGGCAGCGACCGGGGTACTCCTGGGCCGGTGGTGGACGGCCGATAACGCCACCTCATTGCGGGAGATCGAATTAGAGCACTCCCCCGCCGATGAGCGCTCGGTCGATCAAGTGTGGGAAACTGCATATACGGCTGGTTTAGTCCGATTCGAATGCATGCCGGGCGACGCGCTTCGAGAGGTGTTCGAGGCACTCGGCGGAGGTGTATTGATGAGTGCGACGCTCGAGCCGTTGGATGTCTTCGGCCAGGTCTCTGGGTTGGACGCGCTCCGGGAGGCGAATCGGCCGGTTGCCGAGCGCAGCTACGAGCTCCCGTTTCCCCGCGAGCATCGCGCGAGTTGGATCGTTGATGCGGAACCGTTCACCGCCCACAACCGCGGGGAGCCCGCGGAAAACGCGAATCCCGAGACGTGGAACCGGACTCGTGACGAATATGCACATGTTCTCCGCACGATCGCCCGCTCACACGGAAATGTCCTCATCGCCATGCCAAATTATCGCGAAGCCGCGTGGGCGGGCACCTATCTCGAAGACGTCGTCGATAAACCGGTTCTCATCGACGAGAGTTCCGCGAATGCGGCGACCGAGGAGCTCAAACGGGATTTCTTCAGCGGTTCAGGAAAGGTATTGGTGACGAGCACCCGGGGGACGCTCACGGAAGGGGTAGATTATGATGGCGACAAACTCCACTGTTGTGCGGTCATCGGCGTGCCCCTCGTGAACGTCGGCTCGCCCCGGGTTGTGGCCACGCGGCGAGCCTATGCCGATGCCTTTGGCGAGGCCAACGCCTTCGAATATGCACTGACGGTCCCCGCGGTTCGACGCGCACGCCAGGCGATCGGCCGGGTGATCCGGGGTGCTGACGAAGCTGGCGTGCGGGTGCTCGTCGGGCGGCGGTACGTCCGCGGTGTTCGCCACTCAGTACACAGCTACCTGGCGCCCGCCGAACAGGAGGAATTCGTTCGCATGACGCCGGAGTTCCTCGACGACAAGCTTGCCGCCTTCTGGGACGAGCATCGATCGACGGGTTGAGGGCGATCTCTCGGGTACGGCAAGTATGGATCTGGATGTCGAGCCGGTTACCGACATCGACGAGGGGGCCGTCCCCGAGGGTGTCGATGCCCCCGAATACGTTCTCTACGGTGGGAAAGGTGGCGTCGGGAAGACGACACTTGCCGCCGCGACCGCCCTCGCGAGCGCTCGTGACGAGACGGCAACGCTCGTGGTCTCGACTGACCCGGCGCATTCGCTCTCCGATACCTTCGAAACGGACGTCCCCGCGGACCCGACGCGGATCCGTGAGGATGTGCCGCTCTACGCTGCTGAGATCGACGCCGAGGCAGCGATGGAGCGCGCCCCTCTCGGCGCCGGTGAGAGTCCACTGGACGGCCTCCTCGGTGAGGATGCAGCCGCGCCCTTCGAGGGTGGGATGCCCGGTAGTGACGAGGCTGCGGCCGTCTGGTTGCTCCTCGAATATCTCGACGACGACCGGTTCGACCGGGTCGTTATCGATACCGCACCGACGGGGCATACCCTCCGCCTCCTGGAACTTCCCGAACTGCTCGATTCCATGGTCGGGACGATGCTGCAGCTTCGCGAACGACTTGGTGGCCTCCTTGAGGGCCTCGGTGATGTGATGGGAGGCGATGCCGACGACGCTGAACCGGAGACAGGCGATCTGGAAGCAGTTTCGAGACGGGTCGAACGGCTCCGGGAAGTCCTCAGGGACCCCGAGCGCACGGATTTTCGTATCGTATTGGTGCCAGAGGAGCTGGCCATCGACGAGTCATCGCGGCTCCTCGATCGGCTCCGGGAGTTCGATATTCCGGTGGGCACGATCGTCGTCAACCGCGTGCTTCAGGCACCGTCCGAGGTTGCGGATGTCGATCCGGAGCGGTTTGTCGCGCCGAATCACGAGGATTGCCAGTTCTGTGCCCGCCGGTGGGACGTCCAGCGTCGCGCACTCCAGGCCGCCCAGGATATATTTCGTGGCCACGAGGTACGGCGCGTCCCCCTTTTCGCGGCGGAGGTTCGTGGCGATCCACTCCTCCGAGCGGTCGCTGCGTGCCTCGAGGATTAGGCGACTCGGCGGATGATCGAGATCCCAAGATCTCGGACACGCTCGGGGAGGAAGCGCGCGAGGAGGAGGAATCGGGCACCAGCGACCGGGTATCGAGCTCGGGGATCGGTCGACTCGGCGGCCTCGTGGATGACGCTCGCGACACGGCGCGGCGAAACGGCAAGTGGACTCGATCCCGCGAGTAAGCTGGTATCTTCGATGGCTTCGTAGAGCCAGCCGTAGAGGTCCTCTTGTCGGTGCAGATCCTTGGTCAATTCTTCACGCGACCGCTCACTGAAATTCGTCGCGACAGGACCCGGCTCCACCAGCACGACGTCGACCCCGAACCCGCTAACCTCTCCCCGGAGCGCGTCGCTCATGGCCTCCAGCGCGAACTTGGAGCCGCTGTAGGCGCCTGAACCAGGCACGGAGATCCGCCCCGAGGTACTTGAAATATTGATGATCGTACCGTCACCAGCGGCCCGCATATGTGGGAGCACGGCTCGGCTGAGCCGGTGGGGGCCATAGACGTTCACGTCGAACTGCCGATGCAGTTCCTTGGCAGGGATGTCTTCGAGCGGGCCGTACTGGCCGTAGCCGGCGTTGTTGACCAGACAGTCGATACGGCCCTGCTCGTCCAGTATCCGATCGACCAGTCCTTCGATACCATCTGCGTCACGGACGTCGAGTTCGGCGGCGTGGACGCCGTCGATCTCCTCGACGTCGGCGGCGTCCCGCGCGGTCGCATAGACCACCCACTCCTCCTCGGCGAATAGCTTCGCGGTCGCACGGCCGATCCCCGAGGAGCAGCCAGTGATCAGGACCGTCTCGTCGCTCATGGCAGATGACTCGGCGGCCACGACGTTAGCGTTGGGGAAAACGGCCCCGCCGATATGCCAGGTCACATGGTGAACCGGACTTGGTGCTGTGACCACCCGTGAATATGCTGGGCTGGCAGAATTTGTGGGGCATCACCTCACGACTAGTTCCGGCGATACTCGCCGACTGCGGCGACGTGTAATGCGCTCTCGGAGTGACTGGTTTTACTTTTATGACTTGTTTCCGCCATCCCGATGGGTCTCGCTCACGTTCACTGAGTCGATGGGCCGTGCTGAACACGGTCACTCGGCGAGTTCTGTCGCGGCCCGGTCAGCGAGTCGGATCGGCTCGGGGAGCTTGTAGCCCGCACAGAGTTGCTCGACCAGGTTCGTAGCGGTATCTGCGCCGATGCGATGCCCGGGACTCACAAACACCGGGTTCACGTATCGCGCGCCCTCGAACTGGCGGGTTTGTAATGCATACCCGAGCGGGCCGTCGACCGGTCCTTCAACCTCGCCGTCGGGGTCGATCGGGATCCGCGCCCCGGCTGGCAATGGTGGATCGATGGATTCCCGTGGGGTACCACAGAGCAGCGTTTTGATCACGCCAACGGCGGGCATGTCGAGCATCACGGCAACATGGGTGGCCAGCCCCGCCTGGCGGTAATGAATGCGGCCGCTGCCATCGAATACGACGAGATCGGGCTCGCAATCGAGCTCCATGAGCGCGGCGAGCACCGCCGGTGCCTCCCGGAAGGCCAACAAGCCCGGGATATAGGGCAGCTCAGTCGGTTTGGTCGCGCTTGCTTGCTCGATTACCTCCCCTGCCCGCATTGCGACGACGGCACTGACCGCCGTGTCACCACGAAAGCCCTGGTCGACACCTGCAACGATAGCCGAGCCGCCATCGGCAGTAACGCTGCCTGGATCAATGTCGAGGTCGTCCTCGAAAATCGCGGCATTAGCGATCTCCAACTGCCGGCTCTTCATTTCGTCGCGGTCAAGCGACGGATCCGGCCGGAAGTCCGGCCGTACAATCCGCATCAGAACGGTCCGCGGCGACGGGGGCCGCCAGGCCCACCAGGCCCGCCAGGACCGCCGCCGAACTGGAGCTGGCGCGGAACCGAGATACGATCCTTGACACGATTACCGTACCAGAGTCCGATCAGCAGGCCAATCAGATGGGCCCCGTGCGCCGTGTTTCCGCCTAAGAGTTCCACGCCGACGATACCCGCCGCGCTGATCGCCGCGTAGAATACGGTGATCGCCCAGATGGGGACGGGCAGGATGAAGTAAAGATAGACCCTGAGATCCGGCCGAATGATCGTCAGGACGCCCATGATTGCCAGACCAGCTCCGGATGCTCCGAGCGCACCGGTGGTCGAGCCTTGAACGAACATGATGCCGAGCTGCCCGAGACCTGCAATGATCCCGCTTCCGAGGAAGAGGAGCGCGAAATCCCGGGAACCGACGTACTGTTCGACCAACCGGCCGAAGAAGTAAATCACGATACTATTAACGGCAATGTGAGCGAGGCCACCGTGAGCGAAGATCGACGTGATCCAGGTCCAAACATACTCGGGGTGCTGCGGGGAGAGCACGAAGATGGCGTCCCAGGTGGTATACCGAAAGCGGGCCGGCTGAATGCCGACCGCCGGGAGAACGACGAACTGGAAGAAGAATGTGATCCACATCAGGCCAAGGAAGAGATATGTGACGTTCCCCTTCACGTACCCCTGCCATCCTCCAGTCCCCCGTGAAAAGCGACGCGATAGGCGATCCATGAGGCCGCGATCAGGCTCGGTTGCGGTATCGACGGTGGCGTCGAAGCCGCTGTCAAACACACCGTCAGGATCACCCCAATTCTCGAGCCCTGGACAGTCGTGGGCCTCCGGCAGTCGGTGCTCAGCGCAGTGTGTTCCGCCGCAGTGCCGACACTGGTAGGGCATGTTTTCCTGGCGCCCACACACGTCGCAGCGCGACATTGGCCGCAGTTGGGTAGCCCAGCGCAAAGGGGTTGCGCTCGGAACCATCCGACAATGGCCCAGGACGTCAGTCTCGAAACGGCCGTACGCACCCAGAAAGAGCTTCCCAATGTGTCCGCTTATGCAGCTGTCGATCCAGGTCAGTCGCTAGAGTCCAGCCGTAACAGCTGCCGGCCGCTCGAACTCCTATAATCCAGTGGACGAAAACCAGCTCAGTCCTCGCACGAGCGAAGGAGCGAAGTGCCAGAGCGTCCAATAGCGAACAAGCGTGGAGGATTTCGAGCGCGAGCGGCTCCTGGAGCGAATCGAGCGTGAGGGTGCCACCGTCGGGCAGGATATTCCCGATGAGATCGAAGTCCAAGGTGAGACGATCGATCTGCAGTCATTCGTGTTCGAGATACGGCGTCGCGATACCATTCCACCCGGCGAGCGTGAGCGGGTTGACCGGGCGAAGAAGAATCTCCGCCGCGAACGACTCGAGCGTAAGCAGCGGATCGAAAGTGGCAACATCACGTTCGAAGAAGGCGAGGCACTGGCTCGGAGTATCGTAGGGATCGATCGGGCGCTCAACGCGCTAGAACAACTCGGACCGGTCGATATCGAGCGCGAGGCGGAACGACAGGCTGCCGCGGACCGGAAGCGGTGGATGCAATTCCTCCGAAAAGCGCTCGGCCACGACGATGATGCGTCCGGTCAGGGTGTCGGCCGAGGGCTTGGACGATGACACGGAACGCCGAGATCGCCGCCCTGCTCGAGGAGTTTGCCGACCGTCTCGAAGCGAAGGATGTCGAATACAAACCGCGAGCGTATCGCGATGCTGCCGAGAGCGTGCGGGATTACCCCGACTCCGTCGAGGAATTGGCGTTCGCCGGCGCTGATCCGCTGCAGGAGATCGAAGATGTTGGTGAGGCGATCGCGGGCAAGATCGTCGAATACGTCGAGACTGGCGAGATCGAGGAACTCGAAGAGCTTCGGGCGGAGGTGCCAGCGGATTTTGACGAGTTGACTCGTGTCGAGGGTGTCGGACCAAAGACCGTCCAGAAACTCTACGAGGCGCTCGGCGTCACCGACCTCGACGATCTCGAGGCGGCCGCCGAGGCGGGCAAGATCCGAGAGGTGTCGGGATTCGGGCCGAAGACCGAACAAAATATTCTTGATAATCTGGACTTCGCTCGTCGGGCCCATGAGCGCCAATTACTCGGTGACGCGCGGCCGCTCGCCGACGCCGTAAAGACATATCTCGGGAATGTTGATGGCGTCGTATCAGTCGAGACGGGTGGCTCGATCCGACGATGGCGACCGACCATTGGTGACGTTGACGTCCTTGCCGCGAGTGACGTTCCGGAAACGGTTGTCGATGCGTTCATGGAGTGGCCGGAGGCTGACGTACAGATCGAGGGTGGTACCAACAAGGCGAGTGTGCGCTCGGGCGACGTTCGGATTGACTTACGGGTGGTCGTTCCCGAGGAATTCGGGAGTGCTTTGCAGTACTTTACCGGGAGCAAGGAGCACAATGTTGCCCTCAGACAGGTCGCCATCGATCAGGACCTGAAAATGAATGAGTATGGTATCTTCGACGTGAGTGATGTCGCGGATCCGGATGCCGGCCAGCGGGTTGGTGAGCGGGTGGGCGGGGAGACGGAAGAGAGCATGTACGCTGCCCTCGACATGCCCTGGATTCCCCCCGAGCTTCGTGAAGATCGCGGCGAGGTTGCGGCGGCGCAAAATGGAACGCTCCCAAGCCTGATCGAGGAAGGCGGTGTCCGCGGGGATCTCCACGTCCACACCACATGGTCGGACGGTCAGTTATCGATTCACGAGATGGCGACAGCGGCCGAGGAGTTCGGTCACGAATACCTCGCGATCTGTGACCATGCGACTGGTCCCGGAATGGTCGGTGGCGTCGGCCTCGATGACGATGATTTGCGCGATCAGGCCGCGGAGATTCGCGACCTCGACTCGGAGCTCGAGATCTCCCTGTTCGCTGGCGTCGAGGCAAATATACGCACTGACGGGTCGATCTCGGTCGGCGATGACGTGCTCGCTGATCTCGATCTCGTTGTCGCATCGCCGCACGCCGCCCTCGATGGCGACGGCACCGATCGACTGATCACCGCAGCCGAGCATCCCGCCGTCGATATTATCGGGCATCCGACGGGCCGGTATCTGAATCAACGGGAGGGACTCGATCTCGACATCGACGCAGTTGCGGCGGCTGCAGCCGACAACAATACAGCTCTCGAAATCAACGCCAATCCCCAACGACTCGATCTCTCCGGCCGAGCGGTGCAGCTGGCAATCGAGGCCGGGGCGATGGTCGCGATCAATACCGACGCCCACCGTGCCAAGAGCTTCTCGCTGGTCCGATACGGGATTCATACGGCCCGTCGGGGCTGGGCGGAGCCTGGGGATGTCCTCAATGCCCAATCGGTCGAGGCGGTTCGGTCGGCCGTCGAATGAGACGGTTTCTCTGTGATGCGATGCTCGGCACCCTTACCACGTATCTTCGCATGTGTGGCTACGACACGGCGTATGCGCTCGATCGGGACGTGGAGGACGAAGACGAGCTGCGCTCTTGGGCCGCCGAGGAACAGCGGACGCTCCTCACGCGGGATCGCACGCTCGCTGAGCAGACCAGCGATGCGATATTACTGACCGCCCATGCGCCCGCTGACCAGCTTACCGAGTTAGCAAATGCCGGCATCGAACTCGCGCTGCCAGACGAGCCGATTCGGTGCAGTCACTGCAATGGACGCCTTGCGGCGGTCGGTCCGGAGGAGCCCCGTCCTGATTATGCCCCCGACCAGGAGGAACGTCCGGTTTGGCGGTGCATGACGTGTGGACAATTCTTCTGGCGGGGAAGCCACTGGGAAGATCTCGGCAATCGCCTCCCGGACGAGTCCGCAACGCCATAGTAGTCCCACCAGTCTAATATCCTCCAATGGGCCTCTCGCCGGAAGCCGAAGAGCGGCTGGCGGACCTGGTGGAGCTCCAGCCGACGACGAACGGTGAGCTGGGTGACCGCTGGGGACTCGACAGTGGGAGCGACGTTCACGCCTATCTTGAGGCGGAGCTCGCCGACTTTTACTACCGAGATGATAATAGCAAGATTCGGGCGACACCCGCAGCCGTCGAGCGAATTCGCGGCGAGGACGCGGCCGATCAGGCTGTTTCCGTCTCCTCACTCCAATCAGCCGTTCTTGATGTGCTCCCCGGGCAGGATAGCGAGCCCCAGAGCGTCGTATCGACACTCCACGATGTTCAGGCCGACGGGGTTGACACCGATGTCGATGCCGTTCGATCCGCGCTCTATGGGCTCGTTGATATGGGCATTGCCGAGCGTGTCGAGCGGACAGTGCCGACCTTTCGACTCGCGGTCGACCGCGACTCAGTGTCCATTGAGGTGGCCGACCCAGCCTAACTACAGGCCCGGTCGGCGACGTCGGCGTCGGGTATCGAGAAGCCGCTCGATCGCAGCACCTGGGCCACCCGTGATCGGCCAGCCCTGCTGGCGCCACCTGGGCGGTTCGGGTTCGAATGCCGGACAACCGCCGGTACATTCATCCGCCGTTTGCCCACGGCCCTTTGCCGCGCAGTGTGGCAGCCGGAATCCTTCGCACCCCCGTAGTTCGAAGTGCCGACAGTCGGTCCGCATCGCGTCGCTATAACTCCGCCAACCACGGGCGTAGGCTCGCTCGGCGATTTCCAGGCGTTTGTCGGTCTTCCAATCGGCCTCGACATACTCGAATCGCGCCGCACTCGCGTCATGCGTCCCACCGTCGGGTCGTTCGAGGATGCGGGTGCCGGTAGCGGCGGGATCGAGGGACTGCGGGTGCCACGCGACGTCGCCGGCCGCATGCGGACCGGCCGTCACATCTACGAGGAGAATGCCAGCCTCCAGTGGGATATCCTCGAGAAGTGCTGGCTCGACGCGGTCGCCGGTCGCCGCAGTGGCGATCCATACCTCGTCTGCGAGGCCCATCGCGACGTCGCGTTCGAGCTGAGGGCGGAGAGCGCGGGCCGCGCTGGCGTCTAAGTCTGGCTTGTTTTCGATAGCGATCACCCGGTTGACCCAGTCCGGGTACGGATGTTGGCGACGAATTTCGATCCGGCCGTTCTCCCCTTTGCGGGAATCAACCGCATCGCGGTGGGCCGC
>JBDGPQ010000045.1:0-14937 GCA_042219595.1 Haloarculaceae archaeon
CGGGCAGCCGCCGCGGGACTCTCTGCGACCTCGCCGCCGGCCTCGGCGAACGCGTCGAGGGCGTCCTCTCGAACGTCATACGCGACGACGGAATGCCCGGCCTCTCGAACGATTTGTGAAAGTGGAAAACCCATGTCTCCGATCCCGACAAACCCGATGCGCGCGTCGTCGATAGGGTCCGTGAACATGCTCCGGCGTTCCACGGTCCCGTACATAACCGTTGCTCGACCAGGATGATCGCAAAGAATGTGGGCGAGCCGCGCGTTGTCCCGCACATGCCAGGTTCGGACCGCGTCACCTATCGATCGGAGCGTGACCAGGTAGTGGAAGGCGGGCGACAGCACTACGATGCCATTGCCGAGAGCCGCGGTGGTGTCAGAGGCCCGTTTCCAGTCCTGCTGAATAGCCCCGAAATGGCCGGACTGATCGGCCAACTGGGTCATTACATCCGCTACGAAGGTGTGCTCGAAGATGCGGCTCGCGAACTCGTGATCATCGCGACGGCGCGACACTTCGATTGCCCGTATGAGTGGGCAGCCCATGCCGAGATTGCCAGAGATGCTGGCGTCGATGACGACACCGTGGAAGCGATCGCCGACGAAGTCGATCCGGCAGAACTCGATGAACCGGCGCGGACACTCGTCGCATATGTCTGGGAACTCCTTGATGACCACACCATCAGTGATGAGACATTCGGTGCAGCGTATGAGGGGTATGGGGAGCGAGGCGTGGTCGAGATCACTGGGACGGTCGGCTATTATGCTATGATTGCCTGCACGCTCAATGCGTTCGAGGTCTTCCCCGAGAAACCCTACTTCGCCTAACCCTCGCTTTGATATACTGATCGGTCTAACGCCGACCGTGATTCCAGTCGCCGATACCTTCGAGTTCGATTATTTTGGAACCGACATCGTGTATGGCCGCGGTCGAGTGGCCGAGCTGGAGAAGCACCTTGCCGCACAGGACCTCGAGCGCGCACTCGTAGTCTGTGGCCGGAATGTCGGGTCGAATGAGAGACTGATGTCCCAAGTCCGCGATGGCCTCGGAGATGCCCTTGTTGGCGTCTTTGACGAAACGACACCCGACAAATTGCTGGATACCGTCGGTGACGGCATCGAGGTGATGCGCGAGCTTGAACCGGACGTGCTCGTTGGGCTTGGCGGTGGCTCGAGTCTCGATATCGCCAGACAACTCTCGAGTTACGAAGCTGATGGCCGCGATATCGAGGCCTACCGCGAGGCCGCTCATGCCGGTCGCGAGGAGCCCCCGGAGCCAGATCCTGCCGACCTCACCGCCGTCGCCCAGCTGCCAACGACCTTCGCCGGCGCCGATATCTCTGCCGGCGGATCGATCGAGATTCTCCCAGCTGATGACTCGCCCACAGGACAGCCAATCCGGTGGAACTACCCAGTTTGGCCGGAGCTGCTCCTGTACGACCCGGCGCTCTTTGAAACGACGCCAATGGGTGCGCTCGCTGGCTCGGCAATGAACGGGTTCAACAAAGGCATCGAAACGCTCTACGGCGCGGACGCGACTCCGATTACGGATGGGACTGCGATCCATGGACTCCGACTCCTCCACGAAGGCTTTCCTGACTGCGGCAGTGATCCGGAAGCGATGGACCGTTCGGTGATCGGCATTCTCCTCGTACAGTTCAAGCGAGGGCTCTCGATCATCCACGCCTTCGGCCATGGCTTTTCCCAACGCTACCCCGTTCAGCAAGGCGATGCCCACGCTATCGTCGTCCCACATGTACTTCGGTACATGTTCTCGAAAATCGATGCCAACCGTCGACTGCTCGCGGAAGCCTTTGATCTCGATCATGCAGCTCATTCGGATGAGGAACTCGGGGAGGCGATCATCGCCGAGGTTGAAGCGGTTCGGGATAGCTTCGATCTCCCGACCCAACTCCGTGAGTTAGACCCGGTCGACCCCGACGATTTCCCCGCCATCGCCGAGTTCATCCTCGACGACCATCTCATGCCGAATGCGCCGCCGGATCTGGAACCCACCGCAGACGAGATCGAAGCCGTCCTGCACGAGGCCTGGTAGGGAAACCCTTTTGCCGGCACCCGCGAGCACTGGCCCACGATGAATCTGGGCACCAAGCTTCGCAATCGGGATACGCCGGTGCGGGTCGGTGTGATCGGCGCAGGTATCTTCGGCTCACAGGTCATTCACGCAGCGGAGGCCACCCCCGGGCTCGAGATTTCCGCGATTGCCGACATCGACCGAACGAAGGCCGAGACGAGCTTTCGGCGGATCGGCGTTGCCGATGATGCTATTCATACCGTCGACGACGGGGCGGATCTCGATGCCGTCCTCGAGTCAGGGCAGCGCGCACTCACCACCGACGGCCGTGTCGTCGTCGGCGCGGATGTCGATGTCATTGTCGATGCCACGGGCGATCCGAACGTCGCCGCGGTGAACGGCTATCGGTCACTCATGGCCGGGACGCACTTCGTGAACGTCAGTGTGGAAGCTGATACAGTCTGTGGCCCAGCACTGGCGGCGATCGCGAATCGTAATGACGTGACGTATACGCTTGCGTACGGCGACCAACCAGGCAAGATCGTCGAACTTTGCGAGTGGGCATGGGCCACCGGATTCGAGGTGGTGGCGGCAGGGCGATCGGCCAGGGTTCCGACGCGGCATGGCAAGCCAGACGATGCTCTCGATCGCCATCCCTTCGTCACGGCCTTTGGAGAGGATCTCGAGCCCAACCCAGTCATGTACAACACCTTCATGGATGGCACGAAAGAGGCGGTGGAATCCGTCGCCGCCGCGAATGCACTTGGACTATCGATCGATGAGCGCGGGCTTCATCGGCCGGAGATCCGGCTCGAGGATATGCCCGAGACGTTCCGTCCACGGAGTGAGGGTGGACTACTGGGGACAACCGGAGTAATCGACTCGGTTGCCCCAACTGATGCAAACTTCAGCGTCTTCGTTGTCACCCGCACCAGCTCCGAGCAGTTGATCGACTACTACGGTCACCGGCCGTCCATCACAACGTCAGAGGATGGCGTGTACCAGGTGTTCTATATACCGAGTCATTTCGCGCCAGAGACCACACGAAGCATCGCGAGCGCCGCACTATTGAACGAACCCACCGGCGCGCCACGGGGGCACCATGCGGAGGTCGTTGCCGGTGCCAAGCGAGAGCTCACACCCGGTGACGAGATCGACGGCGGCGGCGGATCCACGGTCTATGGCGTTGCGACGAGCCGGTCAGACGCCGAAACGCATGGCTACGTTCCATTCGAGCTGCTGGAAGGGGCCGAGGTCGTACAACCGGTGGAGACTGACGAGCTCATCACGCGGGAGGATGTTGATTTCGATCGCGACCAACCGATGAACCATCTCCGCGGTGTCCAAAACTTCTAGTTCTCGAGCTTAAAGAGTGACAAAAACTGTTCGACAACGGATGGCTCGTTCCCTTCCCAATTTTTCGGAAGGGTCTGGCCTTCAACAGTCCCAACATAGGGCACCTCCGCTTCGCCGTCGTCTATGTAGGCCCGAACAGCAAACACCATTGCCGTCCGTGCGGCACCCTCAAAATCCGCCACGCCCTGACACCCGGTCTCTGGATCGGTCGCGACCAGTCGCATCTCGTCTGACGCACCAGGAAACAGCGAGCCATCCTGGCGTTCGATCTCGCCACGTTCGAACACCGTATCGGGATCCACGGCTACCGATATGTGAGGTCGACTAATAAGCACGCTGCCACCGGTATCGAATCCGCTCCCCCTTCCCCACGCGATCAGTGCGTTGTGGATCGCCGCTTCCCGACGACAATAAACGTCTCGCGGCGCTCTCGGGCCTCGGGGATGGCGAAGCCAGCCTCGAGCAGCGACTCCTGGGCCTCTGCAAGCGTCACGTAGTGGTCTTGCATCTTTCCCTCGCGATCACCTGCGCCAGTCGCGGACCAATCCATAATGACGAGCCGGCCACCCGGTCTGAGCACCCGACTAACCTCCTCGAGTGCGTCGACGAACCCGTGATGAAACGTCCGCATTGAGATTGCGCCATCCAGATGATTGTCAGGGAAGGGTAATGCAGCGAAGTCGGCCGTTACTGGGCGAACATTTTCCGGCAGCCCCTCCGCCTGGTATGTGGTGTGGAGGCCGGATCGGAGATCGACAGCGTATACGGTGCCGGTGACAGGGGCGAGTTCGTCAGTGAACAGGCCCACGCCACTCCCGAGATCAGCCACTCGCCAATCCGGTGCGGGTGAGAGGAACCCTCGGAGCTCCTCCCCGGAACAATACCGAAACGCATCGGTATCGCGGAGGCGTTCGATCCTCTCATCCTCGTAAGGCTCGACTGGCACATGTGGGTGGAGCCATGCGCCCGTGATGAATGCCCCGACCGAAGATTTATGCGGCGAGTCAGCGGCCCTTGGAGGCATGGCCACGTCGATCGCACTGACTGGCGACTCGATCATCAACCGTCGCGTTTCAGTCTGTGATGATCCCGATGTCCAGGAATTTCTCGGTTTGCTCGATCACGCAGATATCGGGATCACGCACCTTGAGGCGATCCTGCACGACTTTGATCGGGAGGATATCTACCCGAACTACGTTGCTGGCGGCAACTGGCTCCACGCGCCTGGCCACATCGCCGACGAACTCGCGACCTTGGGTGTCGATGCGGTGTCCCACGCATCGAATCACGCACTCGATTACGGGTACGGGGGACTGTTCGCGACATGGAACAATCTCGATCGGGCGGGTATTGCCCACGCGGGCACGGGCGAAAACCTGGCCGCCGCAGACGCGCCGACATACGTCGAGTCCGGGTCAGCACTCGTCGGCCTCGTTTCCATGACGACGTCGTTTGCGGACGCCCATCGAGCGGGCGAATCCCGGCGGGACGTCCCCGGACGTCCGGGGGTGAATCCCCTCGGTGTCAATTACGAGGTCGATGCCGAGACCCGCGAAACGCTCGTCGAACTCGCCGAGCTGCAAGGCTGGTGGGTTACACAGCAGGGTGACCGGTGGCTGTTGAATCCGCCTGGCGAGCGGCGCGTCGCACCCGATGTGTATATCGAGACGGACGACGAGGCTGTATCTGCCGCCGGTGGGCTCGTTCCACGCCTTGCAGCGGTCGATCGCGCACGCAATCTCGCTGCGATCCGGGATGCTGGGGCCCAGGCGGACCTGGTCGTCGCGCACATTCATACCCACGCCTGGGATCCAGCGGCGGATATGAGCGAGCCCGGCCGGTTCCTACCGCCGTTCGCACATGCGTGCATCGACGCCGGGGCTGATATCGTGCTTTGTCAGGGAACCCATACACCGATGCGAGGCATCGAAATCTACGATCAACGGCCGATCTTCTATGATCCCGGTGACTTTCTGTTCATGACCGATAGCATCAATCGGCTGCCGTACGAGTACTATGACCGCTACGGCGATCGAATGGATGTCGATGTAGCCAAGGCACGGCCCTCCGATGCCCACGCAGCCCGCGGTGACATTATTGAATTGGGTGAAGGCACCGACGATGAGGAAGAAGAATACTTCGGCGGCCAGATCCACAATCCACCGGGCGGATATTTCGACGCACCGGTACTCGGGAACTTCGTCCCGGTCTGTTCGTTCGCCGACGGAGCCCTCGACGCCGTCGAGATCTACCCGGGCCGGCTCCAGGACTCACCGAAACTGCTTGAAGGCGTTCCCCGACGTGTCCACGGGGAAGATGCCGCCGAAATCATCGAGCACCTCGCGGATCTCTCAGCGCGATACGACACGACCGTCGAACTGGATGGCGACGTCGGTCGGATCCCGTTGTGATTACGACTCGGCAGCCTCGCGGGCCACAATATTGTGGAGTGTGACCGACAGGACCTTTTCATCATCCTGATTGAAGAGCCGTCGATCGAAGTCGACATACCCTCGATCGTCTCGACTCTCCGACGGCCGCGTGTCGAGCACCTCCAGTTCGCATGTGAGCGTATCTCCTGGCCGAACTGGTGCATGAAACCTGACGTCATCCATTCCAAGACCGCCGAGGTTGGCGACCCCGGGATCGGCTTGAAAGAACTCGGCCACCGACAGCCGGGTTGAGATACCCAGCGAATGAACGCCGCTCGCGACCAGGCCACCGAAGATCGATTCGGCAGCGGCCTCGGGGTCGACGTGGAATGGTTGCGGATCGAACATTTTTCCGACTTCGATGATTTCCTCCTCCGTGACGTGGTAGCTCCCGAACCGGAACGTATCACCCACGGCGAAGTCTTCGTAGTGCCGCGTCATCGACGGGGGTGGGACGAACGGGGAGAAAAGCGTTCGGAGATCAGTACGGCGTTACGGAATCGTCATCGATCTGGAGCGGCTCGCCACGGAGCGAGTCGATCTCCAGACCATATGACGGGTCATTCTTTGGATCATACACACCCTCCGCATCATCGAGGAGTTGCTCTACGCGACCGATCAGCGTCTCCCGTTCCACGACAAGCATCTCGAGGCGCTCATCTCCGACAGCCTTGATCTTGTTGTGGGCACCGGCGGGTAGGTATGCCATCTCGCCTGGACCAGCCTCCGTGGAGTGCACCTCCCCATCATTGTCCTTGTAACTGACCTCCACACGGCCAGTGAGCGGAATATATGCCTGTTGCATGATCGGGGTATGGGTATGCCACGGAATGGCTTGCCCGGGATCACCCTCGATATATGAGATGTGGAAATCGTTCGTGCCGAGCGGACGGCTTAAGATATCGAACATCGGTTCGCCTTCCGAGAGCGCATAATTCTCGACGCCGTCAGGGTGAAGGTCGTAACTTTCGAGCTTCTTATAGTTGATCAGAAAACCTTGCTGGGGCGGAAGGTTTCCGAAGTCGATGCGCGAAAGCTCCTCGGTTTCATCTGCCATGGCATGACACCTCGTGCCGGACTCCGCGAGGTGAGAGAATAAAGCTTACCGGCCGACCTACTCCGGGTCCCACGACCCCCCAACACGGTCATATCCCATCAGGTGTGGGCCTTCGTGTTCCGTAAAGACGACCTTGAGGTTCTCACGAGGAAGACCAAAGCGATCGCGGGCCGCATCCATGAAGGCAACTGCGAATTCACGCCGCTGTTCTGTCGGCCGACCTTTTCGTATATCAGCCTCGAGGAGAAGAATCGGCTCCTCCGGATCTGCTCGGCCAAGCCAGAGATCCGAACGGTCTAAGCGGTCATAACTGACCGAGAGAAAACTCCGTTTGCTGTCCATAATATCGACGTAGGTGTCCGCGACTGATTCAAAAAACTCTGTCTTCGCCGCGGGTTCAGGGTTGATGGAGCCGGTAAGCGAAAGGAGTGGCATGCTCTATCTTCATGGCCGGGCCTCAAGAATCCCCGCGTAGTCAGAACTCCTCGACATGGGGGCGTAGATCCAACTCGAGCGTCCAGGCAGACCGATCTTGGGTCACCAGGTCCCAGTACGCGTCGGCGATCGCGTCGGGATCGAGGAAGGTTTCCTCGTCGCGATCGTCGAAGTCTTCGGGGTCATACGGCCCGAGAATCTGCCCGTCGATAACGACATGAGCGACATGTACGCCCTCCGGGCCCAGTTCGCGGGCCATTGCCTCCGCCAAACCGCGAGCGGCGAATTTTGCAGCGCTGAATCCAACCGCACCCCCGCGACCACGGATCGAAGAAGTCGCACCGGAGAATATGACCGTCCCACCGTCCCCCTCAAGCATGTCGGCGACGGCCTCCTGTGCGCAAAGCAAGGCGCCGGTTGCTGAGACTGCCAGTGCCTGCTCGAAGGCCGGAGGGTCGATATCAAGGAGTCCATCCCAGGCAGCACCGCTGGCATTATTCACGAGGATATCAACTGGGCCATAGGCCTCGCGGACCGCGTCAAAGCCGTCGACGACGGCCGCCTCATCGGTGATATCCACCTGGACGGGAAGGGCGTTCTCGCCGAGATCGTCTGCGAGATTCTCGATATACTCGCTCGATCGGGCGAACAGCCCGACCTGACATCCCTCCTCGACGAATCGCCGTGCGACGGCGGCACCCAACCCGGGTCCTACGCCTGCGACGATGGCGGTCTGTGACATGGATACACCCACGATCGGCGCCGCAATAATGCTGCCCCCAGACAGTACACCTTTTGGTGGCCGCTCTGTGCGCCCGAGCATGGAACACCGCCACATCGATGCGATTGAGCGCGCAGTAGATTGTGCGACGATCAAGCGACCGATTTCCGCCGCCCTTGGGACCGAACACGTTGCGATCAACCAGTATGAACTGGCGCCCGGTGATAGCTTTGCCTACGGGTATCACCGGCACGCTGATCAGGAGGAGATATTCGTGGTCCACCAAGGGACCGTGACCTTCGAAACAGAGGCGGGTGAATTCGAGATTGGTCCCTCGGAGGTGATCCGATTTGCGCCTGGCGAGTTCCAACAGGGTACCAATAGGGGCACAGAACGGGTGATCGCGCTGGCGATCGGCGCGCCACAGGACGGCGGGGAGTCGGAGATTTTCCGATACTGTCCGGATTGTGAGGAACGGACGCGGACCTCGATCGAATGGACCGACGACGATACCGCAAAGATCACGATCTGCGGCGACTGTGGCACAGAAACTGGCCGGTTTACCTGAGCAAGTTTTTCTGGTGGCCGGCCGATCCCCCGCCATGCAAATCGCCGAGGTTGAAGCCATTCCCATCGCTATTCCACTGGAGACGCCGGTATCCTTCGCAACGCGAACGCTCCGATACCGGGATCATGCGGTCACATACATCCGGACAGAGAGCGGGCACGAGGGTGTCGGATGGACGTTGGGCTATGAGTCTGCCGACCTGATTGCGGATGTCGTGAACGGCACCCTCGCGCCGATGATCGAGGGGGAGGATCCACGAGATGTTCGGCGACTGTATCGTCAGATGACCGACGGCACCGTTCAAATCGGGCGGCGCGGCGCAGTCATGCGAGCCATCTCCACAGTGGATATCGCCTGTTGGGACGTCGCTGCTACTGCCGCGGAGACACCTTTACACAAATACCTCGGCGCAGCCCGTGACGCGGTTCCGTCGTACGCTTCAGGTGGCTATTACCGTGATGAGAAGGGGCATAGCGCGCTGCGGGAGGAAGTCAATCGGTACACGCAGGCTGGGCACGATGCGGTCAAAATGAAAGTCGGCCGGCTCTCCGTGTCCGAGGAAATCGAGCGCGTCCGTGCCGTGCGTGAGGAGCTCGGCGCGGATCGAACACTGCTCATGGACGCAAATGGGGCGTGGGACAGTGCTCCGGAGGCGCTTCGTTTCTGCCGAGCTGCGGCCGACTACAATCCGTACTTCATCGAGGAACCCGCGATGCCAGACAACATCGATCTACTCGCACGGATCAACGACAGCCTCGATTACAGCGTCGCGACCGGTGAACTCGAATCAACCCGCTACGGGTTTGCCACGCTCATCCGCGCTGGTGCCGCGGATATTCTCCAGCCGGACGTCACAGTCGTCGGCGGCATCACAGAGTGGATACGGGTGGCGAACACGGCGGCGGCCCGCGACATTCCAATCGCCCCCCACTACGTCCATAATCTCCACACGCCACTGCTTTGTACGGTCGATAACGCCACTTGGATCGAATACTTCTACCGCGACCAAGACGTGGTCGTGTTCGACGAGGTCGTCAAAAATCCCCTTACCCCGGACGCTGAGGGGATGATGCGTCCGAATGACCGACCGGGCCACGGGATCGAACTCGACCGCGACGCGATCGCGCAGTACCGGAGCTTGCCCGACGGCTAGTAGAACGTCTCGCCGGCTTTTGCCTTCCTCACAAGCAGATCGCAGGGGAGTGTCTCGGCCAGCACGGCAGTGTTATCATGACGACTCGCGACGTCTGTCAGTGCCTGAAGCACCCGATCCGCGCCTACTTCGTCGGCCTTTTCGAGGGGTCCCATGGGCCAGTTTCCGCCGAGACGAGCGCCGGTGTCGACGTCTTCGACACTCGCGACGTCGTGCTGGACAAGCTTCGCGGCCTCATTGACCATCGGTGCCCAAACCAGCAGCGTATCGAATCCTTGCCCAGCGTCGACCGGGATCTCGGGCGCACTGCTGTCATCGTCGTATTCGTAGTACCCAGCGCCCGCCTTGCGACCATAGCGACCTTTCTCGTAGAGTTGGTGGACGATCGGACTGATAGGGGACTCGAACGGCAGCGGCCGATCGTCCGCAAGCAATGACTCCTCGGCGTCAACGCGGATCTCGATCGAACCAGTGTAGTCGGCCAACTCGAAAGGGCCCATCGGAAAGCCAGCCTTGTACTTCATCGCGGAGTCAATTTCCCTGATGGAGTATTCCCCCCGAGACACCATCCACGCCGGCCCTTCGCTGAACGCCCGCATCAGCCGATTGACGATGAATTTCGCGATATCCATGCGGACACGGATCGAGGTCTTCCCGAAATCCTCGACGAGCGCTTCTGCTGTTTCGGCCACGGGCTCGGGGGTGTATTCGGTCATGATGACCTCGACGAGCTCCATCAGCATCGGTGGATTGAACCAGTGCGTGCCGAGGACCTGGTCGGGGCGATCCGTTGCTTCTGCGAGTGCAGTGACACTCAGTCCGGAGGTGTTCGTCGCAAGGATTGCCTCCGGCGGTGCGGCGGCGTCTACGCGTTCGAAGATGTCGGTCTTAACCTCCAGTCGTTCCGGTCCGGCCTCGGTGACGAACTCGGCATCGGCGACCGCTGCGTCGAGGTCGGTTGTGGTTTCGATCCGTTCCAAGGCAGTGGCAGTGTCGGCCTCCGTCGTGGCGCCACGTTCGACCTGCTTTCCGTATGACCACTCGATTTCCTCGAGGGCGGCAGCCAACTGAGCTTCATCGACGTCCTGCAAGGCCACATCATAGCCAGCTAATGCGGCCACTGCCCCGATTCCGCGCCCCATCTGGCCCGCGCCAATCACCGCCACCGTCGAGATATCGTCGATCGCAACGACCATGCCCCGGACAATCGAGTGCAGCCCTAAGTCCTTCCGCAATACTCAGACGAGTGCGGCAGCCAGACCATCGGCATCCTCAACGACGAGATCGGGTTGCTGCGGCCAGCCACCAAAGGGGTTATCATGACGATTCAGGAACGCGCCCCGCATCCCTACTGCTTTCGCCCCAACGAGATCGAACGTATGAGCCGTCACAAACAACACCTGGTGGGGCGCGACGTCGAATGCTTGACAGCAGCGCCGGTACGGTGCTGGATGCGGTTTGTAGGCGCCGGCGTCCGCGACGGACACGACACCATCAAGGTCGGTCTGGAACGCTGGCCGCACGGCCGCGAGCATATCGGGATCGCCGTTCGATAACCCGACAAGGTCGAATTCCTCTCCGAGTGTCGATAGTGCGGCATCGACATCCGGGTAGGAATCGAACTCCTTCCACTGACGGATAACAGCCCGAACGGCGTCGTCAGCAACATCGAGACCGATCTGTTCGAGACGATATGCGAGCGCCCGGAGGCTGATCTCTTTGAACGGTGTGTGGGGTCCAGGCAGAAGTGAATCGATCAATGAATCTCGGAAGTGCATCGCGAGATACCGCCGGAGGAGGATCTCCGGATCGGCATCCCCATCATGCGAGTCCACGACATCAGCGAGTGCCGGTACGAGGGTGGCCTCCCGGTCCAATAACGTATCGTACAAGTCGAAGGCGATGACTTCAGTGTCCTCTTTGATCGTCTCGGTCGCGATCCGTGCCATGGCTGGCGCTCAGTGGGGTGGATGGTTGTAGCTTGTGCGTTTGCCCGGCTCTACCGGCGCACGTATACGATCCCATCCTCGACAAGTGTTTCGTACGTTGGGACGCGGTATCGGGCATCATCGATGCTCTGGCCGGTTTCGACGTCGAACAACCAGCCGTGCCAGGGGCACGCGATGTTCCGTTCCTCTGGGTCATACTCCCATTCGAGCGAACTCGGGTCGAATGTGTGTCGTCCGACGAGATCGCCCTCACACAATGGGCCCCCAGCATGGATGCAATAGTTCGCGATCGCATGATATTCGCCATTTAGGTTGAATACAGCGATCTCAACGCCATCGATTTCCGTGATCGCGCGGTCGCCATTCTCGGCAAGATCCGCGGTCCGGGCAATTCGGTGCTTCTCCGACATACGGCCTATTCAGCTTGACCGGTGGGGAGGATTTAATCACTGCGCACGGCCAAAATCCTGGATGGCGCGTCGACCCGGAAACTGGGGACCATTCGCCAATTACATCACTTGAATTCGTGGGCCTGGATCCACTTTTCTTCACCCTCCATGATTTGGTCGTCTGTCGGGCCCTCAGAGTCGTCCTCATCTTCCGCCTCCCCATCCTCTCGTTCGCTCTCCGTACGACGTGGGATTGGCCTCATACCGGGCTAGTTCATAATGATTTATTAGGATATATAGATTACGGTCGACCGTCCGCCGTGATGATCCCCGCTCATCCCAGATGCGTCACGTGATTGGGAAACAAACCATTGACATACTGCAATGTCGAATCAATGAGAGCAAGAAGATCCGGAGGATCGGGCGATATTGACGGAACACAACGACCAGTTACACTTGATGTCGAAACAATTCAGTTCTCCACCGGCACGAGTAACTGCTCCGGCACGCCACGATCATGGCCGATGGGGGCTTCGCCGCCACACTCGAATATCATGGGCGAACTAGACATCCGACCCGGCGCTCGCCACATGCTGGTACTGTACTCGCGTACACCGGACCAACGACCGTGAGGAATGCAGCATCTCAATACAGAGGGGTTGGCATAACCACCAATTAATTAAGGTAAAAATAGTCGTCAGCGCAACTCGCCGGGCCAGTGTCCCGTCGGGGAGACGACAGGAGGGTGGTCCGGCACTGCGTCACTGCCCCGTGTGTCAGATCCCCCATCACGGGGGCAGGCGCATTTCGATTGATCCGCAGTGTGCCGGAAATCGGCTCACCCCCATGCGCATTCCACGACGGGTGTCTGCATTGGGAGGCAACAACCAGGTGACATGTACTGATTCGATTGGCGGCGCCACCCAATGCACTCTCCATTTTCGTGATCGACCCCATAAGTCATGATCTTGAATGATAAGGGCGTATATTCACTCACCCGATCAGCGAGCTTTTCGCCCAGGCCGGGTGCGTTTGCAATGGGGAGATTGACGCCAGTTGAACCACCGGCACCACCCCGCCGACCGCCTAAATGAGAGTATTGTGTGAGCGAAACCGGCGACAGTCGGCCGTTTTACCCGCCCGCTGTCACCCGAGAGGAAGGGGTTAAGCCAGGGGTGGGATTTGAACCCACGAATTCTCGATTACAAATCGAGTGCTTGAGCCGCCCAAGCTCCCCTGGCCTACGTCAGTCTTCTTCGTCCGCCTTTGAGTTCCTGTCGATGACCTTCTCGAGTTCGATCCGGTGGGGGTCGTACTCATGGTCGTCGTAAAAGGCCCTAGCCTCCTCGTTCTCCGACATGACTTCGAGCGCGATCACCTCCACATCCTGCTCGGCCAGGCGCGCCTCGGCTGCATCAAGGAGTCGCCCGCCAACAGTCTCTCGGCGATACGGCTCAGCCACGAATAGGTTCTCGACAAGGCCGCGGCGGACGTCCTGTTCGAAGGATCCAGACTCGACGCCAAACATGACGAACCCAACGAGGTCGTCGCCGTCTCTGGCGACGAGGAGTGATTCGGTGACGATGTGACGGACAACCGATTCCCGAATCGTTCCGCGGTTTTCATCCGCGAGCAAATGTGAACCGTACGAGCGCTGACTCTCCGCGAGATCGACCCAGAGGTCGATCACGTCGCCCGCGACGGTCGTGTCCGGCGCCTCGATTTCCACGCTGGCCCTGCGCGCGGCGGTCCCAAGTGTGTTCGGGTTACATGTCACGGCAGTCCGCACAGAGCAGCTGCCCATTGAAGGAGACGAGATCGCCGGTCAATGTGCCACATGCCTCGCAGATACCCTGGTCCTCAAAATCATCGGCTGGTTCGGAGTCCACGTCCGCAGCCAAGGCTGCACCGGGCCCCGCTGGGACGCGGTCATCCTCAGGCCCCGAATGTTCCACCTCCGTCGCTTGGACGGCGAAAACGTCATGAGCAGTGATGACGCCCTCCGGACCGCCCGCTCCATTGGCCGTCACGACGAGTCGCCGGACGTCTTGTGTTGACATGGCGTCCGCAGCTTCCCGGAGGCCGAGGTCTGGCGCCACCGTGGGGACACTCTGGGTCATTGCCTCGCCAACCGATGCCGTTTGTGGATCCGGGCCCTCGACCACGGCGGCCATGACGTCACGCGGAGTAAGCACCCCGACGGGTTCCTCTCCACGGAGCACGACTGCGGTGTCGAGTCCCTCACGAAGGAGTAATTCGACGGTATCGACCAGGTCGTCCGACTCACTCACCCCCAGGTATTCCCGGTCCATGACGTCCCGCACGGTCACGTCCGCGTTCATATGAGGCGGTTGGCCAGGACTCTGCAAAAAGGTACCTCCACAGGACTTATGCTTCCGTAGGTAGTATGGTAGAGGCTCACACGATTCGGGCGCCGTGGCAGGGTTAGAAGGCGGTCTTGACAGCCGCCCCGGCGTCACGGCAGGCTTCGAGGGCGTGCTTCGCGTCCATCCCCGCTGCAGCAGCCGTCCGTCCACGGCCGACGCCGACCTTGAGTTCGACATCTACCGCGGTCGAGACGTGGTCGACGGCCGCCTCATAATCGTCCGCATCGAGTGCCGGACACACCGCTATGACGTTGTCACCACCGACGAAGAATGACAAGGCGTTGTTCGCCTCACGCATGTGCCGCATTAGCTCAGCATACCCTTGTTCGATATGGATGAAGGTATCAAATTCGTTGAGGCGGTCGGTATATTTGCCGGTTGCATCGTTGACGTCAAAGTGCGCGATCTGGACGTCCTTGTTGGTCCGGGCCTCCTCGGCAATCGGCCGGCCTTTGAGCA
>JBDGPQ010000139.1:0-9483 GCA_042219595.1 Haloarculaceae archaeon
ACCTACAACGCCATCACGCCCGCTCTTCTTGAGCGGCTCAACGAGTCACTCCGAACGGCCATCGAAGACGAAGATGTCTATGCCATCGTATTGACTGGCGCCGGAGAGGGGTTCTGTTCCGGCGTTGATACCGCGGAAGTAGGTGGGTGGGAGGATCTTAGTAGAGAAGAGTACGCCGGGTTTCTCCGCACATACCAACACTGTGTGCGCCAACTCCACGCAAGCGCGGTTCCATCGATCGCCGCGATTGATGGGCCGGCCGTTGGCGGCGGCTGCGGGCTAGCGCTTGGCTGTAATCTTCGATTCGTAAGCGACGCGGGATATCTGCGACCGAATTTTACCCGGCTCGGCATCGTGCCTGTCGACGGCACGGCGTGGTTACTTGGCCGTGAGATCGGCCGCTCGCGAGCACGTCAATATCTGCTTCCTGGCGATGACCTCGATGCCGACATGCTCGTCGACCTGGGACTCGCTGTGGAGTGCGTCGAGGATCCCCGAGACGCAGCACAGGCTTTGGCTGCCCGCCTTGTCGACCGGCCCGCACGGGCCGTGCGACGCACGAACCAGCTCATCGGATTCGATGGAGATCTCGAGACATACTTCACCCAAGGTATTGAGCATCAATGGGCTTGCCTCGGCGACACCGAGCACGCCGAAGCGGTCGCCGCGATGCGCGACGGTCGGGACCCGGAGTACGACCGACCGCGGTGACCGAAAGAGGTAGGCGCGTTCCCACCGCACGCGGCGCCATGGCGACAAGCGAACTCCCTCTTGGAGACGTTTCCGTGCTCGACTTCGGGCAAGCGATCTCCGGACCGATTTGTGCGACCTTCCTCGCGGATCTTGGCGCGGATGTCGTCAAGGTCGAACGCCCCACCGGGGATGTGTACCGCATTAACCGCCGGGAGAAAGACGGCGTCGGGTTCAACCCGCCGTTCGAGGTGTACAACCGCAACAAGCGTGGCCTCTCGATCGACGTCAAGTCAGATGAGGGCCTGGCGATCATCTATGACTTGCTCGAGAAGACGGACATCATGGTCCAGAACTGGCCGCCGGGGGTGGCGGGTAAGCTCGGCCTCGATTACGAGACGGTCCAGGAATACAACTCCGACCTCGTGTATGTCCATGTAACGGGCTATGGGGAGGAGGGGCCGGCGGCGAATCAACCGGCGATGGATGCGATCGTGCAGCACGTCTCGGGATTTGCAAGTACGCTCGGATATGAGGGTGATCCGCCGATTCGGGCGCAATCCTCGGTCGCGGATTTTTATGCTGGCTATAACGCAGCACTGTCAGCCCTCGCAGCCCTTCGGGCGGCCGAACGGGGGGAAGGGGGCCAGAAAGTGGATATCTCGATGCTCCAGTCGACGATGCACGCCGCCGACGGCGCATTCGAATACCATCTCAATTGCGACGAGGAAATACCCCGTGGCGGCCGGAACAACTTCGCCTTGCCTGACATGCTGTATGGGGCCGCTGAAGCACAAGATGGGTGGGTAGCGGTTGCACTGCTGGTCTATTCGGATCGCATTTTCGAGGCATTTTGCGAGCTCGTCGGCCGAGAAGATCTCCTCGAAGAGCCGCGGTATGCTGACGACGCCGAACGGATGGCCGATGCGGCGAAGTTCACTGCGATTTTCGAAGAGTGGCTCGCCGACCAGACTGTCGAGGATGCACTTGATGCGCTGCTGGACGCCGGCATCCCCGCCGGCAAACACAATACCGTCTCCGAAGCTGCCCAGCTCGAGCACAATGAGGCGGTGAATGCGTTCGTCGACGTCGAACATCCCCGACTCGGCACCCTCGAGCTCTCTGACACGCCGCTGGATCTCGAGCGTGGCGAGCCGACGATCCGATCACCGGCGCCAATACGGGGGGAGGATAACGAAGCGATCCTCCGGGAAGCGGGGTTTGACACAGACGACATTGAGCGGCTCCAGGCCGAGGGCGTACTATCGACGGATCTGTGACAGCAGTCCGAGAAGTTCCGTAAGAGGCAAGCAGGCACTCGCGGAACGCGGGCCCATGGCCACCGATATCGCATGGGAACCGTATGGGTACTACCGCACGAAGAGCAACGTTGCTCGGTTTATGGACCAATACGGCTACGAAGCGTATGAGGATCTGCTGCCGGAGACCGAAGACGAGCTGGCAGAATTCTGGGCCGCAGCGGCCGAGGATGTGGGCGTGGTATGGGACACGCCCTACGAGACAGTCCTCGACACGAGTGACGGCTATGCGTTCGCGGACTGGTTCGTCGAGGGCGAGCTTAACGCCGTGGAGACGGTGCTTGACCAGTGGGTCGATCGAACGCCGGATCGTCTCGCGTACGTCTGGGAGGGCGAGGAGGGTGCTACGCTAGAGTATACGTATGCCGAACTCGACCGAGAGGTAAATCGGATCGCGAATGCCCTCAGAGAGCAGGGCATCGGGAAGGGAGACACCGTTGGCCTGATCTTCCCCCTCCATCCAGACGCGATCGTCGCCTCATTGGCCTGTATGAAGATCGGAGCGGTTCAAACACAGATCTTTGCTGGCTATGGGGCGACTGCTATTGCCCAGCGGCTCGATGACGCCGATGCCGAGCTCGTCATCCTCGCGGATGGATACCGCCGTATGGGGGACGAACACGATCTCCTCGAGAAGTTTGCTGACGTGATTCCCAAGACACCCAACCTTGAAACGGTCGTGACATACGACCGGATCGGTTCCGATCGGACACTTTCGGGCATCGATACAATCTCCTGGACGGAGTTCCGCGCTGAGCAGCCCGAAACTGCGGACACGACGATTGTCGACGTTGAACACCCCGCGTTTATTGCGTACTCGTCTGGCACGACCGGCAAGCCCAAAGGGACCATCCACACCCACACGGCGATGCTGGTCGATGGGATGCGTGAGATGAAATACCACTTCGATGTATCCGAGGGGGATGTATTCACGTGGGTGACTGATTTCGGATGGGTGGTTGTCCCCGCGTGGCTCATGACGGCGTCCGGGCTCGGCTCGACGGTAGCGCTCGTCGGCGGCGCCCCAAACCATCCCGATGGTGAGCGGCTCTGGCGACTTGTCGAGGAGTTTGGCATTACGACCCTCGGAATCAGTCCGACGGGAGCACGTGGCATGCGCAATGAAAACGAAACGCCGCGCGAAGACAACGACCTCTCGTCGCTTCGCATCCTAGGATCGACGGGCGAACCTTGGGATCGCGAGACCTGGCAATGGTACTTCGAGAACGTTGGTGGTGGCCACCTTCCGATCATTAACGACTCCGGTGGCACGGAGCTATGTGGGGGCATCCTCGCTCCGTCGCCCCTGACGCCACTGAAGCCCGGAACACTCTGGGGCTCCCAGATCGGCGTCTCCGTTGACGTCTACGACGAGGCGGGCACCCCCAGCGATGAGGGGTATCTGGTGTGTGACCTCCCGAAGCCTGGGATGACGCACAGCCTCACCGGTGGCGATGACCGGTACCTCGATGAGTACTGGAGCGACTTTGAAGGGGTCTGGAATCAGAATGACTGGGTCGAGGTCGACGAAGACGGCCACTGGTATATCACAGGGAGAGCCGACGACACGATGAACGTGTCAGGCCGGCGGATTACGGCCCCGGAGCTCGAAGAGGCCATTCTGGCCACAACCGGCGTAGGGGATGCCGCGGTTATCGACATCGAGGATGACAGTGGGAACACGGTCCCCGTCGCATTCGTAACTGTTACCGATGAGGCACCCACCGACGTGGAGGCGGCCGTCCAAGAGACCGTTGCGGAGAGGCTCGGTGCACCATTCCGGCCGGCAGCAGTGCACGTGGTAGACATCCTCCCCCGAACGCAGACTGGTAAACTCCCTCGGGGCAGATTCAAAGACGTGTACCTAACCGGCAGTGCCGGCGACACCTCGACACTCGACAACCCCGACGCTCTGGATGCCTTCCCGCAACGGAACTGAGCGTTCTACCGCCGGTGTTCCGAATCGCAGGTGTAGCTAGAACGACGGAAGAACTTCTTCACCAAGCAATTCGATCGTTCGGAGCCCTTCCTTTTTTGGAAGGCCACATGTGGAAATCCGGAGAACCACCTCGTCCGCACCGGTTTCCGTCTCGATACGTTCAAGTTGCTGAATGACCTCGTCAGGGGTTCCGGCGACCAACGCTCGCTCCTCGACGTACTGGCGGAAGTCACCCGAGAGTGTCTCTTCCAGCTCCGCCGCTGTTGGCGAGTAGGGATGCCCCCGCTCGATTAAGGGCTCGTGGAATGCCCGCTTGAGGCGTTTCAAGCCGTCGAGCGCCTCGTTTTCTGATTCACGAACGACGGTCCCCTGATTCGTGATCACGACCCGACCGTCGCCGTGTTCGCGAAACTCACGGGCATAAGCGGCGAGGTCAGCCAGCTCGCCACCCGGCGAGATCCAGCCGTCAGCCAGCCGAGTCGCACGGTCATAGGCTTGTCCGCTTGTCCCGCCGACAAGGAGACCGGGACGGGGCTCCCGCACCGGTCGCGGAAACAGCTCGAATTCAGTGAAGTCGTAAAAGTCACCGTCGAATGTGGTCGGACCCGGCTCGAACAGCGCGTTCATGATCTCGAGATATTCGGTCATCCGGGCGCCGCGCTCCTCTCTCGGAATGCCGTAGGTGTCGAATTCGTCGGGGTCCCAGCCGAGCCCGAGTCCAATTCGTGTCCGACCGTCGGCCATCCGATCGAGGAGCGCAATGCGTCCGGCAAGATGGACCGGATTGTGCAGTGGAAGGAGCTTCACCGCGGTACCGACATGTAATTGATCGGTCTGTGCGGCGATCGCTCCGAGCGCCAGTAATGGCGTTGGCCAGTAGATTGGATGACCGTGGTGCTCGGACAGATACGCACCGTGAAAGCCCACCTGATCGGCTCGAGCCGCCTGTTCAAGCATGGCACCGAATTCGTCGGCGCCCTGTGATGGCTTGATACTGAGATCCATGGCAACCGAGTACTCCAAGTCGGCGGAAAAACCCGTCGGCAACGGAGTCGAAGCTTATCTGGCGACCGACGCGGTAGGGATCGCCATGACAACGACAGACGACCAGCTTCCCCTTTCTGGCTATACCGTCGTCGAACTCGGGCAGATCGTTGCCGGACCGATCACAGCACTCACGTTGGCCGATCTCGGTGCGGATGTGATCAAAGTCGAATCGCCGGACGGTGGCGACCGCACCAGAACGGCGGGGCCAGCCGGAGACGCCATGTTTCAGACGCTGAATCGCAACAAGCGCTCGATCACGCTTGACCTGAAATCCGACGGCGGCCGCGACATCTACCACCGACTCGCGAGTGACGCGGATGTCGTCATCGAAAATCTCGCCCCGGGCGTCGCCGAGCGACTCGGCATCGGCTACGATGACCTCCGGGAGGAAAACCCCGAGTTGGTATATTGCTCGATCAAGGGCTTCTTCGACGGGCCGTACGGCGACCGCGCATCGATGGATGTCGTCGCGGAAGCGATGTCCGGGTTCATGCAGATGACAGGAACGTCGGACTCGGGACCGGTCCGCGCCGGGACGTCTATCGCCGATATCGCCGCGGGGATGTACGCGGCAGTCGGTATCGTGACGGCGCTCCTTGAGCGGGAGCGCACCGGCGAGGGCCAAAAACTCACGTCGACACTGTTCGAGTCGATGACGAATTGGATGTGGTACTGGAGCGCGTACGCGCAGTTCCAGGGTCGCGATCCGGAGCCGCTCGGGGCCTCGCACCCGGCAATGCCTGTCTACGATGTGTTCGAGAGTGGCGACGGTGAGTGGACGTTCATTGGCGTCGTCAGCCAGCCACAGTTCGAATCGCTCTGTGGGATCCTCGACCGCGAAGCGTGGCTCGATGACGAACGCTTCGAGGACCATGCAACGCGCCTTGAGCACGAAGCGACACTTGTCTCGCTCGTTGCGGAGGCAGTAGCCGAGTGGAACCGGGACGAACTTCTCGAGGAGTGCTACGAGGCTGGCATTCCGGCCGCTCCGATCAAGGATCCATCCGACCTCGTCGGGGACCCCCAGCTTCGAGCCTCCGGGCTGCTAACGGAGACCGAGCGCGACAATGGCGGCTCGTTCCAGGCGCTGCTTACGCCAATCGTCGGCGACCGCATCGCTCCGTCGAACCGTGGAGGGCCGCCGGCCCTCGGTGAAGACGCTGCTACCATTTTGGCCGAGCTTGGGTACGACGAGGAGGAGGTCACTGAGCTGCAGGCGTCCGGTGCGCTCGGAGATTGATAACCTCCCCGCCCTGAAGGGCGAGGGTTTGCGCCGTTTTCAACCTCAGCGAGTTCCGTCGATTACTAGTCGTCTGCAGCGCTGCGCGCAGCCGCGTCCGCCTCATCGCCGCTCCATGGTCGACCAGCATACTCGCGGCCAACCAAGTCGGCATCAAACCGATCGTCGGCCAGCCGTTCGTAGGCGTCGTGCTGGATGATATTCTTGATGACCTCGGTCGCACCGCCAAGGAATCGCCCAGTCCGCATATCACGCTGAATGCGCTCGACGGGATACTTGTCGGTCGTACCGATGCCACCCATGACCTGCATAGCGGTATCGGCAACATCAAAGGCGACTTCATTCCCGAAGTAGCTCGTCATGGCGGACTCGAGGCGGCCGGCACCCATGCCGCCCTCATCGAGACACCGGGCCGCTCGGGTATTGAGCAGGTATGCTGCATCCATTTTCGTGACGCACTCTGCGAGTTGGTGATTCACCCCCTGATAATCGGCGATGGGGCGCTCGTCGACCTCGCGGTGAAGCGTGTAGTTGGCTGCAACCTCCAGAGCCTCTTCTGCCGCGCCGAGACAATACCGTGCCATCGTAACGTGCTCCAGATTCAGTTCATCGGTGATGTACGGCCACGCTCCTCCCGGCTCGCCGACAAGATTCCGATTCGGGACACGGACACCGTCGAATCGAAGCCACTGAGCATCTGAGCCGCGGTAGCCATGCCAGTCACTCTGATGCTCGATCGTCTCAAGGCCATCGGCGTCGGCATCGACGACAAAGTATGAGATGCCAGATCGATCGCCGTTCGAGCCACCCGTTCTGACGGGGACGAGCATGAAATCCGCATACCCAGCAAAGTCGATGAATCGCTTTTCCCCAGTTATTACCCAGCTGTCACCCTCGCGTTCGGCCGTTGTCTGCATATGAGCAAGATCCGTCCCACTCGTCGGCTCGGTGAAGGCCTGGGCTGCGATCTTCTCGCCGGCCAACCACGGGCGGAGATACGTCTCGCGAACGTGATCGGTGCCATGTTCGTGGAGGATACGGCCACCGTGTTGGGACATCGACACCTGGCAGGCGTGAATGATACACCCCACATACGCGACAGCCTGGACGGTCAACGCCGTTTCGATGAAGCCTAACCCGGCGCCGTGCTCCGACTTCGGAACGGGAACACCGAGGAGGTCGTGCTTACCGACCCGTTCCATGAACACCCGCCAGTCGGCGGCTGTCTCCCCGTTTCGGTCAAGGTCGCGAACGTGGTCCTCTCCAAGCTCGCCGACGAGAATCTCGTTCTCCAGCGTGGCGATCGTATTAGTAAGGTAGTCCCGTTCGTCAGATGTAAGGCTCGTGTCGTCACCGATCATGCACGCCGCTTCGCTGGCCATTGCAATAAACCTCCAATGCCTATCTTCACATTGATTCGGAGGGAAATCTACTCAATTTCCCTCCAGGGAAATTATCACCGTAGTGATAAATGTTATACAGGGCAGTCCGGAGGATTGAGCCGGCCGCCAGGATCTCGAATTATGAAGCGGCAGCTACCAGATCGCCGCGAGAATGTCGGCAGCGTCATCGGCTTCTAGTGGCCGCGGATTGACCGAGAGATGACGCTCGGAATGTGTGGCAAGGTCGGCCAGCTCGTCCATGTCGCCATCGGTGGCGCCAACGTCTGTTAGCGAGCGGTCGAGATCGAGATCATCCCGAAGTGCGGTGATGCCGTCGACAGTCGTCCGTGCGCGTTCGCGGCGCGAACCGTCAGCATCATACAGGCGTTCGCCAAGCGCCGCAAGCCGGTCGAGGATGGCCGGGAGGTTATACTCTACAACCTCCGGGAGTACCATCGCGATGGCCTCCGCGTGAGGGACATCATACATGGCTTGCACGCCGTACGCGATGGAGTGAACCGCAGCCTTACCACCGTTCACGCGACCCATCATCGCCATGGTTGCTGCGAGTGCCATCTTCTCCCTGGCGTCTGGCGCCGCCGCACCGTGATAGGTGGCATCTCGGAGATTCGCCTCGATCAATGACATTGCCTCGACGCAGAGGGTATCAGCGAAGGTGTTCGCATCAGTCGACATATACGCCCCCATCGCGTGACAGAAAGCATCTAAGCCAGTCGCTGCCGTGATAGCAGCTGGCAACTCCATCGTAAGGTCCGGATCGACGATGGCCGTATCGGCATACAGGGCCTCGTCATTGAGGGCCTCCTTCTCGCCGCTACCCTCGGGTCTGTCATCGAAGAAGACGGCAGCCGACGAAACCTCACTACCGGTGCCCGCTGTCGTCGGGAGCAGGACTGTTGGCTGACCGGCGACTGGCACGTTGCCACGGCCGAACAGTTCCTCGATCGGTGCGTCATTGGTCACAAGCACGGACGCCGTTTTGGCGACATCCATCGAGCTGCCACCCCCAATGCCAACGATACTGTCTGCATCGATGCGCTCGGCAGCTCGCGCACAGTCAAGTGCGTTGGACACCACCGGATCCGGCTGAACGCCATCAAACACTTCGAAGGAGACGCCGGCATCACTGAGTGAGTCTCTGACCGGGTCAAGCAAGCCCGCGGCTTCGATACCCGGATCTGTCACGACTAATGCGTCGTCACCCAGTCGTGCCGCATACCGGCCGGTCTCGCTAACGGTTCCACGGCCAAACCGGAGATTGTTCGGCGTCTCGAGATCGAACTGCTCGTCGAGGGGTTGCATGCCCCGCCGGTTCGCCCACGGCTGCATTAAACCTGTGCGGCTGGCGCTGCCATGTTGTGATTGCACACTCAGGAGCGTGGTAGGAGCGTCCAGATTTATACTGGGCCTCCGCGACGGGGTGTCTATGTCAACCCACGCCGGCGAACACGGCTGTGTCGAGGTGTCCATCAGTGATGGCGTCGCCGACCTCCGGCTCACCAATCCAGAGAAACGGAATGCATTCTCGCTCGAACTGGCGGCGGATCTCTTCGAGGTGACGAAGGATCACCTCGTCGAGAACGACGCTGTCCGTGCCGTTGCGATCACCGCCGACGGACCGGTGTTCTCAGCTGGAGCGGACGTGAACTTGGTGCAAGGCAATGACCCCGCCGAAATGGATCTCGTCCACGACTATCGCCGGCCCGTCTTTGGATGGTTGCGGGACGGCCCGGTGCCGACGATCGCCGGAGCTCACGGACCGATCATTGGCCTCGGCGCGGGCTTTTTTACCGCAATGGACATGCGAGTAGTTGCCGACGACGTCAGACTCTGGATGCCGGAGGT
>JBDGPQ010000139.1:9493-14808 GCA_042219595.1 Haloarculaceae archaeon
CACCGGTCGAGGTCGGAGTCTACCTGGCTGAGCGGGTCGGGACCGCAGCTGCGATCGAACTATTGCTACTCGGCGAGGCGGGGGCAGCCGATGCCGACCGCTTGCTGGAGATGGGACTCGCGAACCGTGTCGTCCCCGCTGACGAGCTACGTGAGCGAACGCTCGAACTCGCCGGCGCCATCGCCGAAAACACGGCCGACAACGATGTTGGTCCAACGATACTCGAGGCGATGAAATCCGTCCGACGGGAGGCGATTAGCGCCTCACTCGCCGACGCGATCGATGCTCAGGAACAGGCAAGACACGGGCCCCAAGTGATGACCCAAGGCCGGTCGCTGTACGAAGACTGAGCGGCCCTAGGACAACCTTTAACCCGGGCTCAACTGAAGCGAGCAGTGGTCATGCCACAGCGAACTCGCGGCAAGTATTACGAAGAACTGGAGGTTGGCGAAATCTACGAACATCGCCCAGGCAGGACGGTAAACGAGGCAGACAACACGATGTGGTCGCTGATGACGATGAACCTACAACCGCTTCATTGCGATGCGCACTTCTCGAAGGACACGGAATTCGGGGAGCGGCTCGTCAATTCGATCTTTACACTGGCCGTCGTCACCGGGCTGCAGGTCCACGACCTCACGCTCGGCACTACCGTTGCAAACCTCGGCTTCGGTGAAATTTCATTCCCGAACCCCGTCTTTGCAGGGGACACCATCTACGCAGAAACGGAAATCCTCGACAAGCGATTGTCCGAGTCGCGCGACGACTCGGGTATCGTCCAGTTCGAGCACCGTGGCCACAACCAGGACGGTGATCTGGTGTGTGAGTGCCAGCGGGCCGGCCTAATGCTCCTCGAGGACGCCGATGAGTAGTATGGATCCGTTCCGGTCGATGCTGTTCATCCCGGCCAATAACGAGGACTGGGTCAGGGATGCACCGGAAAATTTCGACGCCGATGGGTACATCTTCGACATCGAGGACTCCGTGCCCCCAGGCGAGAAGCAGGAGGCTCGCGAGATCCTCCGCGACGCATACAGCAATCTCGAGGCGTATGATATCAACGTCACTGCAAGAGTGAACGACCCCGATACGGGCTTCCTCGAGCAGGATCTCAAAGAGATCGTCCACGAGCGCCTCGACGGGATCGTCTTCCCGAAGGCCATGAACGCCGATCAAATCAAGCACGTCGATTCCGTGCTGACCTATCTCGAGGATATTCGAGATATCGACGATCCGGTCCAGATCCTGATCGTGCCGGAGACGGCAAAAGGGATGTACAACGCATACGAGTTATGCACGGCGAGTGATCGTGTCTACTCGATTTCCGGCGGGACATCACGTGGTGCGGATATCCAGCGAGCACTCAACTGGGAATGGACAGCTGAAGGGCGCGAAAAGCTGTACATGCTCTCGAAGATCAATATGGAGGGTCGGGCTGCGGATATTCCGGAGATTACCGGCGGTGCCTGGACCGATATCGAAGATGTCGAGGGCCTAAAGAACGAGGCGCAGATGCTCAAAGAGATCGGCTACACCTCCTACCACGTCATCCATCCGAGTCATATCGAGCCGATCAACGAGATCTTCACGCCCGACGAGGATGAGGTCGATTACTACCAGCGGCTCATGGAGGAAATGGACCGCGCCGAACTCGAGGAAGGCCGAGCCGCCGTTGAATTCGAGGGCGAGATGATCGATATCGCCCATATCAAGACTGGTGAAAAGGTGCTCGAGCGGGCCCGAGCATTCGATATGGTCGATTAAGGGTCCAGGGTAACGCCTTCGAACTCGAAGTGAGCGCCGCCCTCGGCACTCTCACGTACGGTCACTGTCCACTCGTGGGCCTCCGCGATGTCGCGAACGATCGGCAGGCCGAGGCCAGTGCCGTCGTCCCCCGTTGAGAATCCCGTCTCGAATACTGTGTCGAGATCCTCAGCCGGAATGCCGCTCCCATCGTCAGCAACATAAAAACCGTTCTCCGTGCTTGCGATGGTGACCGTAACCGCCTCACCCCCATGATCGATCGCGTTTCGAAATAAGTTCTCAAGGAGGCGTCGGAACCGCCCCGGATCGGCCCGAACTGTGCCATCAATGTCGACGTTGAGCGTCGCGGCCTGAGTCCTCACCGTCGACCATGCATCATTGGCCGCGCTTCGGATATCGACCGACTCAGTATTGCCCGTAACATCGCCGTGCCGTGCGAGATCGAGAAGGTCATCGATCAAGTCATCCATTCGTACGAGTGCCTGGCGGGCATGCTCAAGGTCTGCCGTGTCGCACTCGCGACTGGCCAGGTCAGTCCGCGCCATAGCAACACTGAGTGGGTTCCGAAGATCATGAGAAACGACAGAGGCGAAGTCTTCCAGCCGATCGTTTTGGCGCTCCAACTGCTCACGAGTCCGACGGCGGGTCATCTCGGTGCTGAGCCACTGTGCCATTAGCTCGACGAGGGTGACTTCCCATTGCCCGAACTGTTCGGTGCGAGGATCGGTATCGTAGAAGCAGAAAGTGCCGTATACCTCCCCTTCGACGATGACCGGTGCGCCGATGTAGCAGGCAATGCCCCACTCGGCATAGCCCGCCTTTTCCGTTAGCTCAGGAGCCTCTGCTTCGACATCGCTCAGGACGACAGTTCGGCGTTCTGTCGCTGTAATTTCGCAATTGGTCGCTGCCAATGGCGCAGTGTCACCTGCCTCGATTGTGTCGTCAGTACCATAGACGATTTCGAACACATACTCGCCGTTGCGGATCCGTGAGAGTGTGCCGTAATCGGTTTCGAGGACCTCCGCCGCGAGTTCTAAAAGGCGCTCGACGCGTTCATCGAAGGTGAGGCTGGTATCGCCGGTCACCTCATAAATGTCGCGAAGCGTTCGTTCCCGTCGCTCCCGTTCGCGCTCCCGATGGACGCGATCGGTGATGTCCCGAACGAACCCAGCGACGCGAACCACTTCCCCGTCCTCATAGATCGGCTCACCCTTCGCAAGAACCCACCTCTCGTAGTCTTCGTCTGGGTTGACGCGGTATTGGTGTTCGATGGACTCGCCATTCGACAGCTGTTCCATGACCTCGTGTACCTCATCGTGAAATTCCGGATGAATGCCGTTGAGGAAATCTGTCGAATCATCCGCAAGCGCATCGATGGAGCGGCCCCAGATCTCCTCGTAGGAGCCATTTATGAATAACAAGTCTTCCCAATCCGCGGTAAACATCCACAGAATATCCGGGGTATGTTCGGCGAACTGGCCGAGGAGGTCGCCAGGATCCCCGGCATCGTCGTCGACATACATTTCTGCCGGAATTGCAACCCGTGCCTCAAAGCCGTGGCGGTAAACTCAGACTGCACGAGCCGTATATAGTTGCTCAGGATCTGTCCAGCCAGCCGAGGGGGACAGATGTGCTGCCCGTCTCAGGACAACTGCTCCAGTAACTCCTGCCGATAGTGATCAGTGAAGTCGAGGAACCGGTCAAGTTGTTCATTGACTCCAGACTCGATGTTCGAGCCGTGCGTCACGACCGCCGTCTCGATATCGAGATCCTGCAGTCGGCTTAGGCCGACCTCGGCACGTTCGCTATCCCAGTTATACTGCGCCGGCGGGGGGAGCAGATAGCCCGCCGGTAGGCCGCGGCGATCGGCGCCGTCGAGCATGTCAGATGCGAGTAGTGTGGCCTTCTCCTCGAGATATAGCCCCGCAATCCCCCGTGTATGGCCCGGGATCGAGATTACCGTGATCCCGTCGACGAGCTCGTCACCGTCGGAAACTTCCGTGACGTCGGCACCTGCGAAATCAACATCGTCGAGCGGCTCGTCCTCCGGGAGGTAGAGCTCGGGATCGTACCGCTCCACCACCCGGTCGACGTTGCCAACGTGATCGCCGTGGTGATGGGAGATGAACAGGCGGTCAACACCACCGCGGTCGTCAACGAACTCACGCACTGCATCCCATTCATCGGCGAGGCCGGTATCGAGCAACAGATTCGCGTCTTCGACGTAGACGATCTTTGCGTGGGCGATACGGGTCTGAACGACGCCCGGAGCGACTTCCGTAGCCATGGCCGATACACTCCCGGCCGACAGTTAAATCCACTCTGTTACGGGCCTTCACGTTGCCGGCGCTGTCGCTGCTCGAGAATCTCGATTGCTTCTTTCACCTCCTCGCACGCACTTTCTAGCTTCTCGGCCGTTGCATCCTCTGTCGACTCGGCAGTGGCTTGGAGTCGGTCGTGTATCGAGTCCATCGCTCGCGGGTCCGGCCTGGCATGCGCCTCTGGATCCATGTCATGTCCTTCGACGAAGTACCGTAACTGCCGAGCCACCCCTTCGAGTCGCGACGCCATAGGGTCGGAGACCGCGTCGCCGTCCCGTGCGTGGTCGATCTCCTCGCAGGCGCGTCGGAGGCACGCCCGCACGTTGGTAGATGCCATGTGGTGGCGCGCAACATATTTCAATCTAAAATGCTTTATAGTTGTCGGGTTACTTGAATGAACTTGCAGTCCAAGCTGACTGAGCGATAAACATAAGTATTTGACAGATATTTGTGCGAAGGGCATGGCGGATACCGAGTCGCTGCTGGACACCTCGGGGTTCGGCGACACGAACCGGACGGACGACTGGTGGTCGGAGCCGCTCGTCGTTTTTATCGGCTTGTCGCTGTTCGTGTTGTATGGGTTGTTCCGGTCACTCTACCCGGTCTTTTTCCCCGCCGAGCCGGGAATCTCACATGAGGCGCTGCTATCACCGTTTTTCTCTCCGCTACTGTTCGCACTCGATCCGAATAATCACCATGCGGTCTTTGGCACGTTTCCGGTCGGCTGGCCAGAACTTCTGCGGTCGCCGGCCATACTCATACTCTGGGCGCCATTGGGCCTCCGGGTCACCTGTTACTACTATCGAAAGGCGTACTATCGGGCGTTCTTCCAGGACCCATCGGCATGCGCCGTCTCTGAGCCCCGTGACGAATACAGCGGTGAGACCGGGCTCTTGCTTTTCCAAAACCTCCACCGCTACTTCCTGTATCTCGGGCTGGTATTTATCGTCATCCTGAGTTGGGACACGTTGCGGGCGCTGTTCTGGGGCGTGCCCGATGGCGCCCCATTCTGGGCAGGAAATTTCGAGGTGCACCTCGGCACACTGATCCTCGGGATCAATGCATTCCTACTGGCGGGATACACCCTCGGCTGTCATAGCCTCCGATATCTCATCGGGGGAAAGAAGCGATGCTTTTCGTGTCCGAATAATCCAGCCAATCGTGGCAACGCGAACATCTCCCAGCGATATGGGCTCTGGCGGGCCGTGACGAAACTGAACGTCAATCATC
>JBDGPQ010000153.1:0-14583 GCA_042219595.1 Haloarculaceae archaeon
TCGGCGTCAGCGATCTCATGCCGTATCCGGAGTCGGAGGTGACCGCCTTCCTCGAGAGTGTTGAGGAATGTCTTGTCGTTGAGATGAACGCCACGGGCCAGTTCCGTGGACTCACCCAGAAGGAACTCGGCCGGTTCGGCCCGAAGCTCTCGAGTCTACTGAAGTACGACGGCGAAGCCTTCGAGCCGGGCGAGATCGTCAGCGGGTTCGAAGCCAGTGTCAATGGCGGGCAGCCGGCCGCACAGAACGTCAGATACGTTCCGGCAGCAGGAGACTAACCATGAGCGCATTCACAGCAATCGGCGAGAACCGCGATATTGACAGCGAGGAATTCACCCCCGGTATCGAGCCACAGGCGACGTGGTGTCCTGGCTGCGGGGACTTCAGTGTCCTCAAAGCGCTGAAGCAAGCGATGCCGGAGCTCGGGCGATCGCCCGACGAGACGTTGCTTGTCACCGGCATCGGCTGCTCGGGAAAGCTCTCGTCGTATTTCGAGAGTTATGGCTACCACTCGATTCACGGCCGCTCGCTGCCGGTCGCCCGGGCAGCGAAGTTGGCGAATCCAGGCCTCGAAGTGATCGCGGCAGGTGGCGACGGCGACGGCTACGGCATCGGTGGGAACCACTTCATGCACACCGCCAGGGAGAACCACGACATGGCCTATATCGTCTTCAATAACGAGATCTTCGGGCTGACGAAAGGTCAGACGTCGCCGACGAGCCCGAAAGGCCACAAGTCAAAGACGCAGCCTTCGGGGAGTGCGAAGGGCCCTGTTCGGCCACTCTCGCTCGCATTGGCGTCCGGAGCCTCGTTCATCGCGAGGACCGCAGCGGTGAATCCCCGGCAGGCCAAGGACGTCGTTGTCGATGCGATCGAACACGACGGCTTTGCGTTGGTGGACTTCCTCACGCAGTGTCCCACCTGGAACAAGGACGCCAAGGAATATGTGCCATATACCGACGTGCAGGATGACGACGAGTTCGATTTCGATCCGACCGATCGGCGCGAGGCCGGCGACATGATGCACGAAGTCGAACAGCGCCTCTGGGAGGGAGAGGTCCTCACGGGGCGGTTCTACCGCGATCCCGATCGGCCATCGTATGGCCAAGAGAAGCGAGCGGTCGGCGAAATGCCCGAGCAGCCCTTGGCGGAGCGGTACCAGGACGGCGACGCGGACTGGGAACGCGCCGCGGATCTGCTCGAGCACCACACCTGAGGTAGCTTTATCCTCGGCCCGGTCGCTGCTCCGGGCATGGATCTCCACCTAGAGGACACGGCAGCGCTTACGATCGCCTCGAGCGGCGGCCTTGGCAAGGCATCCGCGAAAGCTCTCGCCCGCGAGGGGGCGAATGTCCTTATCAACGGCCGTGACGAGGCAAAGCTCGAATCGGCCCGAGACGAAATCGCGGAGGTCGCCGACGGAGAGGTGATCGCACAGTCGGGTGATCTGACCGAGCCCGGCGTGCCGGCTGCCTTGGTCGAAACCACGGTGGATGAATTCGGCGGTCTCGATCACCTCGTCACCTCGGGTGGCGGTCCACCCCGCCTCGACTTCGGTGACACCACGGACGAGCATTGGTACGACGCCTATGACATGCTCGTCATGCCGGTTGTCAGGAGCGCCCAGGCCGCCGAACCGCACCTCAAAGCCGGCGACGGTGGGTCGATCGTCGCGATCACGTCGAAAATCATCAAGGAAGCGACGACGGCCAACGTGCTGTCGTCCTCCGTGCGGATGACCGTCGCCGGAATCATGAAAGTGCTCTCGGAGGCCTGGGGGCCCGACGTGCGCGCAAACACCGTCATGCCCGCGGGATACGAGAGCCCGCGAGTCTACAACCACTTCGACACGCTCATCGAGGAGGGCGTGATCGACGACTACGACGAGGGCCGTGCGATGCGGGCAGAAAGCATCCCGGCGGACCGACTCGGCGACACCATGGAACTGGGGGATACCGTGGCGTACCTCTGCTCGGACCGGGCGGGGTACATTTCGGGTGATGCGATGTTTATCGATGGCGGCGCTCACGCATCGACGCTCTGAGTGGCGACAGCTATTTCCGGACCCCCGCAGACTCCGCGGCCATGCGCCACGACATCAAGACGGACGGCGCCGTCGACATGCATGCTCACTGTGGGCCGTCGGTCATTCCCCGACGGGGCGATGGATTCGAGCTCGCACTCGATGCTGCCGAGCACGGCTTCGACGGAATCGTGCTCAAGGAGCATTTCTTGCCGACGGCGTACGCCACGCCGTATATCGAGCGGTCGCTCGAGGCACATGACGCCGATATCCAACCGATCGGCAGCGTCGTGCTCAACTATTGTTGCGGTGGTTGGAACCCCTTCATGGTCGAGTTCGCGTGCCTCTATGACGCGGGTGTAATCTGGGCTCCGACGATCGACGCCCGCCGAGATGCCGAGGTGAGTGGTGGACTCGGCAACAAACTCGGCGTGGATTTCGGCGACAACCCCGAATATCAGAAGAAAGACGGGCTCTATGCGCTCGACGACGATGGCGAGCTGAAGGAAGACGTCAGGCTGTGTATCGAGAAAATCGCCGATCACGGTGTCGTACTCGCGATCGGCCATCTCTCGTTCGAGGAGACCCTCGCGATGGTGGAGTACTGTGCGGAGTTGGGTCACGAGGGCGTCATGATCGACCACCCCAGCTACCCGATCACTGACTTTGATCTCGACCAGCAGGAGCAGCTCGTCGAGTTGGGTGCGACGATGAACCACGTATTCGGTGGTATCTCCCCGCGGGCCGCCTGGGAGACGGCCGATGAGTTCTACGAGAACGTCCGCGCGATCGGCGTCGATAACAGTATCGTCAGTAGCGATGCAGGCCAGATCGGCAATCCCACCCCGGCAGAGAGTCTGTCGTATCTCGGCGAGATCCTCACCGGTAAAGGGCTGTCACGCGCGGAGTTCAACGTCCTGGTCGAAGAGAATCCGAAGTCCCTGCTCGGCTGGTAACCTACATCGCCGTCTGCACGTCACGGTCGACGACGCACTCGATGACGACCGGCCCGTCGGGCTTGTGGTCGACGTGCGTCGCGATATCTGCGAGTTCCTCCGGCGTGCGGACGCGGTAGGCATCACACCCGAGTCCCGCCGCGGCGTCCGCGAGATTCGGCGCCTCGGTTCGAGCGATGAATTGATCCTCGGGCGCCATGCGGTGATACTCTGCCGCGAGGGCATCATCATTGAAGCAGACGATGATGAGTGGGATGTCGAAGCGGGCAGCACTCGAGAGTTCCTGGAAGTGCATCAAGAGCCCGCCGTCGCCGCAGAAGAGGACGGGTGTGGTGTCCGCGTCGGTGCCGACCGACGCGCCAATACTCATCGGAAGGCCGAGGCCGATCGACGAGAAGTCGCCGCGACAGATCAGGTGGTCCGGCGAGTGCACGTCGACCCGTTGGTAGACCCACCGCGCCATGTGCCCGCCGTCGACGACGACAACACGATCACGTGGGAGGATCCCGTCGAACTCGGCGACGACACGCCGCGGATCGAGGGCATCATCCCGGTCGGTGAACTCGACATGCTCGTAGGGGTCGTGCTCGGCGATGCGGGCTTCGAGGTTGTCCGTCCACATCTCCGCCGAGCGGTCAATCCCGGCGTCAGCGAGCGCGTCCGCCAGCCGCCCGGCGACTGACCCAGCGTCCCCGTGAATGCCGAGATCGATCGGCCCGTACCGCCCGAGTGCGGCGTCGTCGATATCTGCGTGGACGATAGTTGCGTCCTCGTCGAACAGGCGACCCGCGTCCCAGGTCCGAGCGTTTAGACTGGCCCCGAGGACGAGGACATAGTCCGCCTCGCTGGCGTACTCGATGGCTAGCGGCTCACCCGTCTCGCCGACCGTTCCGACGTAATACGGGTGGTCGGGGAAGAATCCCTTCCCGCGGAATGACGTCCCGAGGACCGCGCCCATGCGCTCGGCGAGACGCTCGATGTCTGGCCGGTAGGTCTCCCGCGCGGCGCCGCGCCCAACGACCACCATCGGGTGCTTGGTGGCGTCCGAGTCGAGGAAGGATTCGACGGCTTGATCGATGCGCTTCGCGCCCGGCGCGAGGACCGCATCGGGATCCGTATGTAGCTCGGTCGGGGATTCGAGCGCCGACCGCATCTCGCCGCCGAGCTCCATGTCGCCGTTCAGGACGTCCGTCGAGATGGTCACCGCCATCGGGCCATTGCCGAGCCGGATCTTCCGGATGACCTCTTTGAAGATGGGAACGAGAACCTCGGGCGTTCTGACGGAGCGGACCTGCTCGATCGTATCCCGGAGATAACCGGTTTGATCGAAATCTTTCGCCGCAATGCCCGGCGTGGGGTCATTATAGGTTGTTGGGTTGTCGACAGAGAGCGTTCGCGTGGCTTCGGGGGCGACGACGAGCAGATTCGAGCCCCGCTTGCGTGCCGTAACGAGCGATGATCCGGTTTGACCGATCGCCCCGCCCTGCCCCACGACCGCCAGGCCGATATCCTTGGTATGGCGGGCGTAGCCGTCGGCCATCGTCACGGCATCCTGTTCGTGGCGGCTCTGGATGATGGTCGACGCATCGTAATCGTCGATGCGAGCGGCGAGATTCATCATGTCCTCGGAGAGGTACATGAAGGAGGTGTGAATGCCCTCATTGTGGAACAGCTCCGCGAGGACAGAATTTACGGTTCGTTCGTCGGGCATGATGCCCGCACATCGTGGTGCCCACTTATTACCTTACCTCACCGCGAGCGACGCTTAGGAAAGCACTTCGTAGAGCCGCTCGACATCGTCCCGGTGGGAAAGCGCCATCGGGTGCAGGGCTGGCCGCAGATCGGTAAAGTCGAGTGCTGTGACGGCATTCTCGACTGATCGCTCGGCGGTCGCGGCCTCGACGCGGTCTCGTACCGTCTCCAGGAACGACCGGAACGAGGTGATGGCCTCCGGACCAGCGACGGGCCCATGACCTGGAACGACGTGCTCGAGATCGAGGTTCGCGAGCCGATCGAGTGACGCGAGCCAATCCTGGGGCACCGCACTCGCCATGCTCGGATAACACTCCGTGGTGACGTTATCGCCGGCAAAGAGCACGGATTTCTCTGGAATATAGACCGCAATGTGGCTCTCGACATGGCCGGGCATGTGGAGAAGCTCGAACGTACACTCTCCCACGTGGAGTGTCGCCGTATCGTTGAACGTCACCTCCGGAGGGGCCATCTCGTAGCCGTCTAGGTGCTCGAGACTCTCGGGATCGAGATCGGCAAAGATCAGCCGCATGAGATCCTCCCAGTCGAATCCGTCCGGACCCCACTCTTCGACCGTTGCGATCTTTTGCTTCGCGAGGTCGTCTTCGAACAGGTGACCGAGGAGACTCCGTGTGCGGTCGTACTCCGGGGGAATCGAGATCGCAGCGCGGACACAGTCGTGTGAGATCCGCTCCCCGGGCACGAAGTGATTCCCGGCGACGTGGTCGATGTGTTGATGGGTATTGACGAGATACCGCACCGAACCAGCCTCGGCAAGGCGATCCCGATACGGGACGGCATCGGCGGGCCACTCCGGCGTATCGATGGCGACGAGTCCGTCTCCGGTTTCGACATAGCCGTAATTACAGCCGTGATAGTCACCGTGGAGACTGTAGCGATCCTCGACGAAGACGCCGTCAGTAATCTCGCGCATGCTGGCCCGTCGGCTGAGCCGGTCAAATAGCTACGCCTCGACGAGCGCCGCTGCCCGGTCCCGAAGTTCCGTCTTCCGGATCTTCACGCCATTCGGCCCCTCCGTCGTCGGGAAGTCGTCGACGATTTCGATCGCTGCGGGCACTTTGTAGTCCGCCACCTCGTCGGCAAGTGCGGTTTCGAGACGTCCGACGTCCAAATCGCCATCGGCCCGGACGAAAGCGACCGGAACTTCGCCATGCCGGGAGTGTGGCGCCCCGACGACCTGAGACCGGTCGACGCCGTCAAGCCCGTCGATCGCCCGCTCGATCTCCTCGGGGGCAACCAAGAAGCCGCGCGTCCGCAGCGCGTCATCGAGGCGCGCGTGGTACTCATGGATGCCGTCGGCATCGATCGTACAGAGATCGCCCGTATAGAACCAACCTGCATCGTCAACCGCCGCCTCGGTCGCCTCCGGTTTGCCGAGATAGCGCAGGAATCGGTTGTAGCCGCGAAAGGCCAGTTCGCCCTGCTCGCCGGCGGGAAGCTCCTCTCGCGTCTCCGGATCCACGATCTTGGTTTCGATCTCATCGGAGACGAGCGGGCCGCCAACGCGCTTTCGGTGGGCCATCGGCGCGGCTGGGTCGCCGACAAACATCATGCTATTCCCCTCCGAGGATCCGTATGGCTGGACGAACGGGCAGTCGAAGCCGGCTTCGAACCGCTCGAAATCGGCCTCGTCGAAACCACCACCAAGAAACGCGACGACAGCGCGCGTCACCGACCGAACTCTGTCGGACGTGAACGACTCGTGATCGAGCATCCGGCGAACCATCGCAGCGGTCGCTCCGAGATAACTCACATCATGCTCCTCGATAGCGGCAAGCGTTCGGGCGGGCTCGAAATGGGTCGGGACGGCGATCGATGCGCCGTGCGTTAATGCGGAAAAGAGGAGGTTATAGCCCCAGACGCCACAGAAGGGCAGCGTCGCGACGGTCGTATCGGTAGACGTTACGTCAAGATATTCGCCATCGTTATACGAGTGGTTCAGCAGCGAGCGGCTCGGCTGCAGACAGCCCTTTGGGTCGCTCGTCGTCCCACTGGTGTAGAAGACGGCGACTGGATCCTCGGGACCGCCTGCCGCATCCACCGATGGCCCCGCCCCGTCCGACAATGTGCTATAGTCCCGCAATGCGGAATACTCGGGCTCGGGATCGAGGCTCACGACAGCCTCGAGATCTGGAATGGTGTCCGGGTCGAACCCGGCGGGGTCAGCCGTGCGAATCGCTGGGACGACCTCTGCGAGCATAGCGTGGTAATCGTTGTCGAGAAAAGTCCGCTCGGTCACGAGCGCGCGAGCACCCGAATCCCGAAGCATATACTCGAGCTCGTGAGTCCGGTACCGGGTGTTGACCGCCACCATCGCGGCCCCGAGCCGCGAGAGTGCGAGGTGACAGACGACCCATTCTGGCCGGTTGGAGAGCCAGACGGCGACGATATCACCCGACTCGATCCCAAGACGAGCGAACCCCCGTGACACCCGCCGGGCACGTTCAATGAGGTCGGCGTAGGTGATCGTCCCACCGGCGACGTGGAGCGCGACCCGCTCCGCGTGCTGGTCGGCCACGTCGGCGACCCCTTCGAATAGGGTGCTATCGGGCCAGCGAACCATGTGGCTCCGCAGCGGTCCACGGCCCTTAGCCCTTGGGCGGCGCAACACCTTTGGGCCGACCGGTCGACCTGGTCACCAATGTCGGGTGCGGGCTTCCGTTGGGACCGTGACGATTGGCCGGTCCAAATTCTCGATGACGATGGGACGGTGCTCGATGGCGCATCGGTTCCAGACCTTGATGACGAGGAACTGCGGACCATCTACGAGGAAATGCGGTACGCGCGAGTGCTCGATGAGCGGGCAACCTCGCTCCACCGCCAGGGTCGGATCGGGACGTACCCACCCCTCCAAGGGCAGGAGGCCGCCCAGGTTGCGTCAACGCACGCACTCGCCGACACGGATTGGCTCAGTTTCCAATACCGAGAACATGGCGCGGTCGTCGCCCGCGGGCTCTCGCATGAATACTTGCTGTACTGGATGGGCCACGAAACCGGGAATGCATGGCTGGCTGAGAAGAATATCTTCCCGATCAATATCTCGATCGGCAGCCACCTCCCGCATGCGACGGGGCTGGCCTGGGCGGCAAAGCTGCGTGGCGACGACGTCACTGTGGCATGCCATTTCGGCGACGGCGCGACGTCAGAAGGGGACTTCCACGAGGCGCTGAATTTTGCTGGGGTGTTCGATGCCCCGACGATATTCATCTGCAACAATAACCAATACGCCATTTCAGTCCCCCGTGACCGCCAAACAGCAAGCGCAACCATTGCCCAGAAGGCGGACGCGTATGGGATGCCTGGCGTCCAGGTCGATGGCATGGATCCGCTCGCGGTGTACGCGGTGACGCGTGAAGCGGCCGAACGCGCGAAGGCGGGCGAACCGAATGCGCCCCGGCCATCCTTGATCGAGGCAGTGATGTACCGCCTCGGTGCGCATACGACCGTCGACGATCCGTCGAACTACCGTGAAGACGACGAGGTGGAGCAGTGGCGGGAGAAGGATCCGATCCCGCGGATGGAACGCTTCCTGCGCGACCGAGGACTGCTCGATGATGAGATGGTCGCGGCGATCGGCGAACGCGCTCGGCAGGAGATCGGTGAGCTGGTCGATCAAGCGGAGGCGTTCGCGAGCGAGCCAACCGCAATGTTCGAGGACGTGTACGAGACGCCGACGCCCCGGGTTAGCGAGGGACGCGACCGCCTCGAGCAGCTCCGAGAGCGCCACGGCGATGACGTCCTGACCCGTGACGAATAGCCCTGCGGGGACCGGAATCTCGAAGGCGCTGTAGCGCGCTGGATACGTCGATCTGGCCCGTCAGAGCTCGATCCGCTCGACGATACGGTCACCCGCTTCGTGACGGTTGAGCGCGACGATCCGGACGTGATCTTCGAGTCCGGAGGCCGCAAGCTTCGCCTTGAGGAGGTTGTCGACCTGGTAGACGCCGGCGGCGTTCGTCATCTCGATCTCGACGAGAACCGGCCGATCGTCACCGGGTTCGAGACTGACACGCTGAATGGCTTGACTCGAGACCGTGTTGATCCCCCGGCCACCCCGTTCGTAGGGGATTCGTGAGCGGCCCCGCTCCATATCGAGTGCGTCAGCCACCCTGACGACGCCCGCCTCAAGCGTGAGTGGGTCTTCAGGCGTGTGGTGACACAGCACCGCGTGGAGCACCTCCCCCTTCACTTTGACCGCCGGACGTGTCTCGTAGAACTCCGGTAAGAGTCGATCGAGGAGGTCCGCGGCGAGGGGAATCGAGTAGTAGGGGTGCTCGTCCCGATGGATGATGTGGCCGATATCGTGGAGGATCGCACCGAGCGCAATGATTACGGGTTCGTCCGCTTCTTCGAGGCCATCATGATCGGCCGCACCGTTGAAGCCAACCCCACCACGCTTCAATAACTCATAGAGTGCTAATGCCCGGTGTCGGACGATTTCCACGTGTTTCGGGCCATGGTCGTTGTACCGTTTACGTTTCACCGGATTGACGTTCTGTGCCTCGAGGTACGCGGCGATCTCGGTATCGGCATCGACTGCGTCGAGCACTGCGTTCAGCCGTTCGTCGGGAAAGGGATGCTCGGCCGTCGGATCGTACCGTTGGAGGCCGTCATCCGCGTCGTTGCTCATCGCCGACTCCAGGGTGCCGGATCGGAAAAGCCTGGCTCGGTCGGCCAATCCGGGCGATCGAGGTGAGCAAAAGGCCTATAATCGGTAGTTGGCAAGTGAAGGTAACGATGTCAGGCACACTCGTTCCGCTGATCGGGCCGATCCCCGGGGGGATGGAAATGGTCGTTATCCTGCTAATCGCAGTGCTACTCTTCGGTGCGAATAAGATCCCGAAGCTGGCCCGGTCGACGGGACAGGCGATGGGGGAATTCCAGCGCGGCCGACAAGAGATCGAAGAGGAACTCGAAGAAATGACCGGCGAGGGTGAGGGCGACACTGGCGGTGCAACCGGCACGAGTACCGACGACACGTCCACTGGCTCGTCATCGAGCACAAGCTCGACCGACACCTCCGCTGACGACGCGGAAGACCGCTCTAACTAATCGATCTGGATCGCTGGCTTTCCAGGGGTCGCCGTCTCAGCAGCGTCGCTCCCCGGATCGGCCGGCACCACTTGCACCGCAGCACCGAATTCGTCCTCGAGCAGCCATGCCGCTGACGAGAGGAGATCGCGCTCAGCATCCGCCGACAGTGTCGGCCGGAGTTCCTGTCGACGGGCCTGGAGCGATTCGGCATAGTCCCGGAGATCTCCAGGCGGCCCATCGACCCGCTCGAGTATCTCGCCGACGACAGCGTCGCCAGGATCGGCGGCGCGAACGACATCGTACGCCTCGTATTTCCAATCCGGCGCGACCGTGACCGTAATCGTCGACGGTTCCTCGATCCCCGCCACGTCGACAATTTCGCGCACGTCGTCTCGAAGCGTGTCGACGAGTCGACGCTCGACATCGAACTGCTCGACGTCACTCTCGGGCTCCGGCCAGTCAGCTTGCGCCGCGAGCCCGCCACCGCGGAGATGATTCCAGCATTCCTCAGCCAGGTACGGTGCGAGCGGGGCGACGAGCCGCGCGAGGACGCGCAGCCCGCGGCGATACACGGCCTCGTTCGGTCGGCCGTAGCCGCGATACCGGCCGAGTAGCCGGGCCAATCGACGGACCTCCGTCACGGCCTGGTGAAACCGAAAGCGCTCGAGGTCCGCCGTCGCTGCGGCGATCGTGCGGTCGATTTCCCCGGCGACGTACTCATCACGCGCCGCGTGATCCTCGCGTGTCTCGACAGCCGGAAGGTCGGTAACGAGATCGTAAATCGTCTGCTGAAGGTCGTAAGCGCTCGAGACGTCCTTTGCAGTCCATTCGAAGTCCTGGGCCGGGTGTGCCGCCGAAAGCACAAAGAGTCGCGTCGTTTCGGCGCCATACTCGTGTGGCATGACGACATTGTCCTTCGTCTTCGACATTTTCTCGCCACCGTGGAGGACCGTCCCCTGGTTGAGGAGGCGGTCGACCGGTTCGCGCACGGAGAGGAGACCGAGATCGGCAAGCGCACGAGCGAAAAAGCGGATATACAAGAGATGTAGGATCGCGTGCTCTTCGCCGCCCACATAGGCATCAATCGGAAGCCAGTCTGCCGCCCGGTCGGGATCGAACGGCACGTCGTCACGGTCCGGTGAGAGGTATCGCAGGTAGTACCACGACGAGTCGACGAAGGTATCCATCGTATCCGTTTCCCGCTGGGCCGGCTGGCCGCACTCCGGACAGGTGGTCTCGACGAATTCGTCGATTGACTCGAGGGGATTGCCGGTCGTCTGAACGAACTCAGGGAGTTCTACCGGGAGATCCTCCTCCGGAACCAGGACGGGGCCGCAGTCATCACAGTGAACGATCGGAATCGGCGTGCCCCAATACCGCTGCCGGGAAATCAGCCAATCGCGGAGTCGGTAGGCAGTGTGCGCATTCGCACTGTCGATATCGGTACGCAGTTGCTCCCGAGCGGTTTCGCTCTCGAGGCCGGTATACTCGCCAGCGTCGACCAAAACACCGTCCCCAGTGTAAGGGAGATCCGGCTCAGTCGCGTCCGCCGGTTCGACAACTGACACGATGGGCAGGTCGTTGGCCACGGCAAAGGCATGATCTCGTTCGTTGTGTGCGGGGACGCCCATTACCGCACCTGTGCCGACGTCCTCCATCACATAATCGGCAACGTAGACGGGCAATTCTTCACCAGTTAGGGGATGCACGGCAGTGGCATCCAGCCTGGTCCCGGCATGCACATCGCTGTCGGCGTCGCCCTCCGATGCACGGGCGTCCGAGGCGACCCCCGATGCGAGATCATGTCCCGGGGCGACGGCGAGATAAGTCGTCCCGTGGATGGTATCCAACCGGGTTGTGAACGCGTCGATCGTGCCGTGGCCCGGCACCTCAAACCCGACAGTGGCTCCCTCGCGGCGTCCGATCCAGTTTCGCTGGATCTCTCGGACACTCTCCGGCCAGCCGTCCAGGTCATCGAGACCGTCGACCAGCTCATCGGCGTAGTCGGTGATCGTGAAGAACCACTGCTCGAGGTCGCGCTGGCTGACGGGCGTCTCACAGCGCCAGCAGACGTCGACGCTCCCGCCATCGGCCGCTTGCTGGATGACTTGGGCATCCGCCAGTGCTGTCTCACAGTCCGAGCACCAGTTGACAGCGGCCTCGCGGTAGTCGACGAGGCCAGCCTCGTAGAACTCCCGAAAGAAGTACTGATTCCAGCGGTAGTAGGCCGGCTCTGCCGTCGTTATCTCGCGGCTCCAGTCGTAGCCGAACCCGAGCGTCTCCATCTCCTCGCGCATCTGAGCGATGCAGGCCGCAGTCCAGGATTCAGGGTCGGTATATCGCTCGTAGGCAGCATTTTCGGCTGGGAGGCCGAACGCATCCCACCCCATCGGATGGAGGACGTCGTCGCCCGCCATCCGGCGGTAGCGGGCATATGCATCCGTGATCGCATAGTTGCGGACGTGCCCCATATGGAGCGTTCCCGAAGTATAGGGGAACATCCCGAGGACGTAGGTTGGGTCGACGGCATCGTCGGCAAGTTCGTAGACGTCCTCACGGTCCCAGACATGCGTCCAATACTCCTGCACCCGCGCGTGGTTGTAGTTGCCCTGGGACATCTGGTTGAGCGACCATCCGCCGCCGGTCCTAAAGAGCGTTCGGCCACGGCAAAACCACTAATCTCCCCGGGGGACTGATCCAGGGGTATGAAGCTAACATTCCTCGGGACCGGAAGCGCAATGCCGACCGGCGACCGGATGCAGACAGGGTTGCTGCTGCAAACCGGCGGGAAGGCCCTCGTCGTGGATTGTGGCAGTGGGGCCCTCCATTCCCTGGCGCGTACCTCTGTCGGGTATGCGGGCGCTGACACCGTCCTGCTCACGCACCATCATCTCGATCATGTCTCGGATCTCATGCCGCTCCTCAAGGCACGCTGGCTCGATGGCGAAACCGAGCTGACTGTCGTCGGCCCACCCGGGACGTCGGACCTCGTCGATGGCTTGCTGTCTGTGCACGAGTACATGCAGGACCGTGTCGATCTCACGCTGCGGGATCTCGAAGCCGGTGCGGGGCCGTACGAAGTCGACGGCTTCGACGTGGCCGCTCGGGAAACGCAGCATTCGATGCAATGCTACGCCTATCGGTTTACGGAGTCGGGCCGTGAAGGCGGGCCATCGATCGTCTTTAGCGGTGACACCGAGGCCGATCCTGGGCTGGTGTCGTTCGCCGATGGGGCGGCCGTCCTCGTCCACGATTGCTCGTTCCCCGATGATGTCGACGTCTCGAATCACCCGACACCGGCGTCGCTCGGGCAGGCGCTTGCAGAGGCAGATGTCGACCTTGGGCGGGTCTATCTGACTCATTTCTACCCGCACAGCGAAGGCAAGCACGACGAAATGCTCGAGTCAATCGGCGAGCGGTATGACGGCGATGTTCGCGTCGCCACGGACGGCCTCACGCTGGATTTCGTCGATCACTCGAGACGGTAGCGCAACAACGCAGCGATCCCGCCAAGATTCGCGAGTTGGCGACCGGGATCGAATTCGCTCGAAAAGACCGTCACCTCGCCGCCTTGTTGCTCGACGGACTCGATGATATCGTCGACATCGACCGCCCAGTCGCCCTCGTCGGCTCGCTCGGCACGGAGCCGCTCGTCGAGGATGAGCAGGTGGTCGACGGCGCCGTATTCGGCTGCCTCGGCGACGGAGTCCGGGCCGTATGCGACCTCCGCCCCGTCGGCAATACGCTCGGTGAGTTCATCGATCAGCTCGGCCTCAGCGGCGATTCGAGTTCGCTGCTGGACATCTTCGACCGCGCCCCGCTTGAGTACCTCGTGGACGCCTCGATCGCCGACGCTCGCGGTGTCGACCACGGTGATCGCCGCCTCCAGCTCGGGCGCCGCATCACGGATATGCTCGAGCGCATCCTGTTTTGTGAAGCCGGGACCTGCCAGGATGATGGCATCGACATCGAGGCGCGTGAGAACATCCGCAAGCTCCGTAAACAGCTCGTCCCGTGGTCGCGCATACTCCCCTTTGCCAGTCGGGGCCGTGATCGAGGCGCGTTCCTCGGTGCCGAACTGTGCGACGGTGTGCACGTACGCTTGACCTTCCTCGATGGTTGCCACGGCGACATCGGGATTCTCCGATGACTCTACAGCTTCGTTGATTCGCTCGCGCTGGTCGGCCTTCCAGATTTTTTCGACCTCGATCTCGTCATGCTCCTCGACATTGAGGGTGTGATGATGCCCGAGCTGGTCCTCTCGGGAACACTCGACGATATCGCCGCCGACACGGAGTCGGTTGGCAAACTTGGCAAACTCGACGTCGGTTACGTCAAGCTCGACCCAGAGGTGTTCCCGCTCGCCGCCCGTATCCCGAAGTTGGTCGTCAGCGCGTTGGATCCGTCGCGTTGTGTCGCCGGCCACGCGGTCCCCCGGCTCGATGACATGCGAGAGATGCCAGAGGTCGTCGAGGTGTTCGGGCACGAGCGTCCAGCGCTCGCGGCCGCCCTCGACAGTCCGACGCTCGGCGACGCGCATGGTCGCCCTGGCGCCGGCGCGGGCATGTGCCCTCCGGTTTGGCGTCTCGGTCGGGATGGTTTCGGATGCAGATCAGGTGCGCAGCCAGGCGGTCGAGGGACCCATGCCTGGAAGCGATTGCGTGAGCAGTGAAACGGCCACCGCCCATTGACTGGCACGTGTTGCACCGCCCGTCGGATACCACCCACAGCACGTCCGCGCTACCCCACCAAGAGCCACACAACGAGGAGTGGTTGCAGGGAAACCGCGGTTCCGGA
>JBDGPQ010000162.1:0-14558 GCA_042219595.1 Haloarculaceae archaeon
CGTACCCAGCATCGAGATCGTCGAGCAAGAGCTCGAGCGAAGAACTGAAGTCGTTCTCGCGGAGCAGGACCTGTTTGTCGTAGACGTTGATCCGGCCCTCGTCGACGTAGTCCGCCCACCGTTCGAAACCGACTGATTCGGCGGCTTCCTGGAGATCTTTGGCGTTTTCCTCGAAAGTCAGATAAATACCGTTTTCATCGAATTCTTCAACTCCATTATAGATATACTGCAGCCCGAAGATGCTCTTACCGGCGCCCGGGTTCCCACTGATCAGCGTCGTCGAGTGTCGCGCGATGCCACCGTTAAGAATGTCGTCAAGACCGTCGATCCCGGTTTTCGTAAGCTCGATCATATCCACCTGTTCCGAATGAGACTGTCTGCGCCGCGGGGGTACAAAAGAATTGGTGCTCTGGGCCCGCATTGGGCCGTCTCGCTCCACTTAGGCGACGTCAGTGGCCGCCGACTCAGCGGCGATCCGGCCAAGCTGGGTGAGTGGTGATCCGGGGTCAGCAGCCACGAGCAGACCCGCCCCGACGAGCTCTTCACGCACCGCAGCGAGGGTCTCCGCATCTGTTTCCACGATCGCCGGAACGTCGATATCGGTCTCACCCTCGATGGCATATGTCGTGAGCAATGTCCGGGTTGCCACCTCTTCGAGATTTAGGTCCCGTGCTTCCGCGGCCGCCTCGGCATACTCGATGCGAAGGTAGCGACCGAGAAGTGAGAGCTTGCGCGAAGAAGCGCCCCCGATGTATGAGGTGACTGACTGACCGTCCGCCTCTGTCACGATCTCCACGACAGGCCGGTCCGCCCCATCGATCTCGGCACTCGATCGGCCAAAGCCGATGACGTCGCCGAGATCGATACTGACTGTCTCGGGATCACCCCGGAAAGCGACGGCAGTCCGGGCAATGCCGAGCGTTGCGGAGCGGAATGGGTGGCTCTGCAATCGGCCATCAAGTACGGCTGGGTGCCGGAGCGACACAGTCGTCCCCTCGAGAATCGCGCCGAAGAGCACCGTGGCGAACTTCCGGATGTCTTCGGTATCGGCCTCGACGGCAGCAAGCCGGGACTGGCCGTCACGCTCGTACGCAATCGTTACTGTGGAGTCAAAGAACTCCTCCAGCTTCGACGGAACTGTCCCGACGCCGATGTCCATGATCGACGCCAGAGGGATTTGAATCGTCGATTCCGAGTCCATGGCGAGAACGAGCCGACGACCGGAGCAGACGATGCGTCCGCTGACCGGTTTCTCCGACGGCGTAGTATGCGCGTGAAATCTCCCGAAGAAGTCGGCCAACACGGACTCCGACATGGACGTCTCAATCAGGATTCAGTGCGAGTGGTCTTAGGGATTACGCGCCAGTATCAGCGGCGAAAACTGGCGATTAGTCCAAATCTTCAGCGATACGCGAGAGCGAATCGTCGGGGGCGTACGGTGCGGAATAGACGATGCGCTCGCCCGGGCGGCGGAGCCCGTACGCGTACCCCGGCGTCACCACGTCGATATTAATGGGATCCCCGACAGCGAGTCCAGTATCAGATATCCATTCTCGGAGACGGTCTGCGCCCTGGCCGGTCCGCGCCAGCCGCCGGTTGTCCGAGGCACGGGTGAAGACGCGTCCCGCGTGCAGTGCCTCATCGACCAACGCATAGGCCGGGGTGCCCTCCAGCGAGAGGCTCACGACGGTACCGGAATCAACATCCAAGTCGGTTGGCAGCGGCACGCGCTGCCGGTTTGTTCGACCAATGCGCTCGAGGTGCACCCGATGACTGTCGACCGCCGGGTGATCCGAGGGCAGTCGGTCGGTCACTCAAGCAATTCTGCTACGGACTCGTCGCCACGGTCGACGATGGCGGCATTGATCTGTCGAGTGGCTTCCCCGATTTCGCGTCCACGGACCGTGACCCGCTTGCGCTCGCCGTCACGTTCTGGGTGATAGCCAACACCGCCCTCCAGCAGGAGTTCGGCTAACGATGTCCCAGCAACATCTTCACGCATCGGTCGGCCGGCGTCATCAGAGCCACCGGTCACCTCAAGCGTATAGCCGTCAAGACCGACAGCCGCGCCATCGACCTCCTCGCCGATCTCGCGCCCGATAAATCGGTTGGCATCCTGATCGGCTACCTCGATCTGGTGGGTCTCGCCCGATTCGGGATCCGAGACCGCGACGGTAAATTCAGCCATTGGTGGGAAAGAGCCGGCCGGCCCACAAAAGCGCACCCTTTCACAATTCTGGGCGGAAACGGTTCAGCGTCGTGGTGCAGCACTGGGGGCCAACCTCGCTGTCGACCTGATCGCAGGGCTGAACGCGCTGGAACGCACGCCCTCGGTCACAATTGAGCGGCAACCGCTGACGGACCACGCGAAAGCGTACGTGCGTCCCGAGGAAACGCGCAACCGTGAACTCCCCGTCGGGGAATCCCCGCCATCACGGTGGGGAGGGTGTCAATCTGGGATCTTCAGTGTCGAGATCCGAGCATTCTCTTTGAGTTTGATCCCGGCACCGCCGACAGCGAGCGGAAGCCGTGGTAACGAGTTCGCGCTAATAGTGGGGTGGCTTGCTCCTCGTTCCAGGAGTGCTCGGCGTGGCTGCACCGTGATTGCCGGCCCATTATCGATAAGCGATTCGTTGTGTTCGAGCAGATACTGACCGGCCTGAAGATTGTACCACTCGTACTCGTCGTCTGCATCACGCAGTTCAGTGTCGTGCTGCTGGAGTTCGGCATGTTCCAATTCTCCGCCACCGAAGTCGACACGGCCCGGCTCGCTCACCTCGTAAACGGCCGCCAGCGTTAGATCAAAACCGTCTCCCTCGGACTGGGTCGGTTCGTGGACGATTCCCTCGAGACGGTCGACTAATGCCATAGAGAGATGTTCGGAGACACGGCCAAAAAGCGGCGGGGACAGGTTCAGGACCCCGTGGGTCCCAGCAAATCCATGCCTGACCTCCACATCGCGGTCGACGGTATCGAGCTATCGGCGTCCTGGACAGACGAGAATCCCGAGACGAGAGCCGCGCTCAGCGAGGTGCTGCCGGTCGAGGGTGACGCGACCCGGTGGGGTGATGAGCTGTACTTCGGTGTACCAATCGACGTGGAGGCGGAGAATGCCCGCGAGGAAGTGCCGGCAGGGGCAGTGGCATACTGGCCCGGTGGGAACGCAATTTGTCTGTTTTGGGGAGCAACACCGGCCAGCCAAAGCGATGAACCGCGAGCTGCGGCACCAGTGAATGTGATCGCAATGATCGAGAATCCCGAGTTACTCGGAGACATCGACGGCGGTGCCAGAGTGCGTATCGAGCAAGCGTAGCGTACCAGCGAGAGTCGTCACCCTCTTGCGGGTCAATTCCTAACCCTCGCTCAATGGAGTACTTGGCCCGTCGCCGGGCGCGCGTAGAGGAGCGCCTTGCGACGGTCCTCGAGGGGGTTGAACCGGATGGCCTGCGTGACCAGGTCAAACATGTTGGCTTGGGCGGTGGCAAACGGGTGCGTCCGGTAGTGACCGTCCTGGTTTGCGAAGCGCTTGCTGGCGATATCGAGGATGCGCTCGACTTTGCGGCTGGGATCGAACTCGTTCACAACGCATCGCTCGTGGTCGACGACGTGATCGATGAATCTGGTGTGCGCCGCGGCCACCCTGCGGCGTGGGCCGAATATGGATATGGTCCGGCGATCATTGCGTCCGACGGGCTTATTGGCGAGGCCTTTGCCTTGTTTTCGGCGGATGAGCGTGCCATGCAGGCGGTTTCGGAGGCAATGGTCGAACTCGGCGAGGGTGAGGCGACCGAGCTTGTGGCCCGACCAGTCGACGAAGAGGAATATATGGCATTAGCCCGCCGGAAGACGGGTGCACTGTTTCGCGCCGCCGCCGAACTCGGTGCGATTGCCGCGGAGGCCGACGGCTACACCGTCGAGGCCGTCGGGCGCTATGCCGAGCGAGTCGGGGTCGCTTTCCAAATTCGCGACGACGTCCTCGATGCGACAGCCGATGCAAACCAGCTGGGCAAGCCCGTCGGCCAGGATGCTGCCATGGGTCGGCCGTCTTTGGTCGAGGTGACGGATCTCGGACCGGAGGGCGCAACAGAGCGCGCGCGGGCTGCCTCCGCGGAAGCGCTCGAGGCGCTCGAGTCCGTCGAGGCGGCAGACTCACAAGCCATGGTATACCTCCGGGATCTCGCGGAATTCGTGGTCGAGCGTGACCGTTAGGGATGGAATCCAGCGCAATTCGATGCCCCAATAGTAGCCCACAACTACTTTCAGGTGTAGCACTCCAGGAACCACGATGGATCAGGGCGCCCAGGATGTGCGCGATCAAATTACCGTCCTCCATATCGATGATGATGCGGATTTCCTCAACGTCGCTGTCAAGTTCCTCGAGCGAGCCGACGGGCGACTCGCCGTCGAAACCGCAACGTCAGTCGAGGACGCCGAGCACCGACTGACGGAAGCCGATATCGACTGCGTCGTATCCGATTATCAAATGCCGGACGGGACCGGGCTCGAGCTCCTCCGGGCGCTCCGTAGTGAAGACGATGATTCGCCGTTCATTCTCTTCACTGGACGAGGGTCGGAATCCGTCGCCAGTGAGGCGATCTCGGCTGGTGTGACCGACTACCTGCAAAAGGGCGGTGGCACCGATCAGTACACCGTTCTCGCGAATCGGATCGTGAATGCCGTCGAGGCGTACCGTTCGGAACAGGCACTCGAGGACCGGAGCCGGGAGCTCCAACGGTACGAGCGGATGGTGAACTCGATGGGTGAGGCGGCCTGTATTTACGATCAAGAGGGCCGGTTCGACCTGGTGAACGACTATCTCGCGGACTGGTACGGGACCACCCCCGCTGCCCTCGTGGGCCAGGAGAGCGCTCTCATACCCCATATCAGGAACGAGGCAAACGGCGATCCGTTTGCGGAACTGCTTGCTGGTAAGCGTGCTGAGGTGACCGGTGAGTTGGAGGCGGAATTCCCAAATCACGGCTACGCGGTGCTCGCGTATCGCCTCACCCCGTTGTACGTGGATGGCGACATCGACGGAGTGGTAGGCGTCGCTCGGGATATTACGGATCGACGGGAGCGGGAGCTGGCCCTGGAAGAAAGCTCCGCTCGGTTGCAGGCCCTCTTTGATCATTCTCCGGATATGATCAACGTCCACGACTTGGACGGGACAATCATCGATCCAAACCCGCGCTTATGCGAGGAGACCGGCTACGATCGGTCCGAACTCGAAGGCATGAAAGTCTGGGATCTCGACGAGGCTATCGATCCAGACGAGGCGCACGCCTTATGGGACGGCATGGCGATCGGCGATCGGGAACGGATACAGGGCCGGTATTGCCGGCGGGATGGCTCGACCTTCGAGGTCGAAGTCCACATCCGCCGGCTTAATTTGGCTGGTCGGGAGTGCTTCATCGCCATCAGCCGGAAGCTGTCTGACGAGGACGCAGTCTGAATGTCGTCAAGGCTCGATGAGACAGCCTTTTGATCGGCCTCGATCTACCGCCGCCGATGACTGTCATCGGGATCGTCGGTCTCGCAGGCAGCGGCAAAAGCGAGGCAGCTGCCGTCGCCCGCGACCTTGGCGTGCCGGTCGTCACGATGGGCGACGTGATCCGATCGGCGTGCCGTGAACGCGGTCTCGATCCAGCCACCCATCACGGTGAGGTCGCTAAAGCACTCCGCGACGAGGGAGGGCCCGCAGCGATTGCCGAGCGGTCGATCCCGGAAATCGAAGCGGCGCTGACGGATGCTGATACAGTACTGGTCGACGGAATCAGGTCGGATGTCGAGGTCGAGGCATTCGAGGAGCGCTTCGGTGAAGACTTTCTCCTCGTCGCCGTCGATGCACCGTTCGAGATGCGAGCTGAACGGCTCGACCTCCGCGGACGAGATGCCGACGTGGAGGACGGTGGCGAGTCGCTGGAAGACCGCGATGAGCGGGAGCTCGGGTTTGGCATGGGACGTGCCATCGCAGATGCCGACGTGACAATCGAAAACGCCGACAGCCTCGACGTCTTTCACCGGCGTATCGAACGACTCCTCACCGAGGGGCCGGACGCGGTCGCGGACCAATGACCGATATCGATGTCGAGATCACGGCGCCGGTGCACCCGACGGAACGAGAGGACCTCGTCGCGGCAGCCATCGAATCGATCTTTCCCGATGCCACACCAGAATATGGTCACGGTGAACTGACCGCACGCGTTGACGATCTAGCGCACTTCTCGGAGCTGTTACACCGGCAGGAGATCCTTGATACCGCACGATCGGTCTTTTTTGAAAACCGTCGAGGCGATGCATTCAGCTTTCGACTCCGGAAAGGGCCCGCCCTGGAAGGCGTCGTGAACTTTCCGGCTGACGAGGGGAACGAACTCGGTGATATCGCAGTCCGGGTACGAGTCAGCGATCCCGATGTCGAGACGTATATCGATTCGATCGCACCCCCAACCGAGGGTGGTGAACCGATCGATATCTGAGGTTTTTGTCGCTCGGGTCCATTCGGGCACACGATGCTTGTCCCGACCCCAGTTCGCGAGGTAATGGTCTCCCCGGTGGAGACCACCCAATCTGGGACGACCGTGCGCGACGCCGCCAGTCGATTAGCAACCGCAGAGATCGGGTCGCTCGTCGTCTGTGAAGATGAGACGCCGGTGGGGATTCTCACGGATTCCGATATCACGCGTATTGTCGCTGATGGAAAGGACCCAGGACAGTGTACGGTCGATGAGGCCATGGCGTCGGAGCTGATCACGACGACGCCAGATACGACGATCGAAGCGGCCGCGCGGACACTCCAACAGCACGGGATCAAACGCCTTCCGGTCACCGAAGGCGGCAGTATCGTCGGCATCGTCACCACGACTGACCTGTCGGCCTACCTTCCCCACCTCATCCGTATGGGCCGCACCGGCCAGCCGGATCCAGGTCGAGAACGCCACCATGTCCGAATCGACACTGCCTATGAACGAGAGGGGTGGGAGTCGGATTATTTCGGGGATGAATCGTCGATCGAAGTTGGCGACACGGTGCGATTTGGAAAGACGATAACGGAGGCCGACGTCGAGGCATTCGCTGAGGCGAGCGGTGATACGAATCGGCTCCACCTCGATACCGAGTATGCGGCCGGGACTCGCTTCGGCCGCCGGATCGTCCATGGAACACTCGTTGGCGGCACGATCAGTGCCGCCCTCGCGCGGCTACCGGGCCTCACCATCTATCTTTCCCAGAGTCTCAGCTACCTCGGGCCCGTGGACCTCGGGGATCGGGTGACCGCGGACTGTGAAGTGGTTGAGGACCTTGGACGTGATCGCTACCGCCTCACGACAGCCGTGCATGACGGGTCGGACGAATTGGTGGTTGACGGAGAGGCGGTTGTCATCGTTGATCCGATCCCAGAAACCGCCTAGACACAGATCCGCCCGCTAGTATGCCGTTTCTATACGAGGAATCTTCCTGCAATCGGGCTACGCCTACCACTGTTCCCAGGCTTATGAGCGTGAGATCGGTGATCAAACCAGCAGGTGAACTGCCCCGAAGAGCACGAGAACGCCGAGGACGTCACAGACATTGGTGACGACGGGGACGGCGACATCGTCTGGATCGAGTTCGAATCGGTAGGCTGCGTAAGTCACCGCAATGGTGACGGCGACGGCGAGTACGGCCAGACTGGCACCACTGGCGACCGCTACTGCGAGCACCGTTCCGAGTTCGAGCCGTGCACCAGCGGTTATCGTGGCCAGCACCCACGCGGCGGTTCCGATGACAGGGAACATGGCTAGCGCAAGGCCGATCGTTGCGAGGGCATTCCCGAGTAGCCTGTCGTCAGTTGGCGCGAATCCGAGTGTGCCAAGGTGAAACGCCGTCGAGAGCCGTGCAGCAAGGATACTACCGAGATTGCCAGCGGTACCGATAATCACTGGCACGAGGACGAGCAACGAGGGAGAAGCAAGAAGCTCGCCCTCGAAGCCTTTGAGGACGAGACCGCTCCCAAGCTCGACAAGGGTGAGTGCGAGCAGTATCGGGAGCATCGCCCGGGTGATCGCTCGGATTGACCATTCCGTTGGCACTTACAATCCCCCACCGATGAGCTGCACGACTTCGACTGCAAGCAGGAGGAAGGCAACTCCAAACACGTCTCCCGCGGTCGTCACGATGGGCCCAACAAGAGTATCAGGATTGTGACCCCGTCGATACCCTACAAAAATGAGTGTTACCACTGTGGCTGAGAGAACACACCCCGAAAGCAGGCCAGCAAGGAGCGCGATGCTGACAAGCACCAACAGATCCGGCGAATCACCAAGTCCGGTCAGGAGCAGGAAGGCCATGGTAGCAGCGAAGCCGGACGCAAGGAGCCCGTTGACGATGGCCGCTGCGATGGCCCGATACACCCGGTCGTCTATCCCGCTCAGTCGAGGTTCGACCAACCCCTGATGGAGACCGGTAGCGAGTCTGGCACCGAGTGACCCGTAGACAGTGCCGGGACGAGCACGAGCAAGCCGGGGACGGCCGCGAACTGCGTCCGCATACCGCCGAGCACGACGCCCGCGAGCAGTCCGCCAAGGACGCTTGCGGTGAGGGGCGGCAGACCCTCCCGGATCGCCCCGGCGGCCACTGCGCGGACGCTCATTATGCGCCGCGAGGGGGCCCTGGGGGAAAAACCGGCCGGAGTGCGCAGCAGATCGCTGCCACGTTCACGGGGACCTCGGAATCGCCCTGCTTTTTTAGTTTTTAAATGATGGCCGGTCAAGAACCCCGTCATGGCCCGTCGGATGCTTTTGCTCATCGGAATAGCTGTCATTGCGTTGAGTATCGCTCCCGGTCTTGCGGCCGCCGAGACACGTGCGGGGGGCACAGTGGTGATCGGGGCCGAAGAAACCACTGGCGACCTCGAAGTGTTTGGCGGAGATGTCGTCGTCCGTGGGACGGTCGACGGAGACTTGCGAGCCTTCGCCGGAAATGTCCGCATCGAGGGCACGGTTACTGGCGATGTTGAAGCGGCTGCGGGTAATGTGGATATTAGCGGCACCGTCGACGGCAACGTTCGCGCAACAGCGGGAAATGTTCAGGTCGGTGTTGATGGTGTCATCAGGGGACAATTGGAGGCCGGGGCGGGATCGGTCATTATTGCCGGGACTGTCGGCAGTCTACGCGCGGGTGCGGAGACGATTAGCATTGCACCGACTGCAGCGATCCGAGGCGACGTCGAGTACGATGGCACACTGGATCGAGCCAGCGAGGCGAGAATCGATGGTACCGTGACACGCAATCCGGACCTCAGTATCGGCGGTCCAATTCCACAGGTCGCGGATGTCGTTTTCTCGGCATATTTCTTCATAGTCAACCTGATCGTTGGCGCAATACTGCTGATTGTATTTCCGCGATTTTCCGCTGGCCTCGCTGATCGCACCCGCAATCGGCCCGGGATGACCGGTATCGTCGGCCTCGGGACACTGATCGCAACACCGATCATACTCGTTTTGGTGGCCGTGACGATCGTGGGGATTCCGTTGTCACTGGTCGGATTCCTTGGCTATCTCGCAGCGATTTGGCTAGGAATCGTCTATGGCCGCTACGTGCTTGGCGTCTGGCTACTTTCCCTCGCGGGGTATGCCAACCGCTGGGCGGCGCTCCTCCTCGGTCTCGTCGTGATGGTCGTGGTAACACGTCTACCCATCATCGGTGGGCTGGCAGATCTCGCGGTCTTGGTCTGGGGACTCGGGGCATTGGTCATGGGGCTGACTGCAGCATACCGCAATCGACGTGCTGGTGGATCGAATTTTGAAGCCGAATCGCCAGACGACGAGAGTGGCGTCGCACCGGGCTAGGGCAGAATCGATTCAGTCCGGGCGCCGCCGCTGCGGGATAGACTCAACGCTCTGACGATCTACTGGAAGCGAATCGGACGGTGATCCCGGCGAGGTGACACCAGTCGATTCAGGAACTTTTAGGCACCCATCCCTCAGGTGGTCGACGCCACCATTTGCTCGCTACAGGGACTCGCATTGACCCAGAAAATTGCTGTCTCAAAACGGATTCCCGCCGCCACCACCGAGCCCGCCCATCCCGCCGCCTGGACCGCCGCCGCCCTGCATCTGCTCCATCATCCGCTGCATATCGCCTTCACCCATGCCTTGGAACTGTTTCAACGTGCGCTCCATCATCTTGTGCTGCTGCAGCAGTTCGCGCACTCGCTCCTGGGGTTTGCCCGACCCGCGGGCAATCCGTTCAGTCCGACTGGCGCCGATCTGCCGTGGGTTTTCGAGTTCGGACTCGGTCATCGAATCCATGATGACGTCAAAATCGCGCATGCGTTCCTCGGTTAGATCCATCGCATCGTCGGGCAGCTGATCCTGGATGGACCCGCCAAGACCGGGGATCATGTCCATCACTTGGTCCAGCGGTCCCATGCGATTCATCGCCTGCATCTGCTTTTGCATGTCCTTGAGCGTGAACTGCCCCTCGAGGATATCCTCGGGCTCCCAGTCGTCTTCCTCTTCTGTCGCTTCGGCCATCGCCCGCTCGACCCGCTCAGTGAGCTGCTCCAGGTCGCCCATTCCGAGGAGGCGAGAGACGAATCCCGACGGTTCGAATCGCTCGACATCTTTGACCGTCTCGCCGGTCCCAAGAAAGGCGATCGTTGCATCCGTTTGGTCCACGGCCGCGAGCGCGCCACCACCTTTTGCGGTCCCGTCAAGCTTCGTGATAACAACGCCATCGATCCCGCCGCCGACAGCTTCGTCAAATTGCTCGGCTTGGTCGCGGGCGCCCTGACCAATCGCTGCATCGAGCACGAGCAGCGTCCGGTCTGGCTCCACAGTTCGATCGATTTCCTCAAGCTCGGCAATGAGATCCTCTTCGAGACCGTGGCGACCAGCAGTGTCGACGATCCGCACGTCAGCATCGGCGGTCGCCTCGAGTCCATCGCGGGCGATTTGGACTGGATCATCCGAGTCGGGATCACCAAAGAACTCGACCTCGGCCCGCTCGGCCATTTCCTCGGCCTGTTCATACGCGCCAGGTCGGAAGGTATCTGTCTGGATGATCGCTGGTCGGAGGCCCTTCTTGGAGAACCACCAGGCAATCTTCGCCGCAGTGGTAGTCTTTCCCGATCCCTGCAGCCCTGCAAGCATGATCGTCTGGGGCTCCAGCGGAAGCTCAGTCGAGTCACCGACCAGGGCAACGAGTTCCTCATAGACGATCCGCAGGACCCAATCCCGAGGTGATGTCCCCGCTGGCGGCTCCTCGTCCAGGGCCCGCTGCTTGATGCGGTCCGACAGTTCCTGAACGAGTTCGATATCGACGTCGGCCTGGATAAGCGAGCGCTGGATTTCGCGGACGACGTCGTCGACATCCGCCTCAGAAATGCGGGATTTCCCCCGAAGGTTGTTCAGCGTGCTCCGGAGGGAGCTGCCGAGGTCGTCGAGTACCATTACCAACGGATATGCGGCTCGTCCGGTAAAGGCTTCCTCTCAGGCCATTGGATGTGTGGAATCCTGCCGAGGGGAAGCTGACTCGGCGCTCTGCCGCCAGGCGGTGAGGTCACGTTCCAAACGGTTGACGGCTTGTCGGTGCAGCTGCCGGGCGGTAGCGGCATCGACGTGATCTTTGCCGCCGACCCGGACGCCCAGCGGGCGATAGGTCTCGACATCGAACCCGAGTCGGTCGAGATACACAGCAACCGCATCATCCCCCAGGCCATGCTCGATGGCCGCATCTACATGCCGTCGAAGATGTTCCATCGGGGGGATACGAACACCCTCCACTGATGAATTGCTGCTGATCCGAACACCGGAGTCGACACCCCTGCGAATGATATCTTCGACATCGGTAGTCAGCCGGCTGAGGTCCGCAAGTGTCGCAGTATCCGGTGCGCGCCACTCGACGGTCCCGAGATCGTCACGAAGCCGAACGGGAGACCATATCGTATCGTGAATTGAAAACGCTGACTGGATCGTCGCTCGGTCCAGGCCGGCATTCTGAGCCGCCGTGGTGAATTCTTCGTATCGGGCCTTTCGTCGGTCCCGCCACTCGGCGACGTCTGTTGGATACGCCCACAGTCGGCCGTGATCGGGTAGTGGCCCGTAGCACCACCGGCGATATACGTGCGGGCGTGCGCAGGCGGCCACGCGGTCACCACGATAGTACGGCGTCGAGGTCACGAGCGCGATTGCCGGATCGATGGCGGTCAGCACACGCAACTGGTCGGCGGGCTCGACTTGCTCGAAGTGGAGATGCGTCCCGGCGCAATATCTGGCGTGTTCAAAACTGTCGCCGATGACCGCTCGCTGTGCAGCGATCCGCGGATCATCAGGGTCGCGAAGACGAACGGAGTCATCCGTCGCCGGCACTCCGAGCGGCATCAAATATCGATCCCGTTCCCGGGCGAGTGCCTGCGTTCGGTCGAGACGCTTGGCCAGCGTCTCGACGGCCGCCGCCGCTGACTCACACGGCGGTGTCGTCACCTCGATGAGTGGCTCGACAAACTCGCCATGGATCCAATCGGCCTCCCCCACCAATCCCTCTGGTGGGGCCAGGGCACCCCGGTCATCCACGAGCCAGCACTCGAGTTCGATGCCCACGCGCATGGCTGAATGGGTTCACCTCAACCACGTCGCCGTCCCCGGATCCTTGGCCGGTCCTCGCTACTCGTCCAATGGTCCGCATCCGAAATAATTTTTACCATGAATTTTCACCGGGTTCGACCCATGGCATCGACTCGATCGATGGTGATCGGTTAGCCTACATCCCTGTGTATTGCCCGGAGATCCGTTCCCAGGCGAAGCCCGCAAGGGTCGGCAGATCACGCAGTTTCAGGAGCTTCGCAATCGCCCGCTTGCTGCCCGCGTTCGCGCGGGCGAGCGTCTCCTGGCCGAGGTCATCGAGATCGGACATGAGCTGATCATAGCGAGCATTCGACGCCCTGTAAAGCAGTTCCGTCATGAGCAGGCGATTTTCGACGTTCGGGGCGACATCCTCGTGCCAGAGATCTTCGTAGACCGAGAGGGTCTCCGCGTCGGGCGTCCACGAACCGTGGCCAAGAGCGTGGTCAACGGCGACGGCCGCAGCGCGCCCGGAGCGCATACACTTCCCAATGCCTTCGCCCCAGAGCGGGTCGATCGTCGGGACCGTATCCCCGATCGCCATAAAGCGGTCCGTGTGGAGGCGTTCGGGAAGCTGGATGTGTCCCGAACCGCGGTGTTGTTTTCCCTCGATACGCTCGGCAGCAGTCAGTCGTGGATCGGTATCGATCCATTCCTGGAGATAGCCATCAATAGTTTTGCCTTCTACGGCACGGGACGTGTGGACGTCGTTCTGGATGTAACAGAGGCCGACCTTGGCCGTGTCATCACCGGTGTGAAAGAGCCACGCGTACCCGCCCGGTGCAGTGTCGTGATCCAGGCGGAGCATCATCGTGTCCCGAAGGTCGGCGAATCCGTCCACGTTCGGCCGCACCCCACGCATCTCGTACTCGATACCGATCGCTTGGCGGTCTCGCCGAAGATCGCACACGTCAAGCTTCTTTGCCAGTGGAGCGCTCGGCCCGGTCGCATCAATAACGATGTCCGCATAGACGGCCTGATCGCCGTTGTACCTGATACCGACCACTTCGCCGTTCTCGGTGATCGGCGCGTTCACTCGGGCGTCGAACCGGTACTCGGCCCCACGATCACGACTATCCGCAACGAGCCAGCGCTTGAAGTCGGCGAATTCGAGAACGTAGCCGGTCTGTTCACGCCGCATGAAGTTGTTCGGCGATTCGAGAACGACGGCATCGGTATCGTTCATCACGACCTCGTTCGGGACGCCGAACGCGGCCATCGTCGACGGAAACGTCCCGGCCGTCGACTTGTTGCTTTGTGCGGGGAACTCCGACTCACTCTCCGTCTCAAGCACGACCACATCGAAACCCCGCGCCGCGACGTCGCGCGCACACTGGCCCCCGGCCGGGCCGGCTCCTGCGATCGCGACATCATAGGACTCGGTCATAGCGAGCGGTCCCTCGTGGATGAATCGTGGCGGGTCGGACTCTTTACTGGTTCGGTCCGGCCAGTATCGCCAACCGATATTCGCCGGGGGTACTTCAGTCGCTGGGCAAAGGCGGTCGGGATGCCCGTATCGATCCAAGGAGGAGTGCCGTGGTCGACGCACTGACGATCATTCGTGGCTTGCTGCTACTTACGGGCCTATTTCTGTTGGGACTGGCTGTCTGGATTCACCACCAGCGCGATGCGCCCGCACTCCGACCGTTCGTCGCCTTGGTTGCGACCATCGGTTTAATCGCGACGGCTGACGGCCTCGCCGCCGAAAACTTGACCGCATTATCCATCGTCTGGATCACCGCCCTGATCGCAATTCCGAGCGTTTTCACGTGGTTTGTCGTTGAATACTACGGCTTGCCTCACCTCGCCTCCCCGCTTCGCAAAGCCGTCTTCATCGCCCCGGCGATCGCTGGGATCGTCGGCGGAGCTGCACTCGTACTCGCACCGAATGCATCCGGCTCGATGGCCGGCGGCGTCGCACCCGCCATGCCAGCCCCGCTGGGATTTGCTCACATCGCC
>JBDGPQ010000010.1:0-14534 GCA_042219595.1 Haloarculaceae archaeon
ATGCTCGACAATCTCAGGCCCGAATCGGGCGGCCATATCACCGGTAACGCCGGGATTGAGATCTGCAAGCCCGAGAAGATCGTGAAGGGCGAGCATTTGGGCGTCACAGTCCGGTCCCGACCCGATACCGATCGTCAACGCATCCGTGCGTTCTGTCACCGCCGCCGTGACTTCACGAGCCACGCGCACCAGAAAGATCCCAGTCGCACCGGCAGCATCCATCGCCGTCGCAGCCTCCAGGACCGTTTCTGCTCCGCCGGCGCTCCGGGCAACGTATGCGTCTTCCTCGAAGCGGCCATCCTCCAGTTCGTCCTCACCGGCGGTCTGTGGGGTTACGCCGACGTGGCCGAACACCGTCATTCCGGCTTCGGAGATAGCTTCGACGGCATCGGCGAGTTCCGCTCCACCTTCCACCTTGACGGCGTCCACACCGGTTTCTTTCGTGATTCGGATGGCGTTTCGGACTGCGTCTTCCGGAGTGACGTTGAACGACCCGAAGGGCATATCAAAAATAACGGGTGTTTCGTCGACCACCCGGGCAACTGCGGCGCCATGGTGAATCATTTCCTGCAGCGTCACGCGGTCCGTGCCCTCGTACCCCAGCATCGTCACGCCGAGCGAATCACCGACGAGTATCATATCGACGTCGCTCTCGTCCACAAGACGAGCCGTCGTCGCGTCGTATGCGTTCGTTACGGTGAGGACCTCGCCCGTGCTGGCCTGTCGCTTGAGGGCCGGGAAAGTCGTCATGCAGGGCCTGACGTCACCGGACGGGGTATAGCTCCCGACTCCGCTCGGCAGAGTGGATCGCACTACGATCCCGAAAGAGAGTTCGCATCGAGCGCCACGCCAAATGCCAGTGCCGCCAATCCAAGATCGCGGATCAGCACGTCGATGACCTGCACGCCAACGGCAGCGCCGATGGCGAGATTCAGAACGACTCCAACTAGCGAGAGACCGGTCAGCCCGGCGATCGTCGGTGTATGCCAGTCGGCGAGCAGCAGCACCCCGAAGCCGACCTCGCTGATCCCGAAGAGCACGAACACAGGATCCAAGGGCGCAGCGACCGTCGGCCAGGCGGCTGCGAGCGGGGGCGCAAGGTAGGCATGCCAGGCAGCGGGCGCGATGAGTTTGTGCCCGCCGGCAAGGAGGATTGTCACGCCTAATCCGAGTCGAAGTATCGGACCAGCGAGCCGGCTATAGCCCTGGATGGCCGCATCAACCTGTTCAAGGCTGTACGCTTGGATCACGACGGACCACACGGCCTGATCCGGCTTCAAACCGACTGCTGTGTTATCGACCCTCGAAGTCCGGCTCACGCCCTTCTCGAAAAGCCGTGACTCCCTCGGCATGGTCGGCCGTAGTACTGCACTCGACGATAGATTCGATTGCGTGTTCGAGGGCGGTTTCCATCTCGATATCGAGTGATTCGTTCACGAGGCCTTTCGCCTTCCCGAGTGCAACTGTCGGTCCATCGGCATACTCTCGAGCCAGTTCCATCGCTGCAGCTCGAGTATCCTCCGCATCGCCCTCGATGAGACGTGTGCCAAGACCCATTTCGTAGGCCTCTCGTCCGTCGATCCGCCGAGCCGAGAAGATGAGATCCTTGGCGACTTCCTCGCCCACGAGCCGCGGAAGAAGGTACGCGCCACCATCGCCCGGGACCAGGCCGACGTCTGCGTACGACTGACACAGGGTTGCATCCGCCCGGAGGACGCGCACGTCGCAGGCTAACGCGAGATCCATACCTGCGCCGACTGCGGCACCGTTGACGCCGGCAACGACGGGGAGATTCGCCCGGCGGATCCCCTTGAGGACCCGCTGGGCACGGCTAACGGTATCGTGAAGAGCATGGGGGTTACCGGCCGAGAGATCCTGAAGATCGACCCCGGCACAGAAACCGCGGTCACCGGACCCAGTGAACAACACTGCCCGCACATCGTCGTCGGCGTCGAACTTCTCGATCGCCTCGATCAACCCTTCGAGGGCTCGATCGGTGAATGCGTTCAGACTTCCCGGCCGGTCGATCCGCATGATGCCGACGGCTCCATCGATCTCGGTGTCGACTTCTGACATGCCCGTCCTCCTGCTGGCGTCGGCTAATCAGTTTGGCTTTAGCTTTTGCGGTGCAGTGCAGACAACCCCCCTCATCGTCGTACTTTCACTCTCCGGCGGAACCTCCCTCCCCAGCGGTCAACGGCGGTCGTACAATGCTCACCAAGCTACCGCCGGAGTTCAAACGGCACACGAAGCCTGCACCGTCGGGCGTGATCGAGTGTCAAACAGGGAGGAGTGGACATTCCAACCTCCTTGTAAAGTGAAATCGGCTGGGGTGTCTGGAACCGCTGTGTTCAGGTCGGATGCACGTTCCGCGACACAGAACCAGGAAGCCCCAACCTCGCCAAGCGAGGGCCGGGGAGGCCCAAGGGCGGTCGGTCGGGGTAATTCACAGTGTAATCGCCAAGTGCCTACTTTCGAACCCATCGCTCGTCTCCACCCCGAACTTCTCTGCCAGTAGGCTCTCCCCGAGACGCCTCGCGAGTGTTTGTGACTGCGTGCTCCCCCCGGGCGTGTCGAAAGTCGTTTGTCCAGGTATGCGACCATCCCGAAAGGCTCCGCGTAGCTCGGTCGCTGATGGCTCGCCGAGTGAGGCGGCCATCGTGTCTAGTTCCAAACCAAACTTGACACCCGCTGCCAGATATTGTGTGGCATGTCGCTCAGGGTCAGGCACGCTCGTAACTGTTGAAAGGAACTTCGCAGCGTACGTGTTCGTCGGCTCAGTCTCGTTCTCGATCCAGTCCTCGAGATCACTGTGCTCTACATCACCCTCGAACTCCTTCCGCGCAGCCTGGAACAGTTCAGCTTCCTCCGGGGCAATCTCATGGAAGACGTTGCCGACGACAACGGCGTCCGCTCCAGCCTCAAGCACGGTCTCAGCGTCCTGTCGTGCGGCGAGCCCGCCGCCGTACCAGAGCCGCGGCCATGTGGTCGCATTGTCGATCGCTTCAAGGATTTTAGCAGCTTCCTCACCACCGAAGGTGCCAGAATACTCGAGATAGATCACCTCGCTCTCCAGGTGATGCTCCGCGGCCAGTGCGCGCTGTTTGGCTTCTGGTGGTGAGAGCAGATCGGCCTCGGTGACGTTTGCCTCCCTCGCCGCAGCGCTATCCAAATTCATGATGATATACGCCTCGAAGACGGCTTCGCGAAGGAGCCACGAGGCCGCAAAATTCGAGAGCTTGCCGCGGAACCGGCCACCGATTGGGAAGGGTAGAATATCGTCGAGGACGGCTGGCGCGAGTTCCTCCTTTGCATACTCAATCCCCTCGCCGAGGATACCCACGAGCGCCTCGCCGTCGCCGTTGAGCACTTCAGGGATGGCAAGGAAGGCTGACTGTTCACGGGTACGATCCGTGACATGTCTGGCTGCGCTGGGCTCGTGGAAGGCCGTGGCCCCGGCCGCATTGATCAGCTCGAACGTTTCTTCGGTGGTCGTCCCGGTTACATCGCTCGAGCCGCCGACGGAGACGGCACTCGTATGTTGGAGGTAGAGCGGATACGCAAGCGGCAGTTGTTTGGTCGGTTCGGGATCAATTTTCGTAATATGGGACCAATCTGCTGGGATTTGATTGGTATCGAGTCCGAGGACGGTCCGGCCAGCGATCGAGACCGCGGCGGCGAGCCCGTCGATCGCCCGAACGACCCCGGCGGCACTCGGCATATGCCCGCAGTGCCGGCTGCGGTAGCTTAAAAGCTCCCTTCTCTCGATCGCCTTACGGCGCCGGATTTATCGGGTACGCTGCCGAGCGGCCGGATATGAAGCCGGATCTTGACGAGCTAGGCTGGGCGTTCATCGGCACGGTCGTCGTCGGGATTGGCGCTGGGACGGCGACACTGGCCGCTTTTGCGCCAGCCCTCCCGGTTGTCGATGGCGGACATCCCGCCATACGTGTCGGCACCGTTTCGGTGGGTTTTGCCATTTTCTTTGCTGGGTACGGGATCTCCCAGATCGGTACTCATCGGGATAGATCACTGGACGCGGTAGCGCCGGCCACCGGCAGCGTGGCGCCCGGATTCCTCCTGCTCCGGGCGATTGCCATTGTACTCGGCCTTATTGGCCTCGGCGCGGGCATGCGGTTATTCGCTCTCACAATCCAGGCCTGGGACCCAGTACTCGGCGTTGCGACGGGGGTTGTCTGCATCGTTGGCTACATCTTCGGGCACATCGGCATCAACGGGGTGGTGCTCTGATGGCTGTCGCGCAGCAGCGATTCTCACCAAGTTGGTTCGGATATACCGCCCTCGCAATTGTCGGTCTTTGGATCACAGCAGCGTCGATGTCCTCCGGATTCATCTGGGCATCTCAGGGCAAGATCGTTCATGTATATGTGGCGGGCTTTTTCGCATGGGCAGGCTACATCATCGCTCATTACGGGGCGATTGGGGTGTTTATTGACGACATTTCCGCCGCCGAGGCAGTTGAGGGGGATGACGACGGGGAGAGTGTGCTGGACCGCGTGCGTCGCATTATCGTCGAAGAACCACTTCGAGTTCTGGGTTTTCTCGCCGGCATCGCCGTGCTTGTTTCCGGGATCGCGATCCTGGCGTGGTTCGTCCGATTAGAAAACCACTTACTGGGAACGATCGGCAGCGGCCTCTTCCTGATCGGGTATGTCATCGCCCACCAGTTTGATTCTGGGCTTCCCCTATGAGCCGAGCAGTACACTTTTGAAAGACTGCTTTGATCCCACACTCGCATGACGGGGGACGATGGATCGTCACCGTCTGATCGGTGGCGGGCAGTTCGGCCGGACGACGATCACCGGCTTGGGACGCTCTGGATTCGGTGGACCGATGGGGGCACCGACCTGCACCTTCACCGGGTCTGTGAGGTCGTGCCACAGGTGCGATTCTCCAAAACTCCACCATTCATCCACTCCAAGCCAGAGAAAGGAAAGCCGCCAACGTTCACACCGGTGCGAGACGACGAAGATGACCCGGACGACATTCAGTTTCGATTCCTTTCCGGCTGGCCTCGGTGGCTGCTCCGACACGTCCCCCTTGTCATCCTGATCGCGACGCTCATCATCGGCATCGGCGCAGAATTCACTCCAGGCGTGCACGGTGTAAGCGAGTTGCTGCCGGAGTTTGCGGGCCCAGATGCTCTTCTTCTCGGTCTATTCCTGCTTATCACGCCGGTCTTGATCTGGTTGTTCGCCACCGTCGATGTCGTCGATTATCGGGAGTTTCCCACGGCTGTAACGGTCTACGGTCTCGTTATCCTGCTCGCCGGTGGCGTCGGCGCATCACTCTTGTTTTGGTCGACAGCGAGTCACCCGAGCGAGACCCCACCGAGCGTGGTATTCGTCTCCGGCTATCTCCTCATGTTGCTGGTCGCTGGCCTGCTGCTCTACGAAGCGACGCTCCGCATCGAGCACCTCTTCACGAAGCTGCATCGCCGCCAGGGCGACGTCGTCGGGGACGAACGTGCCTACCGCCGTTTCCTGACGGATCTCCATGAGACGCTCAACGAAGCCAGCATCTTTGGCGTCCACCCATCCCGACTCTTCGGTCTACTCATTGCGGCCCAGTTCGCCATAATCTGGTCGATCGGGTTCGGTCCGCAACACCTCGGATTCGGACTGGGGACGCTTGTGAACTTCATCCTTAATGCCGTCCTCGGGACTGTCGCCTTCCAGTTCCTCATCCTCGTTCGGTATTTCAACCGGCTATTCAACATCACTGACGATTACCAAGATGTCGAACTAACCTACCAGCCATTCCATGTCGATGGGCGTGGGGGGTTCCGGGACTTCGGGCGGTTCGCGACACGGATTAATGTCATCCTCTCTATGGGTGGGTTATACGTCGTCTTCCGGCTCTACGTCGTCGGGGGCCGCGCCCTTCCAGTGGAAGGGCTTGCCGGCTTCACGGATCCCCTTCCATTTGCTGTATGGCTGGTGAGCTATATTGGGCCGATTGTCGCTTATACACTCGGAGCAGGTGCCTGGGCGTACTACTCCTTCTGGATGATGCACCGGAAGATGCTCCGAGACAAGCACGAGCTTGCCCGACAGTATCAGGGAATTTCACGCCGCAAGAACGTCGAACGTGGCCCGGCCGCAGGTGATGATATCGACGCCTTCGAGGACGAAGACGGGCCGGCCTGGGGCTCCCTTGTTGATGCGCCAACGTGGCCGCTGGATGTCGGGAAGATGGTCAGCCTTCTATCTGGCAACGCCATCCCGCTGTTAGTGCCCGCATCGAACCTGCTCTTTTAACCGGGGAGCGTCTCGGGCGCTCCGGACCGGTAAATGTACTCCGCCGCGATCCCGGTTAACGGAGAATCGGCGGTGTCTGCCGCCGCAGCTGCTCGTTCGAGGTATGCTTCTGACACCTCGATCACGCGACGTTTGGCGGTCGCATCGTCCGGCGCGAGAAGGTATTCCGCAGTGACTGGCGTGAGTTGGCCTTCACGACGATCCGATCGATAGTCGTCGACATCATCTAGCCAGATCTGGGCGCCGACGATGGCGAGAATGATCGATCGCTCGAACGCCGGATCGATCGGAAACCCCTCTGCCGCATACATCCGGAGCATGCCGTCATAGATCACACCAACGCGGTCGTACTGGGTTCGAGCATACGGCAGTTCGCAGTCCGTGGCCGTAAGTGATCGAGGCGTGTCATCGAACTCCGCCTCGCGGTACTCTTCGCGGATCGTCTGGCGAGCCGCATCATCTCCGTTTTCCGCGGCGTCAAGGAGCGCTCTGAACCGCTCGTCATCGGCCTGATGTGCTTCGGACACATTGACCGCCCACTCGTATGCTTCGGCGACACCATCGTCAAACGCCTCGAATCGCTCGACGACGCGTGCCTCGAGCGTTTCTTGCGCGATGGCAGCGACCCGGGCGCGATCCCCACGGTCGGTCGGGAAATCCACAGCGAAGTCGTCATACTCCGCGTCATTGCGGGCGTCGCGCATGTCGCCGTCGAGTAATGCCTCGATGGCCAGAGCCGTTAACTCCTCTACATGCGCTTGGTCGGCCGGATCGTTGACGCGCCGGTACAGATATCCGAGCGCAAGTTGCGCCGGCAGAATCAGCTTCGTATCGTACGAAAATTCGACGGAACTTCGACCGAACTCCTCGGCGAGTGCCGTCTCGACCGCCTCGAAGGCCTCATCGAGCATCGCGTCCGTCTCCGTGTCAACGCGGCGTTTCAGTCGGAGACTTCTGATGTCGAAGGCTCCAGCATTGGCGTAAAATCCAAGCACGGCACGGACGGTCGTCGGAAGCCCGTCGCGATTGGCGAGCCAGCTCGCGGTCCGTCGAAGCACCGGATTGCTCGTGCCGCCCCCGGGCCTTAGCGGTTACGCGATGCGCTCGGCCGACGGGCTTTTCGGCCACGCCGATCCACGCATCGTCCGTGCACGGATCGTCGGACGTACATTTCGGAGCAATCCCTGCCCTGGGCTTGGGCACCTGGCAACAGCGGGAGCGGTGTGCTGAGAGCGTCCGTATCGCGCTTGAGACGGGCTATCGCCACGTCGATACGGCGGCAGCCTACGGGAACGAGCAGGCGGTTGGCGACGGCATCGACCGAGCCGCTGTTGATCGGGATCGGATATTCGTCGCCACGAAGGTCTGGCACACCGACCTTGCATACGAGGACGTCATCGCGAGTGCGGAGTCCAGCCTCAACCGACTCGGCACCGAATACTTCCACTTGCTTTATGTTCACTGGCCCGCGAATACCTACGATCCGGCGGAGACCCTTCCGGCCTTCGACGATCTTCGGGACCGAGGGTTGATTCGTCACGTCGGCGTTTCGAATTTTGAACCAGCCCACATTGAGCGAGCTGAAGAGATCCTCTCCGCGCCGATCGCGGCCAATCGGGTCGAACTCCATCCCTACCTTCCGCGGTCGGATCTTCGAACGTTTGCCGACCAGAGGGATCTCTCACTCGTCGCCTACACACCACTCGCGCGCGGCGCGCTTCTCGAGGACGACGTTCTCGGGGAGATTGCCAGTGCGCATGATGCAACCCCGGCGCAGATCGCCCTGGCGTGGTTGTGCCATCATGGAATCGCCGCGATCCCGAAGGCCACCGGTGAGGCGCACATTCGAGAGAATTACCGCAGTCTGGAGCTTGAACTCTCTCCCGCAGAGGTCGGACGAATCGACGCGATCGACCGCCGGCACCGTGTCGTTCACCCATCCTTCGCACCGGCGGCGTGGGACTGAGAAAGCATTTATCGGGCCAGCAGCAACGCCGTGGCATGGCCGCGGAGCAGGGGGTCCTTGATGCGATCCGCTTCGATGTCAGGCGGATGCACGAGACCTGGATGGAGTTCATTTACCCTCGTCAGCGCGGCGCCGAGCAAACCGTCCTCGGAAAGTGGCGGCCCGACGGCGGGATATCGCTGTATCTGTACCGTCTTTGGTCAGCGATTGGCGCGCCGGTCGTCGCGATCATCTATCCGCTCGTCCTCCTGGGATACTTTCTCCGGTTTCAGACCCGCCGCATCAATCTCGCGGCGGTTAGCATCGGGATGGGTGGGGTCATCGGGCTGTTCGTGCTTCTTTGGGGCGGGCTGGCGGCGGTGGCAGCGTTTGGGCTCTCGGATCAATTATCCCCTGGCGGTGTCACGGCCGTCGTCGCGGCGAGTGCGGTGGCCGTCGTCGCCTCCGCCCTCTCCTACGCGAGTTGGCGCCTCGACGGCCGCGTTCTGACGGTGCTTTTGGCGTACCCCTTCGCAATGACTGCCATCTTCCTCCCCCCGGTGGTCGCTGCACTGTTCTCTACGGCCGTGGCCGATGTCGTACTTACCCGCAGTGACTCCATCGCCCGCTGGTTCGTCCTCCAAGGACCGGAGCTGTTTGGTCTGGTCGATTACCTTGTTGCGAACTTCGAGCGAACACAATTCGCTCATGTCGTGATCTGGTTCGCGGTATCCGTCCCCGTCGGGTGGATTCTCGGAACATTGGTCACACTCGCCGACCTTGTCCGGCCCACGGAGTAGTTTGGGGCGCGGTTTTTCCGCCTCGAGATCCGACGAGCCGCCATGGAGTTTGACACAGTCACAACGGCGGCCGCCTTTGTGGTTCTCGTTGCCCTCGCGACGGGAATCACCCTCGCGACACCGATGGAGACGGGGACCGTACTGATGATGGTGGTCCCGTCGGCCATCGTGTACGGGCTGATTGCCCTGCTACTCGGCGTCAAGCACGGCGAGTATCGGTCGACTCACTGACTGTCCCGTCGGTGTCGACGACGAGGTCCGCCGGACCGTCGCCGCCGATGATCGTCGCTTCGGAGAGGAGTGGCGCAAGGACGGCCCCGGGCAAGGCGGCGGCCGTCAGCGTACCGCTCGTCCGCACTGTCGTCCCAGTGACAAGATCATGCGTTGAGACGATCTCGCTGGCCTCTTCCAGGAGGCTTTGCTGCGTTCGCCCCGGGATCGCCTCACTATCCCCGGGAACGGCATCTGGTGGCGCAATCGGGTTCTCGCTCCAGCGTGCCCGTTCGAAATGAATCGTGGCTGGTGCAGCTGGCTCGGCCCCGTACGCAAACCGGCTACAGCCGGCGGCGATATCGTACCGGTCGTGCCAGGCCGCTGGCGCGATCAGGGCCGTCGCCGAAACGGGTCCGGCTGGATCCAGTTCGACGGTTGCACCAACGGATAATGCGCCGAGGAGAGCGAATAGTGGCTCTGGTGAGGATCCGAGGCGACCGATTGGGGTATCACCCGTTGGCTCTCCCGGGCCGGCGACGATGGCGACCGTGGCACCTGGGTGGACGCCGTAGTGGCTGAGAAGGTTGCCGGCTTTCCACGCGGCCTCTACTGTCATATCCCACGTGGGCTCAGTGCTGCGGTCGATCGCCGAGAAAGCGAGCGCGGCACTCCCACGGCGTTCTTCGAGATACCCGGGGACGCTCTCCATCGGGTTCGTTTTGGGCATCACCGGCTAAAGGCCTCATCCTGTTGCCCGGTAGCGGTCGATCAAGACTGTTCCTGCCCTGACGAGTACGTATAACGCGGTTGAAGCAGTCGCGACCGGGGTAAGTAGAGCCCATGCGGCCCCGCCGTGATCGGCGAATGCGAACAGAAACCGTACCGGCGGGAACCCGAGCGCTCTGGCGAATACCTGGAGGAGACCGAGAACCAGGAGCAGTCCGACACCGAGTGCTAGCCAGAAGATCACGATTGCAAACACGATCGCACTCTCACGGAGGGCCCATCGGATGCGGTCGCCGAACGGGTCTGGAAAGTCGTCTCGTGTCACGGATTAGCGTTGCAGTGGTACCGCAAAAGGCCTTGAGAAAACCCTGATCGCTGTTTCAGCTTAGAAGCTCTGTTTAATTTTCTCGAAGAACCCTCGGCCCACGTCGATATCCTCGCCGCCCGCCTCGGCGAATTCCTGTAGCGCCTCCCGTTGCTCGGCATTGAGGTCCTGTGGGGTAACCACTTGGACCTGAGCGTACAGATCACCATTGCCACGCCGTTGCAGGCGGGGCATGCCCTTGTTTCGGAGTCTGAACGTCTCGCCACTTTGGGTGCCCGCCGGCACCTCGAGTTCGACTGCCCCGTCGAGCGTTTCGACCATGACTGTATCCCCAAAGACCGCCGTCGGGAAGGACACCGGCACGGTCTTGCGCAGGTCGTCCCCATCACGCTCGAATTCCGGATGTGGGGCGACCGCGATCTCGACGAGGAGGTCACCGTTCGGCCCGCGTCCTTCGGGAGGTGCGCCCTCGCCATCCATCCGAAGTGTTTGGCCGTCTCGGATCCCAGCCGGAATCTCGACAGTAAGCGTCGACTCGTTTTCGACGATCCCTTCGCCGCGACAGGCTGAACAGGTCTCCGCGTAGACGGTGCCCTCGCCGCCACACCGGCGACATGTCGTCGTCTGCTGCACTCGGCCAAGCGGTGTCTGTTGGACGGTCGTCGTCTGTCCGCGGCCGTTGCACTCGGGACACGTCTGCGAATCCGTCCCTGGGGGATGCCCAGTGCCATCACACTCGGTGCAGCGCTCTGGCCGGCGGACATTCAGTTGCTTTTCAACGCCGCTGTATGCTTCTTCGAGATCGATTTCCAGACCGGTCTTCAGATCCCGACCCTGTGACCGCCCGCCCCCGCGGCCAGCGCCGCCACCGCCGAAGAACTGGTCAAAGATATCCTGCACATCTCCGAAGGGGCCGCCCGCCCCGCCGAAGGGATCGCCACCGCGTGGACCGCCGCCGGGGCCACCGCCGTCGACGCCACCACGCTTCTCAGCTTCGACGAATCGGTCATGGCCCAGCTGATCGTACATCTCCCGCTGTTCCTCGTCCGTGAGGACTTCCTTGGCTTTCTTCGCCATCTTGAACTTCTCCTCGGCGTCCGGGTCGTCGCTGACGTCCGGGTGATATTCCCGAACTTTCTCCCTGTAGGCCTCGCGGATTTCGTCTTCGTCAGCGTCCCGCGAGACACCCAGGACCGAATAGAAGTCCTCTGACATTCCTCGACCATCCGTACTCGGTTGAGCCACTTCAATAGAACGGGTCCGGAATCGCCCGGCCGATTGTCGGTTGGTTACTGTGATTTAGTATTCAAAGTCAAAAACTTTAGTATCTGTAGCTTCAGCGCGAGGCTTTTGCCGCTCGGAGCCTGGGGAGGTCCATGGCCGGGGCCGAATACACAAGGGTAGCGGACCGAGAGCACCTCCGTCGTGAAGGCCGGCTCGTCGTCGACGCGGACGGGCAGAGCGTCGCACTGTTCGACCACGATGGGGAGGTGTACGCCGTCGATAATCGGTGCCCCCATATGGGATTCCCGCTCGCCGACGGGACGGTTGAGGATGCGCTGTTGACCTGTCACTGGCACCACGCCAGATTCGAACTGGCCTGTGGAGATACATTCGACATTTGGGCCGATGATGTACAGACCTATCCGGTCGTTGTTCAGGACGGCTCTATTCTGATCGATCCGGACCCTGAGCCCGATATTCCACCGGCAACTCACTGGCGGAACCGCCTTGTGGACGGGCTTGCTGAGGATCTCCCGCTCGTCGTTGCCAAGGCGGTCATTCATCTCGACGCCCATGATGAGGGCTTCCAGACCCCGCTTGAGACGGCACTAGATTTTGGCCTGACGTATCGGGCAGCCGGGTGGGGATCGGGACTGACTGTGCTCTCAGCAATGGCAAATCTGTACGACCACCTTGATCACGATGAGCGGCTCAGAGCGCTCTATATCGGCGCGCGGGAGGTCGCCGATGACACAGCCGGCGAACCGCCCCGCTTCGATCAGTATCCCCTCGGGAACGAGTCACTCTCGAAAGACCGACTCGAGAGCTGGTTTCGAGAATCTTGCGAGGTCCGAGACGCTGATGGCGCGGAGCGATGTCTCCGGACGGCGGCTGGGATGCTGTCACAGGAGGCGATCGTCGAGATCCTCTTGGGGGCCGCGACGGACCACCTCTATCTCGACGCCGGACACACCCTTGATTTCGTCAATAAGGCGTGTGAAGCGCTCGATCACGTTGGGTGGGACCGCGCTGAGGACGTCCTTGCGGGGACGGTGGACCGGTTCACCGATGCTGACCGTGCCGAGGAACGCTCCGAATGGCGTCGGCCCGTTGACGTCGCCGGGCTCGTCTTCGACGCGCACGATGCCCTGCCTGACCTCGTAGCAGCTGGGACGGACCGGGACTGGACGCGTCCGGAGGACTTTGTCCAAGGCCTCCTCAGTGACGATCCTGCGGCGGTACTACAGACCTGCCGGCGAGCCATTCGCGAGGGTGCGACGCCCGCCCAGCTTACGGACGCTGTCGCGGACGCAGCCACGATGCGGGTTGCGCAGTTCGGCACGAGTAATGAGTTCTCAGACTGGAATACCGTCCACCACACGTTTTCCTATGCGCATGCGGCACACGAACTCGCCCGGCGAACGAATGCAGTCGTGGCGTACCGACCGGCGTTTGACGCCGCAGCAAGCGTCTATCTCGACAGGTTTCTCAACCAGCCCGCGGCCCCGCTCCCGGAGGTGGATTCGTCGGGGCGTGACCCGGCGTCGATTCGCAGCGACTTGCTATCGACGTTTGATACGCAGGGGCATGTCGACGAAGCCGGCGACCTCGTCGCCGAGCATGCCGCTGCCGGGGGCGACCGGGCGGCACTGATCGCGACACTGGGTGCGGGTCTTCTCCGTGAAGACCCCCAGTTTCACACGCTACAAAACGTGGAGGCAGCCGTCCGACGCGCCGATCGGACAGACACCACGCTGCCGCTGATTGCAACCGCTCGGTATATGGCCGCGCACTTCCCGACACGGCGGTCAGCGGAGCAGACCTTCGATATCGCCCGCCGGCTGTTTCGAGGTGAGCGGATCCACGAGTAGCCATTAAGCGGGGCCCGCCCAAATCGGTCGACGATGCCACAATACGAGAACCTCAACCTTGACCGCGACGACGGTGTCGCGACCATTACCCTCGATTCGACAGCCGGTCACAATGCCGTAACCGAGGGTATGACCGAAGAGCTCGTGAGCGTTGCCACGAGGCTGGCTGAGGATCCCGAAGCGCGATGTATTGTCCTCACGCATGAGGGGGATTTCTTCGGTGCTGGGGCGGATTTGAGCATGTTCGAGGGTGATGCATCGGATGCTCCGACCATGCGGGCCCTCGCGGGCCGGTTACACGAGGCCATTGTCCAATTCCACCGGGCAGAGATCCCCGTCATTGGGGGCGTCGATGGCGTTGCCGCCGGTGCGGGCTTCAGTCTGGCCATCTTTCCGGATCTCCTCGTTTTGTCCGATGCGGCTCGGCTCGAATATGCATACCCACGGATCGGTCTCACTGGGGACGGTGGGACGACCTTCTTCCTCCCGCGGCTCATTGGCCTGCGAGCGGCCCGAGAGATCCTCCTTCTTGACGACCCCATCAACCCTGACGAGGCAGTGGACATGGGTCTCGCAACGGAGGTCGTTCCCAGTTCGGATTTCGATGCCCGTCTTACCGAGCTTGCCGAAGAGATCGCCGCTGGGCCGACGGTGGCACTCGGATCGACGAAACGCCTCATGACAGAGAGCTTCGGCCAGTCGCTCGAGGAACAGCTCGCCGACGAAACCGAGGCGATGGCTCAAGCGGTCAATACTGCGGATTATGAAACGGGGCTTGCAGCGTTCTTCACTGACGAGGAGCCCGACTTCGTCGGCCGCTAGGCCGCGGACTCACTTTCCTCGTCTTCGTCTTCCTCGTCGACGTCCTCGAAATCGGCGTCCACGTACTCTTCGCCGGCAGCGCCAGCGCCCGAACCGGCCGCTCCGCCGGGGCCGGCGCCACCCATACCGCCCATGCCACCCATTCCGCCTGGACCGGCACCGGCCGCCCCAGCGCCTGCGGCGCCTGCGCCCTCGGCGGCCTCTCCAGCTTGCTGCTGGTACACCTGCTTCCCGATCTCCTGCAATTGCTCCGCGAGATCGTCCGTCGCGTCTTCGATCTCCTGGATATCCGCGTCGTCGTCTTCGAGCACCGCCTCGACATCCTCG
>JBDGPQ010000140.1:0-13973 GCA_042219595.1 Haloarculaceae archaeon
TGACCGCTCCAGTCATTTCCAACACCGTTGGGTGGGAAAGTCTCAGTCTCCTGTTTGCCGTCGGTGCGGTCATTGCGTTCCTGCCGCTCCTCCTGATCGACCGGCTCGCACCTTCTAACGGATCCACGTCTAGCCCACCAAGTGTCGGCGATCTGGCTGCAGTGCTCCGAGACACGACTGTCTGGCAGCTGGGATCGCTTTACTTCGCGAGTCTATCGATCTTTTTCATTCTAAGCAGTTGGATGCCCAGCTATCTGACGACTGCTTTCGATGTCGACATTGCCGAGAGCGGACTCTTGCTTGGGATTTTTACCTTCGTGGGTATATTTGGCCGGTCCAGCGGGGGCGTGATTTCTGATCGAATCTTCGGTCGACGCCGTCGACCGGTGGTACTCCTCTCCTTTTCAACAACAGCGTTGCTGGTGGCGGCGCTGGCTGGATTGAACGTGCCCACAGCAGTCTTCATCGTGTTGGTCGTTAGCGGATTCGCGGTGCAGATGAGTGTGGGCGTCCTCTATGCCCATGTTCGGGATCTAGTCGATCGCAGCGTTCAGGGAACAGCCGTCTCGGTCTTCCTCTTGATCGGGACCTGTGGCTCTCTCACAGCACCGGTCGTGACGGGGTTCTTGATCGAGGTGACGCCGGGATTCATGGCGGCGTTCGGATACGCGATTGCGCTAGCCGTGCTGGCGGTGATCCTGGCGTGGTTGGCACCGGAAGCGTGAGCGTTGAGATTCGGGCTTATAGGGGTTCGACCGGTCGGCCGTGACCCTCGGTCTCCATGTCGAACCGGTCTAATGCGAAGAGATCCATGTCGACCATCTCGGTCTCGCCGTCCACGATGAGGTCGCGCATGATCCGGCCAACCGCCGGTGCCATCTTGAAGCCGTGTCCTGAGAACCCGGTCGTGATGTAGCAACCAGCCGGCCCCAGCTCGTCGAGGATAAAATCGTGATCAGGTGTCGTCGAGTACAGACCACAGTACTGGCCGCGAATCTCGGCGTCGACGAGCCCGGGGACGTTCTCCTCTAAAAGGTCGTACACCTCAAGAGCGGTCTCTTCGTCGGGCACGTCATCGTAGTTGTCAGGGTCGACCGGCCGGTCAGGGAACGGGTGCGTCCCAATGAGAACGCCGTCGTTGAAATCCGGACGGCCATACCACAGACCGTCCTCGAACCGCGTCATCGGCATCTTGGGAAGATGCGTCTCGATAAACTCGTCCGGGGGCTCGAGGATGAATATCTCTTCCCGGGTAGGAATCATCGGCAGGTCCACCCCGAGATCGGCAGCAAGCTGGCCGTTCCACGGCCCGGCCGCGAGGACGACCTCGTTACACGCGACCGATCCGTCGCTCGTCTCGACTCCGGTGACCGCTCCGCTTGCGGTTTCGACCGATTCGACAGTGACGCCGGTATGAACGGTCGCATCCGCATCACGGGCGCCGCGTGCGAACCCATTGGTGACATCGACCGCGTCTGAGTATGCAGCGGCCAGTTCTACAACGCCGAAGTCGAAGGACGCGGCGGCCGGGAACATAGGATACCGCTCGGCAATCTCCGCTGATTCGATCCGCTCGACGGGAATATCGAGGGACGAGAGCACGTCATACCCGGCTTGGATAAACTCTCCCTGGTCGGTGCCCTCATCGGCAAATCGGACTCGTGGACACTCGACATACGCGATCGGCTGCCCGGTCAGTTTCTCGAACTCTTGGTACACCGACCGACTCCACCACGCGAGTCGTGAGTACGTTTCGTGTGGCCCGTAGTTGAACCGAATGTTTGCTGAGGAGTCGCCAGTCGAACCGGCTGCGAGATTATCCTTTTCGATGACCGCTACGTCCCGGTCCGATTCAGTTGCGAGGTAGTAGGCCGTCGATGTCCCCATCACGCCGCCGCCGACGATCACCACGTCGGTCTCGTTGGGGAGGGCCGGTCCGATGCTCATGAGCGGGCCATGCACCGTGCCGTGAAAACCCTAGCGGGCTCAGTAAGGCTTGTCGAGCGCTGATTCCGAAAACAATTCGATCGTCTCGCCGACGCCAGCTTCCGCAGCGCGTTCGTAAACCGCCTTGGCCCACGCTACGTCTTCCATCGGGAGGCCGGGCGCGTAAAGCATTGATCGACCAGCCGTCGCCGCGGCATCGCTGCCGCCGACGATCGCTGCGAGTCCCCGAAGGTCCTCCCGATCGATACGGCCCGCAGCGACGGCCGACTGTAACCGCTCGTATGCCAGCCAGCCGACCTGATCGGCGAATTCAATGGCGTTCTGTGGGACGTCACAGAACAGGCGATTGTCATCAAACGCACGCTGTGGAATGTCAATATCACCCAGTGCAACGACGAGTACGTCATCGGAGAGCCATTCGGGTTCGATCCGCGGCGGTTCATCCGCCGAGGCTGCCGCGACAATGACATCCGTGTCCGTCACCGCGGCCTCGAGGTCATCGGCTGGCACGATGTCGGCATCGATTTCGTCAGCCATGGTCTCCTGGAAGGCTGCAGCCTTCCACTGCTCGGGATGGTAGACGACGAGCCGTTCGAGAGCCTCGAGGGCTGTATCGAGCCCTCGAGCGGCCGTCTGACCGATCACGCCGGGTCCGACGATCGTTGCCGTCGTTGCGCGGCCACCCTGCACGCTCGCCGCGCCAAGCCCCGCGACCGCCCCGGTCCGCATCGCACTTTCCACCTGCCCATCCATCAGACAGTACGGCTGGCAGCTGGTGGGGTCATTAAGGATGATCGTGTGTATTGATCGCGGGAGGCCCCGCTCTGCATTGGCGACGTTCGAGCCATACCACTTGATGCCCATCGTATGGACATCACCGCCAACATAAGCAGGCATCGCGCTGAATCGCCGATCCGGTCCGGGTTCAAAGTCCTCGCTCGTTTCGAGACCGCCCGGAAAGCTCGTCACCATGCCATGGATGTGCTCGCCATTCGCGCCCATCAGGACACGCCCCTGATCGTATAGGTCGAAAACGTCGTGCATCGTGTCGACGCAGGCGGGCATATCTGTGACGCCGCACTCGATCGCATCGTCCTGGGAGAGCACGCGAACCGCGACCGGGGGTCCTCTGGCCATGCACCCGATGGATGGCCGCGGGTGGGATAACAGTACTGCCGGCGGGATCGAGGCTCAGGGCTTGCCTGGGAATTCGACAAATCGCTCGAGTTTCGCGCCAGCGTCCTCGAGGACCGACGAGCCGTGATAAACGAGGCCGACGTCGAAGTCGTAGGGGTGGAGATTCTCGAGAGCGGCATCGGCGGCGGTGAGGTCCTCGGAATAGACTCCGGCAGGCAGAATGAAGTAGCCACCTGGCAGCCCGCGAAGGTCAGATCCGAAGACCGCGTCGCCCATGATCGCAAGGCTCCGTTCCGTGTGCACGAACGCGTGGTGGTGTGGTGCGTGTCCCGGTGTCGCGACCGCGATGAAGTCGCCGATTCGGTCACCGTCCGAATACCGCGCGTCCGGTTCATACCCTCCGGCCAGCTCTTCATGGACTGGTGCGTGGACAGAGACGCCATACCGGTCGACGATGGCTCCGGCACCAGCGGCGTGATCGCCATCGCCATGAGTGATCAGGAGCCGCACCGGCTCGACGCCGATCTCCGCGAGACCATCGAAAAGTGTGTCGACAGTGGCGGCGTGTCCGGTATCGATGAGTGTTGGCACGTCGTCATCGACGAAGAAGACGCGATACCGCCGGCCGTTGTCGTCCTGTCTGGTTGTGATATCGTACACGCCGGGCTGAATTTCGGTCGGCATAGAGAGGCCTGGAGTCCCGGGGCGATAAGTCAGTCGTCAAGAGCGGCTTCCCCGGCTGGCGCTGGATCTGCGAGATAGACACGTTCACTGAACAGCATTGCGACGAAGATCGCCGCAACCAACGTCGCTACGGCCAAATAGGTAAACCCCTCACGGATGCCTGCAGTATCACCCAGATACCCGATAATGGTGGGCGACACGGCGCCAAAGCCGCGTGACGCTGTCCAAAGATAGCTAAAGGTCCGTCCTTCACGGGCGGCCGGACCGAGGTCGCTCACCAGTGAATCCCGCGCGGGGCTGTTTCCCCACAAATTCGCACCGAAGATTACGAGAATGATGAGAAGCAGTATCGGACCGAGAGACGACACGGCGAAGATGAACATGGCCACCGCGGCGATCACGAGCGTCCAGAACAAAACCGTCCGATGTTCGTAGCGATCGACGAGATACCCGCCAACGAGCCGACTGGCTCCCCCGCCGATTAGCAATACTGAGAGTGCGAAGTCCGCGAACGATTCCGGCCCAAAAGCAACCGGCCCGAGGCTGAACGCGTACCCATAGACGTCAGTGATAAAGGCGGGAACGAAGGCGATGGCACCCTGAACGACGACACTGTAGGCGGCAAAGTATCCCACTAGCGCGAGCATGGGATACAGGTACCGACGCCGATCCGCGAGCAGGTCAGCCCACTCAGCGGCAGCGGACTCGTCATCGGGCTCACCGGGCGGCCGAGTGTCGAAGCCAGAAAGGCCTAAAACGAGGTAGAGTCCGACAGCGCTTGCGAGGCCGAGCAGGCCGAATCCAAACAGAATTGCTTGCCAGCCGAGCACCAGGATCAATATGCCGACCACCGCCGGCCCAACGGCATCGCCGAACTTCGATCCGCCGCCCCAGATTCCCAAGAGCTTTCCACGATCATCCGGGTCGGCATTCGCGGTCAGGATCGGCACACCGACCGGCACATGTGCACTGGTGCCGAAGCCGGAGACGAGCATACCGCCAGCCATCACGAGAAAGGTGCCGTCGAACGTGAGCCCCTCGACCGTGAGTATCGGAAGGCCGGCGCCGAGCATCGGGGCCGTGGCGAAGAAGACGTATCCAATTCCGACGATGCCGAGGGCGGCCGACAGAATCGCCCGACGATCGTATCGATCTGAAAGCATCCCCATCGGCAGCAGGCCGATCGTAGAGCCGACGAGGTACGCGGAGACAAGCATACCGAGCTTCCAGAGTGGATACGAGAGCGCGAGGCCGAGAATCGGAATAAAGGCTGGAAGCAGCCGCATGAACACATGGAAGGTGAAGTGAATTCCACCCATGAGCGCGGCAAGGCCCCAGTGCCGACGATCCATACAGGCCGAACGCTACAGTCATCAGATTAAGCTTCGGAAATTTCCTGCACCGCTGTCCGGAGGCCCACCGCGACCATGACGATGTACACCCCAAGGAGCACGGTCAGTGACAGGAAAAGCATGAAATAGCCACTCACTGCCAGGATGGCACCCAGGGCAGCAGGACCGGCGGTCTTGCCGGCCTCCTTCATGACGCGGAGCCCTCCAACGACGCCATTGCGATTTTCGGCCGCGACGACTGCGGTCACACCGTCATTGACCATTGGCCCGAAGATGGCGTCCCCGACGCCATAGAGAACGGCCAAAGCCGCGAGCGCCCACACGCTCGGGGCGAACGGTATCGCCGCAAACACAACGACCTGGATGGCCAACGTCCCGACAAGGGCCCATCGCCGACTAAACCGTACAACCCACCAGCCGGCGGTCGGACTTAGGGGAATCCTAACGCTGGCGGCGGCCACGGCCAAGCCGGCGAGGAATGGCGACGCCCCCAGCACGCGCACAGCAAAGATCGGGACGAAGGTCATGAAGCCGAACCACGAGAAAAACCGGACGAAGCCACCGGACATGAGGATGAGGAGTCGTGGATCAACCTCGTCGCGAATCGATCGCGCGTAGTTCCTGAGACTCCCGCGGATACTCGGGGCCTGCTCTCGATCCGGCGCCGTCTCGGGGACATATATCCACACTGCGACAGCGACGAACAGCGACAGGCCGTAGAGCAGAAACGGATATTGCCACCCGATGCCAGCAAGCGCCCCTGCAGCCAGCGGAATAACCAGGAGGGAGATCCCGGCGGCACTCATCCGGAGGCCTTGGGCAGTCGTGGCCTCTGTGCCGTCGTACAGGTCACCGAGGAGCGTCACCGTCAATGGGCCGATCCCGGCCATCGCGACTCCTTGGAGCGCTCGCAATCCAAGGACAGCCACGAAGGTATCGACGAATGCGATACCGACGCCCGCCCCACCATACAGTAGCAGACCGGGGATTGCGATCGCCCGCCGACCGTACATATCACCAAGCACACCAACGACCGGAGCCAGAATCATCGGCGGCAGCGTGATCGCGGTGATGACGAGCCCGACCCGGGCGTCGGAGACGCCGAGAGCCGTCGCCATACTCGGAAGTGCCGGCGATATGGCCGCGCTGACAGGCAGCAACCACGTGACGGCCATCACCGATAGAAAGGCAGGACTGCGGACCAATCCGACAAGTTCGTCGCGCGTCGACGTCGCCATCACTCGCCGCGTGACCACGGGGTCAGCAAAACCGTTCCCATTCAGGTTCCCGGCTCAAGCAACACGAGTACGGCGATCGCGTACATGCCGAGGAGGACGCCCATCGACCAGAAGAGTGCTGGGTGGCCGCTCAGCGCCAGGATGGCACCCAGGGCAGCCGGACCGGCGGTCTTGCCGGCCTCCTTCATAACTCGGAGGCCGCCGACAACGCCATTGCGGTTCTCGGCTGCCACCAATGAGGTGACTCCGTCGTTCAGAACCGGATCGAAGATCGCATCACCGAGTCCATATACGACCGCAAGCGCAGCGAGGACCAACGGATTTGGCGCAAATGGGATCAGTCCGAAGACGATGATTTGGAGGCATACCGTACCTACAAGCGCCGAGCGGCGGCCGAATCGTGACACCCACCAACCAGCTGTCGGGCTGACTAGGATCCGAACACTAGCTGCCGCGACAACGACGCCGGCGAGGAATGGCGATGCCCCCAGTACCCGCACTGCAAAGATCGGGACGAACGTCATGAATCCGAACGAGGAGTAAAAGCGGACGAACCCACCGATCATGAGGACCAGCAGCCGGCGGTCAGCGATCTCGTCTCCGATCGACCTGGTATACATCCGGAGACTACCGCGGAGGCTACGTGCTTGCTCTCGGTCCGGCGCCGTCTCCGGGACGAATACCCAAACTGCGACGGCGACAACGAAAGCCACGCCATAGAGGAAGAACGGATACTCCCATCCAAAGCCGGCGAGTGCCCCAGCGGCCAGCGGGACCACGAGCAGGGACAATCCGGCGGCACTCATTCTCAGCCCTTGTGCGGTGGTCGCGACTGACCCATCGTAGAGGTCGCCGAGGAGTGTTACCGTTAGCGGGCCAATTCCCGCCATCGCGAGTCCCTGGAGTGCTCGAAGTCCGAGGACGGCCGCAAAGGTATCGACGAATCCGACGGCGACGCCTGCACCCCCATATAGACAGAGGCCCGGAATCGCGATGGCTCGCCGGCCATACATATCGCCGAAGACGCCGACCACCGGCGCCAGCAGCATCGGCGGTAGCGTAATCGCAGTGATGACGAGCCCGATCCGGGCATCAGCGACGCCGAGCGCGGTCGCCATCCCCGGCAGCGCGGGTGAGATCGCCGCACTCACTGGCAGCAACCAGGTGAGGGCCATGATCGCGAGGAACGTTGGACTCGCGACCAGGCCAGCGACCTCCGAGCGGGTGGATGTCGCCATCTACAGCGGGCTGGCAACCGGTCCGGCAAAACGGTTCTCTTTCGGTTGATCCAGCGGTTCCCGTATTGAGCCTCTCCGTCGCTGCCAGCGATCGTCGGTTAGTCGGATTCCTGGGGGATGGTCGCTCGTTCGGGCATTGTCGGTTGTGGTTGACGGCCAAGTGTGAGGAATCGCTCCGTCAAGGTGAGTTCATCCGGACTTGGACTTGGCTTCTCGATAGCCTCGAACTCGACAGCGAGTCTGTCACCGTTGGGCGCAATGCGGACGGCGAAGAGCTGATAGGAGGGCACAAAGACTGGCGGCAGCAGCCCGATTACGCCGTCTCGGCGATGGAGCCGCTTCAGCCAGGTCCCGGAGTTTACGAGTAGCCCTCCATCGAGACGCTGAATGCCCGCCCGGTGGGTATGGCCATGACAGTAGACGTCGACGCCGTCGTCAAACAGCTCCTGTGCCCGGGCCTCGTAGGGCGACTCCGGATCGACGGTCAGTGGAGTTTCCATAACGCCGAAGCGATCGAGAGTATGCCGGATGTCGCGCCGAATGAAGTAGAGCGGGACAGCCACCAATACGAGCAAGCCAGCCACGACTACATTGATCATCAGCAGCAAAAATGCCGCCGAGCCAGCGAGGCCGAAGCTCCGGAGGAAGGTGCGCGTTTGGGAGATCGGCAACTCCCACACTCCCAGAACGTCTAGCCCCGCCAGCACAGCCAGCAACGCGCTGATATTGAACAACAACAAGAACGGTACGAGGGCGTACCGGAGAAGCGGATGCATCTCGCGGTAGACATACTTCGAGAGTAGCCACACGGGGATCCGCTCCGTGGGCGTAACGGCCTGGACGTCCTTGAGCCAGTTGAACCGCCCGCGCTCCGATAGTCGCCCTGCCCTGCTGGTCACGTGCGTGTTGTAATAATATCCCAGGGGCCGGGCGTACGGATCGCCCCAGTTTTCAATCCGGTTGTTGGGGTCCTGTTGATGACCGTGTTCGAAATGCACGATATGCTCGTCCATCTGCCGATCGATGGCCTGCTCGCGAACAAGGTCGATATTATACTCTGCAAACCGCTCAACGTACGCGGGATAGGCGGCCAGCTCGTGGTCGTGATTGCCAGGGATCAGCGTGATATCGATGGCCTCGCCAGTAGCCCGAAATTGCTCGAATAGCGCCGGATAAGTTTCCTCAAGGTGGTCGAACTTCTCGATCCCCTCCGCATTCGTTAATTCCCATAGGCCAAAGGCGTCGCCATTGATCACCAATTCCACATTCTCGTCGGTATTCTCGAGCCGCTTGAGAAACGACAGCAGCTCATCACGAAACTCTATTTCCCCTAATTGTTCATCGCCGCCGACGTGGAGGTCGCTGATGACGTAGATCACGGAGTCGTCGTCGGCGGTCATCACCGGTTCGTCCCGCCCGATGCCTATATTGTTTCTCACATTAGCCGTGGTGTTCGTGGATCGATTCGATAACGTCGGCGAGAGCGTCAGTGAATCCCTCGAAGAATGCAGCCCCCTTCTCGGCTGAGGCCAGTTCCGGTCGGCCGGCAGCACCGGTATCGGTATACGCCTCGAATGGCCGCCCCGTCGAAATCGTGCCCGCGTCGGTGAGATCCCCATGCTCGCCATCATAGGGCTTGTCGTATGGCGTTCCCTCGGCGCGATCCTCGTCGACCAGATCCGGACGAAGGTGGAGCATCATCGACGTTTCCATTTCGCCGGCATGGGCGATCCCGCCTAGCTCGCTATCCCGAACCTCCGCGACCATGTCCCCGGCCAACTGAAAGTAGGTCAGGCCGAGCACTTCGGCCTCTTGGGTTTCGGCGATCTCCTGGACGGCCGTGCCGATCGTGCTGATATTTCCGCCATGGCCATTGACGAACAGCAGCGCGTCGAAACCATTCTCGAGTGTGGTGTCCGCGACGTGCTCAAGCACGGCCATTAGCGTCGGCACATCGAGCGAGGCAGTCCCCCCGAAACTACGGTGATGCCGGGATTGCCCACTCCAGACGGGTGGGGTGATTAGTACCGGCACGGCCGCTTCGGCGGCTTGCTCGGCGGCGGTCTGAACGACCGCCGTACACAGAAGTGTATCAGTAATCGTGGGCATGTGCTGGCCATGCTGCTCGAGGCTCGCCACAGGCACAATCAAGACAGATCCGTCTTCTTCGGCCGTTTCGACTACCTCAGGTGCGCTTTTGCCGGCCCACTCCACTGGTGACCGACCGATACTGTCGTACATAGGACTGCCTCGCTGGCGGGCGACTTACATCCCCCGACTGACCGACTGGTTGAATCTTTACCAGCTGCACCACGAACTCTTACCTACAACACTGTACACTTCGTGACCGCTCACGAGGACTGATCCCATGGTGCACCAGTGTTCTCATCATCGCCGCTAGAGGAGGCCATCACGATGCCGAAAACGCCGGAGGGTTCGGCTTCGGTCGTCGGATCGGTAGTTCCATAAATAGGCACTTTCCACCCTCGGAGGTCGCGTATATCATTCTGAAGAGTCACCTCTTGATTGATCTCAACCGGCTCGCCCCGATCGAGGACGACACGATCATCCTTAGCCAGAGCCTCAGCAAGTGGGGTCTGGAACTGCTCCTCGTCTGTCAATCCGAGCACCAGATCGTCCGATACATCGAACAGCTCCCGATACCCACGATTTACGGCCAGGTAGCGGCCCTCCGCATCTTTGACGAACATCGGAGTAGGTGAATGCTCGAGCATGGCCGCGAGCTGCTGGCCGGTGTGGGTGCCGTCACCAGTCTGAGACCACCGATCAGTCACGTCTCGGAGCACGGAGAGATGCCGCCCCTCAATCACGTCCGTAGTTGCAGCAAACTCCACTAGCTTGCGCTCACCCTCAGCAGTGACGAGGGGAAACAAGCCTCTCTCCCGGTCGCTCTCCGTGAATTCTTTCCAGGCTTGTTCGAAGTCGTACTCCTCGGGGGCAAAAGCAGCGATCGACTGCCCGAGAAGGTCCGTCCGATCGAGACCGAATAACTCGGTCGCACTCTCGTTGGCGTCGATGTATTCACCCTCGTCATTTGCGATCAGGATGGCGTCAAACGCCTCTTCGAAAACAGCGCGGTAGAGCGTGTTGCTCCGGCTTTGTTCAAGTTCTTCGGTCACGTCTGTCAATGCGAACATCGCGCTCTCGACAGAACCGTCGTCATCAAACAACGGAGCGCCATTCATCTGAAGATCTTTCCGGGTGCCATCTGGCCATTCGATCGAGTGCCGATACCCGTAGATCGGCTCGCCCGTCTCCATAACCTGTCGAAAGGGTAGCTCTTCGTCAGGGATTGGATTTCCCGCCACGTCGCGGATATCCCACTCTAGATCGTTATATCTGCGCTCCAAGACCTGATTGGGGTCCATCCCCAGTACATCACGAGCCCGCTCGTTTGCGAACGTGAATCTGCCTTCAGCGTCGATACGAACTACGCACGCGGGGACGGTCTTTAGGAGCTGTTCGGTGCGGTAACGGCGTCGCTCGGCCTCATCAGTGGCTCGATGGCGCTCGACCGCGTTTCGAATCCGGTTTGCAAGGACCGCATACTGACTCGTTCCGGCTTCCTTCTGGAGGTAGTCGGTCACGCCCGCTGAGATCGCCTCGCTCGCGACCTCCTCGCTGCCCTTCCCTGTATACAGAATAAATGGCAGGTCCGAGTATCGCTCTCTCACAGCTTTGAGCAAGTCGATCCCGCTTGCGCCACGGAGATCGTAATCCGAGACCACGCAATCAATGATTCCGGTTGAGAGCCGTTCTCGGCCCTCGTCAGCCGTCATGGCGGTCTCCACCTCGAACCGTTCCTCGTGTCGCTGGAGAAACGTCGCCGTCATCTCCGCGAATTCCCGGTCATCATCGACGTGGAGGACCCGGATCTCGTCGCTCACATCCAGGGTTTTGATGCGTCGCGCATATTCGTATCGGCTAGTCTGCTAGCGAACCCGCACTGGCACAAATTGCAGGCCGGAGAAACGATTTGAACGACTGTTCCAAGACATTGTAGAGACATTTGACCAGCAGGTCGTGTATCAGTCGCGCTGGATCACACTCCCTTTTAGCGGTGGCCAGAGAAATGAATCATCTGCGGTGGTTGAAGTGCCACGTGTGCGTCGATTGCGAGCGCAATTGCCGCCTTGCTCAGCTCAATATTGATCGCCCGAGAGACTGTCCTCTCTCGCAACCTCACTTTCCTCTGAGTGGCCAATGCCGTACGAGAGGTCCGTATCCTGCGACGAATGAACGTAAATGGAGTAGAACAACACTCCAAAGCCGAGACCTAATAAGACTGCTTCGACTGACTGCAGGCCCAGTAATTCGCGCCCCGAGAGATTATAATCACCCCGCAAAATCAGCTGGTACATCGGTTCGACCATCGTCCCCAACGTTAGGAGGCCAAAGCCGATTGTCGCAGATCGAAACGACTGTGAGCGGTTCGTGGCTCGATAGGCAAGAAAACTGAGCAGGGTCATCAAGAAAGCGAGCCCAGCGCCAATGATGTTTGCAATGATGAACGCCCACAGCTCTGGAGGGTTACTCATGACTGACGTTCTCCTCCGTGATTGAGTGATCAGTGTCTGAGAAATCCGGCCGTGAGTCTGTTGGAGAGGTTTGTTCTAAATCTGACCAGAACGACTCAAATTGATCGACTAAACTCCGCCGCAAGGAAATGTCGATATCGTAGCCACCATCCTCGATTTCGAGGCTGATCCGCTGTAATGTCGTTTCGAACGTTTTGTAGTGATGGCCATCTTCATCGACCTCCTGGTGGACTTTGATAAGATCGTAGTCAGCCAACGTATCGAGTCGACGATAAATAGTCGGTTCGGAGGCATCAAACACCTCAGTTAGTTCAGCGACATCCTGCCGCTCCTCACTCAAGATGACGAGCAGCTTTCGGGCGAGGCTGTCCCCGATCACATCGAAGACGTTCTCGGCCTCCCACTGTTTCTCGCCCATTCCTTAATCCGTGCTAGCGACGCCACGCTGATGTATCCCAGGTCCGAGCTTCGGGATTTGTAATTCTGGTTGACCAACTTTTCCTTTGGGTCCCTCATGACAGATATGGGTCTGACAGACCTCGTCACAAGCGTGATCGGCGGTGACGCGCGCGGTACGACGATAAAGGTCTACGAATGTCAGAATTGTGGCGAGACGTTCGAGACTGGCAAAAACAAAGAGCGACGCATCAGCTGCCCGGAGTGCGTGTCAAGCGACGTGGAGCAAGTTGGTACGGCAGAGTAGGTGCAGATTGAATCCACGGCAATCGGTAAACGTACCCCCAATAGAGCTATAGTTACTCCTGTTCGGCCACCCGGTGACGGATTACCTCGGCAGTATCATCCCAGGTGAAGTTGCCGCCGTGTGCTCGCTGCATCCGCTCCTTGTAAGCGTCGAGGTCCGCCGATCCCTCACGTCGGGCATCTTCGTCGGTGATGTCTCCGAGGGTGCGCTCGGTGACCTCGATCACTTCGAAGGTTCGGCCGTCCAGTTCGAAAGTGTCGCCCTCGTCCGCATACCGATTTCCCCGGTGGATCTGGCTCATCTCGCCCGCCGCAACCGCCTCGAGTGTTCGCTCGTTTGGGAAGAGATCCGAGGGATCGATTTCCGTCATAGGCACGGCTCAGGATTTCGAGCGGATAATCGTTCGGGGGCGCCATGCTTTTTGCCGATTTGGTGGGATTTGACTGCAAACGGTGGTCAGAATGGTCATTTCTTCGGACCCTCGGCTGCGCAGCTGCCGTACTTGCCGGTTGTTTAGGACACACCGGCATGTCGCTGAGACCGACTACCCAAGGCCGACCCACTCGGCCATCCATACTGTTGACACCCACTTCCGGTGCGTCATCTACGCATACCCACCTCCAACCAAGGGGAAGCAGTAGCGTTCACGCAGGCGGTAATCTTCTCGAGACAGCCTCACGATCCCGGCGAGGCGCGATGGTTACTCGAACACACACCTACATCTCCCGGAACCTCGATGGTGCCAGCGGCGGACCTCACCGACATAGACGGGTGGGAGTAACTCGTGCCGACGGCCGATACAGCACCTCGACGGAATCCGTCGCGTTCAGTGTGGGACGGAACTGGTGACATCGCTCCCGCTCAACGGGACCTCGTCACGAACCTGTTCGGAATCCCGACGCCCGATGGTAACCTAGGTGTTGGTGCCGGGACCCCCGATGGTCTCCGTATCTGGCAGCCCTGATGCCATCGACTATCGGGGTATTGCCAGACGACGCCGGGACCGGCTGGCGGATCACAATCCTTTTTGGCAACCTCACCGACGCTCGTGGTGCCGCAGGGCCGCCTTAGCTCAGACTGGGAGAGCACTCGACTGAAGATCGAGCTGTCCCCGG
>JBDGPQ010000140.1:14025-14445 GCA_042219595.1 Haloarculaceae archaeon
AGCCTGCTCTGTGAGGCGCGGGTCCGAGCGGCCCGGCACTCATCCTCCCTGCTCGTATCTGCAGTCGGGGATGGGACACCGGAAAGAGTGACACACAAACGGCGTATCGAACAACACATCGACCGGACCGCCGGCCTGAGGTATGTTTCACTAGCCGCACCAACAGGCGTCTCGTCTGGCGGCGTAGGCGGACAGGCAGGTACCAAGGTCTGTGCGCTAAGACAGGACACTCGCGTGTCGCGTTCCGTCGTGAACGGCTCGCTGTTCTGGAATCCGAGCGAAGTGTACGGTTCAAAGTGGAAATAACCGCTTCTAATGGACCAGTAAGACGGGCTCGAGCGGCGGATATCCACAGCACCAGCCGCAGCAGGTGTCAACATTCCCAGTCAATCTTCCGGAATCTTCACCCAAAATGATGCC
>JBDGPQ010000082.1:0-5410 GCA_042219595.1 Haloarculaceae archaeon
TCATATAGGTCCCGACCTGCTCCTCATCCTCGATGTCGCCGGGGAGTTCTGCCGCAACACGCGCGTCGTAGCCATGGTCCGCGAGTGTCGATTGGATCGCTGCTATCTCTCCGGCATCCGCCGTCCCAAGGAGCAGCACAGTCGAGTCAATCGTCTCGACGACGGTATCGATCGCCTCCGAAAACGCGGCGAGGTCATCGCTCTCCGTACCGAGGGACGCGAGATATTCGCCATCGGCGATCTCGCGCAGCGTCCCGAGCTGAGTCCTGAGGTCGTCACGAGGCTTCGGTTGGCCCCAGTATTCCCGGAGTTTGGGCCGATCACCCACATGCTTGACATCGAGTGGCTCATCGCTGTGACGGATCGCTTCGAGGGCCGCTTGTGCACTTTCGACGGTTGAGAAGTATGTGATCGTCTCCTCGACACATACCTCGAGCACATCTCGTTCCCGGGAAAGGACGAGATCGATCTCACCAGCCCTCAGCGCATCCTTGATGGCTGCGGTATCGGGGAAATCGTCGAATCCCTTCACATCGAAAAACTCATCGAAGCCATCGACCGGCATATCCACGATTGCCGTTCCAGATAGGGGAATCGGCTTTCCAACGGCCATCTGAGCCTTCTCATACGCTTTGCCAAAGGTATCAGCCGTACCCATGACTTCGCCAGTCGACTTCATCTCCGGGCCGAGCCGGGGGTCACTGCCCGGGAGGCGGTCGAACGGCAAGACCACTTCCTTCACGCTAACCTGTTCGGGGATTTGTTCCTCGTAATCCAGATCTTCGAGACTCGCGCCGGCCATGACTTTCGCCGCAATCTTTGCGATCGGCACACCGGTCGCCTTCGAGACGAAGGGAACTGTCCGCGAGGAGCGTGGGTTCGCCTCGAGGACGAAGACTTCGCCATCCCGGACCGCGAGTTGGACATTCAGCAGACCAACCGTGTCGAGTTCCCGGGCGATATCTTCAACGACCTCACGGACCCGACGGTTGACCTCACGACCAAGTGACCGCGGCGGGATCATACACGCGGAGTCTCCGGAGTGAACGCCCGCTGTCTCGATGTGTTCCATTACGCCGCCGATGAGCACGTTTTCGCCGTCGGACACGGCATCCACGTCGAGTTCCACCGCATCCGCGAGGAATTCGTCGATCAGTATCGGTTTGTCCGGCGAGACCCGGACTGCCTCCTCGATATATTCCTCCAGATCGTCGTCCCCGTGGACGACGTCCATCGCCCGTCCTCCAAGCACATACGATGGCCGCACTAGTACCGGGTAGCCGATCTCATGGGCCAGCTCGAGTGCTTCTGCCTCGCTGGTCGCTGTCCCCCCATCGGCTTGGGAAATCCCGAGATCATCCATCAACCGATTGAACCGGTCGCGATCCTCAGCGAGATCCATTGCATCTACCGAGGTTCCGAGGATCTCGCACTCGAGGTCGCGCCGTTCGAGTTCTTGCTCGAGCGGCCGCCCGATATCGACGGAGGTCTGGCCGCCAAACTGCACCATTACGCCGTCCGCCTCGGTGGCTTCTATGACATCGGCAACTTCCTCAGCGGTAATCGGCTCAAAGAACAACCCATCCGAGGTGTCATAATCAGTCGAAACCGTCTCCGGGTTGTTGTTGACGACATGGGCATCGATCCCCATCTCGCGAAGCGCCCGAATCGCGTGAACCGAGCAGTAATCGAACTCGACACCTTGGCCGATACGGATCGGCCCTCCACCGACGACCACGACGCTCTCGACATCCCGATCGACCTGAAGCTCGTCACGCTCGAGTTCGGCCGACACCGGATCCCGCGCTGAATAATAGTACGGCGTCGTGGCGGCGAATTCGCCAGCGCACGTATCGACCAGTTTGAAATCCCGATCGATCGTTGCCGCGTCAACCTCATCAACCGCAACGCTGGTCCCACCGTCAGTCTGGACTGCTCCGTCGCTGGCAACAGCTCCACGCTCGTCCAGGAGGCGGTCCGGAAGCCACGACGCGTGCGTGTCATCGAACGGACCGCCCGCAAGCGCGGTGATCTCATGGTCGGTGAAGCCAGCCACCGCAGCCGTCGAGAAATCACCCTCGCTGGCTGCGTCAGCTGCTTCAGCGACACGCTTGTACCGTTCGAGATACCACGTTCGGATATCTGACAGTTCGCGAAGCCGCTCGACGTCGTACCCCCGCTCGAAAGCTTCGAAGATTGCATAGGGCCGGTCAGGAGACGGGCGGGCGATATATTCCGTGAGCAGCTCCTCGTCGTCTACCTCGGTCCAGTCGACAGCCGGATTGTACTCCGAGGACCGCAATGCCTTGAGGAGCGATTCCTCGAAAGTCCGACCAATCGACATTGCCTCCCCCGTGGATTTCATGCCCGGCCCGATGGTGAAATCGACATCACGGAACTTATCCTTCGGCCACCGTGGCACCTTCGTTACCACGTAATCGATCGCTGGCTCGAAGGCGGCGGTCGTCTGGCCGGTGATCTCGTTTTCGATCTCATGGAGGCGCTTCCCGAGCGCGACTTTCGCAGTGACTCGTGCAATCGGGTATCCAGTCGCCTTCGACGCAAGCGCGGAAGACCGTGAGACCCGTGGGTTGACCTCAACGACACGGTATTCCCCACCCGGCGACCCATCATCGCGCCACGCGAATTGAATATTGCACCCACCTTGGATCCCCAACTCACGAATTACCTTCAACGCCGTATCACGCATCTCCTGGTGGCCCTCATCGGGGATAACCTGGGATGGCGTGACGACGATCGATTCGCCCGTATGAATTCCCATCGGATCGATATTTTCCATATTACAAATGATAATACAGGAGTCGTCGGCGTCCCGCATTACCTCGTACTCGAGTTCGATCCACCCATCGATTGACTCCGTGATCATCACGCGATTATCCCGAGAGAGATTGAGTCCGCGCCGGACGGCGTTCTTGAGTTCGTCAAGTTCGCCGATTACGCCGGATCCGGCGCCACCGAGTGTATACGTCGTCCGCATTATCACCGGAAGACCGCCCACGGCCTCGACCGCGTCTTCGACCTCGTCGACAGACTCGATCGTCACGGAGGACGGCACTGGCTCGTCAATCGACTCCATGCGTTGGCGGAATTGCTCCCGGTCCTCGGTCGCATAAATCGTCTCCAGCGGCGTGCCCATGACCTCGACGTCGTGCTCTTCGAGTACGCCTGCCTCCGCCAGCTCCGCGGTGACGTTTAGGCCCGTTTGTCCACCCAAACCAGCGATCACACCATCCGGCTGTTCTTCACGGATGATTTCGGCGATCGCGTCTTTTGTGATCGGTTCGATATACACCCGGTCCGCCATCTCCGGGTCGGTCATAATCGTCGCGGGATTCGAGTTGACGAGCACGACTCGGGCACCCTCTTCGCGGAGTGCTCGGCAGGCTTGCGCTCCGGAATAGTCGAACTCTGCCGCCTGACCGATTTTGATCGGGCCGCTACCAATAAGCAGGATCGTGCGGTCCTCGTCGGCGCTCATTGTCGGATCGAGTCCGCACATCGTAATAAACCCGGCGAAAGATTGCGAACCTCGAAGGAGAATTTCGAATATCGTATCACGGACCGGGGTCGTTCCCGCCTCGTTCAATTAGCGGCGAGCTCGTCGGAAACGGGCTCGTCAACGGTATCCGCGGCGTTCTGTAACTGCGTGTACGCATCCGCGGCAGTGGCGATTCCGAAGACACCGAACGCGGCCGATACCGTCGCGCCCACGACCGCCGGCGCGAGACGGCCGGGAATCAGTGTCGGGTTTCCGAGCGAAGAGACGCCGAGTCCGAGTGCGACAAAAAGGCCTCCGAGGAGGAATAGCCGGAAACGATGACCGTCCGTCAATGACCAGCTGTTGACGAGGGCGTCGATGGCGTTCTCACCTTCGATCACGATTTCATAATTAAAGAAAAATAGCGCTACCGCAAGGAACACACCCGGGACCACCAGAAGGACAAGGCCGATCACGACCGCGACCCCGTACAAGATCGTTCCCGCGAGGAGGTTCAGTACCGTCCATCCGAGCCGGTCTGTGAATAACTCGGCTGTGAGTGGCTGGTTCGTATCCCCGACGAACCAGCGAATCGCACCGATCCGAAGCACGAGCCGAACGAACCAAAGGAGGATGACCAGTCCAAGCAATACCTCCACCGGCAAACCAAGGTCAAGAAGGACCTCGTAATTCGCCCAAGCGCCACGCAACTCCGTAGCCAGCTCCGGCGGGACGACCGCAAAGAAGTCATCCCCAGCGACGAATCGTCCAAGAACACTTTCCCAAAGGAGCGCCACGCCCACCCCGACTGCGGCGAATCCCGCAACAAGCATTGCTCCTTGGCGGGTCCCGACTCGGCGGACGCCACGTCTGATTGCACCGCCGATATCGAGGGCCATGCTGCAACGACTCCACGGACTGGGCTTGATGGTTTCGACACGGGGACGCCAGAGTTATGCGCCCTGCGACCGGCCGAACGGCATGCAGATCGGGACCATTCGCATTCCACGCGAAAGTGAATCCTTCGTCGAAGATGTGATCGCCGCGGAGGATGCGGGCTTCGACCTCGTCGGTGTCGCGGATTCACAGTGTTTGATGCAGGAGCTCTACGTGAGCCTCGGTACGGTTGCGCGCGAAACTGACGCCGTGGAACTTGCCACATCGGTGACGAACCCCGTAACCCGACATCCCGTCGTAACAGCGAGCGCGCTGTGTACACTCGATGAACACTCGAATGGTCGGGCGGTGCTTGGGTTGTCGGGCGGCGATAGCGCTGTATATACGCTTGGGAAATCTGCGGCCTCGCTCCGGGAAATTCGGGAATTCTGTGAGCTGTTCCATGCGCTCTGTGGCGGCGAAGAACGGGAATTCGAAGGATACGAAGTTGATCTGACATGGCTCCGTATGCGGGGCACAACCCGAGAGATACCGATCCTGCTGGCCGCTGAGGGGCCAAAAACCCTAGAGATGGCTGGGCACGTGGCCGACCGCGTCCTGATCGGTGGCGGCACGACCGACCCGGTCGTCCGCGAGGCGATCGAGCGAATCAACGAGGGCGCGAGGATGGCGAACCGTGATCCGGACGAGATCGACAAGTGGGTCTTTGCCCGCGGTGCGGTCGTCGATGATCGGAGCGCAGTGGAGGAAAAACTGAAATCGACAGTCGCCGCAGGCGGCCATCATACATTTCAATTCACGTTCGAGGGGAAACGCGTGCCTCCGGAATTGGAGGAGGAAATCAGCACTCTGGTTGCGGAGTACGACTCCGAGCAACACCTCGGTCTCGGTGACGACCCTGCAAATCGGCGGCTGCTCGATGATCTCGGGCTCACTGACTATTTCATCGATCGATTCGCTATCGCCGGATCGGCTGACGAAGTCATCGACGAACTCCACAGACTCCAAGCTATC
>JBDGPQ010000082.1:5420-6350 GCA_042219595.1 Haloarculaceae archaeon
ACCCGGTGCACGACACACCCGGTGAATTTATCGAGCGGATGGGACGGGATGTCATTCCCTCCTTTTAACACCGGACTGAGAGCGTCTCATGAGGATTTCCAATGCGACTCGGGGGGTTTCCTTTCGAGAAATCGATCGCAACCGGGTCCGCGATCCGCCCGCTCTCGATTTCGGGCCGATCCACACTCGATTCCGCCATGTACAGGCCTAAATCGCGGTATCATGCTCCGTCTCGAAGTCCCGTTCTGCGCGATATGCATCGACGAAGGCCTCGACCTCGAATTCGGACATATGGGCCTCAAACTGGCCCAAGGCGTCACCATCCTCGGCATGGCTCACCGCGTGTTCCATCAATTCGACTACAAGCTCGACAACGATCTCGTGGAGCCGGCGTGCATCGACATCTGCAATCCATAGCATCGCATATCCCACTTGCCCATCATCGGAGAGGTCCGCGTTCACGACAGTCTCCGGAAATTCCTCCAGTACCATTCCCATCAGATGTGGCATCGAAAATTCATCGAAATCGTCGGCCGGCTCGACCGTCTCCCGAAGGACATCACCAAGGAATTCCGGGAGGAAACGACCGAGTGGGTGCGCATCCGTCACCACCGCGTGGCGCTCCCCGCATGGACATTCGAGTTCGCGGAGGCCGAGATCGATTCGGTGGGCGTCGACAGATTCGCCACACGGAAGATCGAGGTGGTGGGCTGGACCGCCGGGCACGCCGGGCTGTGCCATTGGCATTTCTTAACCGGTCTGGGGGTTAAGGCTCGCGGTTGGGCCATTGATCCCAGCGTCCGGCCACTCTCGGATGAGCTATCTTGATTCAGCGAGAGAATCCCGCCGTTCACGGCGGCTGTGAATCGCGTAACGCCGGTTCGACAGTCCACGCGGTTCTGCCCGACCGAATACCCAACGGCACAAGAG
>JBDGPQ010000082.1:6360-14436 GCA_042219595.1 Haloarculaceae archaeon
GCCGGTATTCCCATGCCGGGAAGCCGGGCCGTTCACGGCGCGGAGGATGTCACTCTCTGGAGGAGTGGGATTGCGTGGCGCGACTGGCATTGCGACCACACAAGGCAAGTCCGTTGCTTGCATCCTGATCGTCAGGGCTTTCGATTCCCACCGATAACTCGAGATATGAACGAGGCCTGGATCGAGTTGCAGTGCCCGGCCTGCGGTGAGGATTGGGAGGCAAATCCTGCCGAGCTACCAGCCCCCGATGAGAGATTTCGGTGTAATCACTGTGGAGAGGAACGACCGACAGGAGAATTTGCGCTCACGACGCGTGGGTTTGAGATCCTCGAAGAGTTCCACGAGGGGTAGTTGGGCCCCGTTCAGGCAGCAGCGCCGTTGCCAGCGTCTGCGTCACCGTGTGCGTTGAGTAGTTCTTGGTAGCGATTTCGGATGGTGACCTCACTTACATCCGCCACCTCGCCGACTTCGTGCTGGGTCATCCGTTCGTTCTCCAGGATCGCGGCGGCATACACTGCTGCTGCGGCGAGACCTGTCGGGCTCTTCCCAACGTGCACATTCGCTGCTTCGCCAGTCTGGAGCAGTTCGCGGGCACGACGCTCCACATCCGGCGATAGATCCAGCTCAGACACGTAGCGGCCCACGTATTGTGCGGGATCAGCCGGCTCGACCGGAAGCTCGAGTTCTCGGATGACATACCGGTACGTGCGGGTAAACTCCAGTTCGTCAATGCGGCTCACGTGGACCACTTCGTCGATGCTCCGTGGTGTGCCGGCCTGACGCGCCGCTGCGTAGAGCGCGGCCGATGCGACCGCTTCGATGGATCGTCCAGGGAGGAGATCCGCCTCGAGCGCGCGCCGGTAAATGACACTCGCGGTTTCGCGGACGGACTCGGATAACCCAAGGGCGCTTCCCATCCGCTCGATTTCACCGAGGGCCTGCTTGAGGTTCCGCTCCTGATGATCCCGGGTTCGGAACCGCTCGTCCCAGGTCCGGAGACGCTGCATCTTCTGGCGTTGTCGAGCGGATAGAGCATTGCCACGGGCGTCACGATCCTGCCAGTCAATCACACTCGAGAGGCCCTTATCGTGCATTAGCTTGGTTGTGGGCGCACCTACCCGGCTCTTGCTGTCACGTTCGCTCGAGTCGAACGCTCGCCACTCTGGGCCACGATCCACTGCATCCTCATCGACGACCAAGCCGCACTCTGCACAGGTGGTCTCACCCCGCGCCTCATCGGTGACAAGGTGACCACCGCACTCTGGGCAGGTGTGCTCGCTCTCGTCACGCTCGGTTTCGCGTTCACGTTCGTCGGTCTGTTCGGTCTCTCGGTGTCGGAGTGTGCTTGCCATGGGGGGTCAGGGGCGGCTCCGGGTCGGGAAATTCGCCCGAGAACCGCACTCGCTAACCTTTCGTAAGTCACCGACACTCTTAAATCTTCGGGTCCAGCTGGCTGATGACTGAATCGACCCGGGTGACACTCTTGATCCCAGGCACCGACTGAACCGCGAGCCCCTGGAGGCCAGATCGGCCGAGAGCTCTACGGCCAGTCCTCGCGGCTCTCTTCAGTCCGCTCGATCGTTTCCTCGGGATCCCCGAGTTCCCACTCCGCGGCCTCAGCCGCGGACTCGACGTCGATGAACTCCCACCCGGCCTCGGCGGCGAGCGCCTCATCCTCCGCGTCGACACCGACGTAGACGTGCCGGTCAGTCCCGAACTGTTCTTTCACGTTGACGAGACTTTCCTTCCGGCCGCGAGGTCCCGAGAAGAAATCCTGTCGAATGCGATGTTTGCGCGTGAAATTTGTGACGACATACGTCGGCTGCTCAGCCACCACCCCAACGTATTCACTCCAACGTCGGGCCTCCGTGAAGACTGTCTCGGGTTCAGCCAGTTCCTTGAGGGCGGCCAAATCGAACGCAAGCGTCATGTCGCCGCTGCCGCCGCCATCCATGGTTGCGGTCGGCGGCGCCAGGGAAAAACGGTGTCGGTCCGATCCCTCTCACCGGCCAGTCCCGATTCCAGCTGAATTGGCTTACTCCGCTTGCGGAGCCGGTCCCAATGCCTCGATATCGACGTTCTGCTCGAGCAGGACGTCCGTCCGGTCGGCGACATCCCGTTGGCTGCGGATGAGTTGTTTGTATGTCGACTGCTGTGAGAGGTCGCCAATGAGAACGCCTCCGACCAGCTGCCCCTCCCTGAACGTCAATCGCCGCCACTCTCGCTCTCCATATTTCCGTTGTTCCGATTCGTCCCCCATCGTAGGATGGCCGAAGGAGAGGAATGGGAATTCGAAGTGTGTGATCGAATAGGATGGTACCCACCGGAACTCCTCAACACGGTCGCCCGCCACCATGTTCCGGGCCGCGGTCGCTCCTTGTTCTTTGGCCGATCCCCAGGCACCATTCTGTGTTCGAGTTCCGACGATTACATCCGTAAATTGGGTGATGTCCCCGGCGGCATACACGTCCTCGACACCAGTGTGCAGGTATTCGTCGACAACGACACCGTCCTCACATTCGATATCAGTTTCTTGGAGCCACTCGGTGTTGAAATCGAGCCCGATTGCCACGCCCACGAATTCGCCATCGTATCTATTATCGTTCGGATCGACGGCGCCGGTTACGTGACCATCGTCGTCGACTTCAAACCGATCGACGCCGGAGCCGAATACCGGCGTGACCCCCACTTCCTCCAGCGCATCGTGCACGATCGCTGCACCTTCGCTCGAGAGTGCATACCGCCACCATCGGTCGCCTCGCATGAGATAGTGGCCATCGATCCCCTGGGCACCACACACCGCCGCCAAGTCGATTCCGAGAAGGCCAGCACCTACAACGATTCCCGTCTCGGCGGTCGCCGCATGTTCGCGAATACTCCGGGCATCCTCAAAGGTCCAAAAGTGGTGGATACCGTCGGCCGCCGAATTCTCGACGGGCAATTGAGCTGGCGTCCCGCCGGTCGCAATCAGAAGCTTATCATAGGGAATGGCGGTGCCATCATGGGTGATCACTTCATGGGCAGCGGTGTCGACGGTCGTGACGTGGGTATTGAGTCGCAGGTCAATGTCACGCTCTGCATACCACTCCGGCTCGTGAATCGAAATCGGAGCCTCTGGAAGCTTGCCCTTGGCAAACTCCTTGATGAGAATTCGATTGTAGAGAGCCTCGCCCTCGTCGGTGAGAATAATGACGTCGGCCTCCGGTTCGGCCTCGCGGATCGTCTCCGCGGCCGAACTGCCGGCGATACCATCACCGACGATGACGTAGGAGGCAACCATACGCTCCGTTGCGGGCCGGCCCTAAAGTGGATTGCTATCTGATTTACAATCTCGAAATTTCGGTCGTTACCTCCCGTTTTGTTACCGCTCAACTGCTCGTGGATCACGAATCGAGCCGGACCTTTGATGTCCGCGGATACCTTACATACCCCTGTGAAGATCAACCAGAACGTTCGGCATTTCGCCTCGCGGACGGCCCTCGAGACGCCGGTGCTCAGGGACGTCGCAAAGCGTGGACTCGTTCGCCTCCACACGCGGATCTTCCTCGACAAAGCAGACAGCGACCATCGTGAGGATCGGAAAGAACACTTGGATGATTTCTTCGGCGCGACGATCGACACGTATCTGGCCGCGCTTCAGGAGGGTTTCACCGAGGCCGAGGCGCGCGAAATCACCCATATCCAGGCGAACTTCGATTTCTATAACCACGGGTGGACGGAGATGATGGAGTTCCCCACGGACGAACTCGAGGCGCACTACGACCGCTATGAGGATTTCTTCGAGCGCCACGATATCAGGATCGACGATCCACTTGGGAGGTTTCGCCCAGCCGACGGGATTGCCGACGCCCCATCAACACCAGGCAAGCTTGAGGAACCCGAGCACCCCCACGCAGTGGGCGGCTTTGCCGATGACGTATATGTCGAGGGCCCGGATGGCGAGCTACGTGTCGGGGAGGGTGTAGATGACCCCGGGGATATTGACCCCACAGCCGCGCCCGGCGTCTCACCGGACGAAGCCGACGCGAAGGCCCGCGAGTAGGACTCCACGGCACACGCTCGGCAACACTCGGACGGGACCACTGACTGCTTTCTTCACCGTTCAATCGATGGCGAAACGGTCGGCTCGGCTGGTTCGGCCACAACAGCACCGGCGATCCGATCTGCGCACTCATATCCGGCGACAACACCGCCATTTAGTGACCGCTCTGGATACTGTGCTCGACTGGCCATCCCTGCGTAGTACAGACCATCGGCAACTTCGTCTCCGAGGTCGTATGGGATGACTAGATCCAGATATCCCTGCTCGTAGATCGGTGCCGTGCGTGGGTTCCTGGCAGTGCGGATCCATCGGACGTTCTCCCGCTCGAAGTCCGGAAACAAGGCTTCGATACCCTGGAGCCAGGTTTCCGCAACGCTGGGATCATCCTGCTGCCAGAGCGGATCGTCGCTGGACTGGATGTACTTGACCGCATAGCAAAGATGGTCGCCGCCGTACCGCTCCGGTGACACGAAGTTCGTGTGCTCGATCAACGCACCGAAGGGCGCTTCATCGGCGATGTTTAGCCAGTACGTATCGGTGAGCGAATCGTCCATCGCAAGCACCGAACAGACGGTGCCCTGGAACTCGACGTTACCGGAATATCCGGTCAGTGTTTCGAGCACTGTCGGCATCGCCGCAATAACCACGCCATCGACATCGTACGTGCGTGCGCCATCGCCAGACTTGACGGTCAGCGAATTGACCCGATTGTCGTCGAAGCCAAGGTCAGTGACACGGGCGTTCGTCGAGATCTGGGCCCGACCGACGGAGTCCACCAGGGCGTCGAGCAATACCCCGAACCCGCCATTTAGGTATCCGAGAACTTCTCCGCGGCGAAGATCCCGTTCGCCACGGAACCGGACCCGAGCGAGCAGCCAGGCCGCGCTGATATCTCGCCATCGATCGCCGAATTTCGCCTCGAGCAGCGGTTCAAAGAAATGCTCGAGCACACCCCGGGTTGTATGTTCTAGGACGAACTCCTCGATAGGCACGTCATCGAACTCCGTGAACTGATCGTAGGTGCCGCGGCTCGGCAAACCATCCCGGACGTCAATCCCCAGGACGAGGAGGCCAAGGCGGAGCTTGTCATAGAGACTCAGATGGGGGTACGCGAGGATCTGACTCCAGGTATCGAGCGGGTGGACAACGCCATCCACATAGTAGGCGGTTTTCCCGATCCGCCATTCGATTCGATCCTCAAGTCCGAGGTCCGCGGCAAGCCTTACGATCGTCTCCTCCGTCCGCGAGAGGTGGTGGTAAAATCGCTCGATCGGGTCCCCGGCAGTTTGGTAGGTGGCCGCGAGACCGCCAATCGTCTCGCTCGCTTCGAAGACATGGACATCGTAGCCATGGCCCTGGAGGCGATGGGCGGCCGCGAGTCCAGCGATCCCGCCGCCGACCACGCCGATCATCGATAGACCAGTACCCCCGCGCGTGGATAGGTGTTGTCCCTTGGCACTATGGGATCCCGAAACCGCTGCGCTGTCTGGCGAATCGTCCCAGTCGGCACCCTTTTTTATGGGCCTGGTGAAACGCGCTGGTATGCTGACCGTCCGGGCGCCGGCCACAAGCGCCAACCTAGGCAGCGGATTCGACGTTTTTGGCGTCGCCCTGTCACGCCCGGCGGATGTAGTGCGGGTCGAGAAGGCTGGCTCGACATCGATCTCTGTGACCGGCGCCGGCGCGCAGTATATTCCGGAGGATCCCGAGAAGAATACGGTCGGCGCTGTCGCCGAGGCACTCGATGCCCCGGCCCATATCAGCATCGATAAGGGCGTCCGTCCGGCGTCCGGGCTCGGATCCTCGGCCGCGAGCGCGGCGGCTGCGGCCGTTGCGCTCAATGAACTGTACGAACGCGGAAAATCGCGTGAGGAACTCGTTCCGATTGCCGCTGAAGGCGAGGCAGTGGTATCCGGAGACGCCCATGATGACAATGTCGCGCCAGCGATCTTAGGCGGCTTTACTGTGGCTACGACGGACGGCGTCAGGACGATCGATGCATCGATTCCACTGGTGGCCTGCCTTCCCGATATCGTCGTGTCAACCCGCGACGCGCGGCGAGTGGTCCCCGAGGACGCGAAAGTGTCACAACTCATTGAGACCGTCGGGAACGCTGCTACGCTCACAATCGGTATGCACCGGGACGATCCAGCGCTCGTAGGCGAAGGGATGTACGACTCGGTGGTCACGCCGGCGCGCGCCGAACTTATCACCGGCTATGAGGCTGTCCGCACGGCGGCCGATGCTGCCGGTGCGACCGGTGTAACGATCAGCGGCGCCGGTCCCGCTGTCCTGGCAGCCTGTCGGGAGGGCGACCGGCGGGCGGTGGCGAGTGCGATGATCGATGCCTTTGCCGATGCGGACGTCGACGCCCGCGCGTACACCACCCGGATCGGTGATGGTGCGCGGGTGTACTAATCCTCGCCATCCCGGTCGGCCGCGGCACGGCGCTCGCTGGGTGGTGATTCTGGAAGGTCTCCCGAGAGAACCCGAAAGCCGCCAGTCTCAGCACGGCCAGACAGCTCGCGTTGTGGGAAGGGAATCTTGATCCCCTCCCGGTCGAAGGCCTCGTGGACTGCCTCGACGACAGCATTCGTCGCCTGCCACATTCTTGGCGGTGTGGGTCGGTCGATCCAGAAGCGGAGCTCGATCAGCACTGCCGAGTCGCCGAACTCTGTGAGGATCGCCTGCGGCGGCGGCGCCGGCTCGATGGCATCGAGATCGTCCATGGCTTCGAGAGCAACATCGCGGGCTCGGTCCGGATCCGTCGCATAGTCCACGCCAACTTCGAGCCGGATCCGATAGTGACCTTTGCGGCTGCGGTTGGTGATAGCCTCATTCGCGACGCGGTCGTTCGGAATGATGAGGAACTCTCCATCGAAGTTCTCGAGACGGGTATTGACGATCGTGATGTCCGTGACGATCCCTTCCTGACCGCCGATCACAACCCAGTCGCCGATCGTGAACGGTCGTGAGAACATCAATACGAGGCCAGCGATGAGCGAGCCGAGTGTCTGTCGCGCAGCAAACCCGACCACGATGCCGATGAAGCCCGCGCCGACGAGGAGGCCCGACAGGTCGATGCCCCACAACGTGAGTCCGGTTGCGATGGCGATGGCGATGATACAAAGTTGTCCGAGCCGGCGGACGATTTCCTCCTGATGTTCGGTGATCCGGTCGACTTCTTCTCCGAAACGATCGACGGTGTCGCTCAGAACATCAAGACCGGCATACGTGAGAATCACGATCACGAGCGTCACCGCGAGGTTAAGAATCAAATCCTGCGCTTCCCCGATGTTTCGGAGGATCGCCAGTGCCCATGCAACGCGACCCCAGACGAGGAGTACTGCGAACCCGGCAACAGCAAGTGTGCCCACTTGTAGCGCCCGAAGGAGTAAGACGGTGAGCGAGGCGGGTACTCCCCGTCCGAGCCGTCGGAGCAACTCCCAACCCTCGCTTTCGCGCATTCGGACGCGGAACGTTCGACTGAGCCACCGAACCGCTCGGGGAGCCAGGAGGACTGCGACCAGGAAGGCAACAATGATGACCGCACCAGTCACGGCCAGGCGACCTTCGGTTGAAGTCACCGACCGGAGGAATTCCTGGACCTGGGCCGGCACGGCCTGCATATTCGCTGCAGTGTGGCTGTCGCCTTGTGCGTTGCCCCGCCTGTGCCGCGGTACCACCCCTTCCGCGAAGCTATACGTGGGGGTCACTTACGCTGGTTAATGACTGAGAACTCAGGCCGCCGCGCCCTCCGCATGCCAAATGACGATCAGGTATTCGCCGTCGTCACCGAACACAATGGCGGGAATCACGTTCGAATTCGCTGTGCAGATGGCGTCGAACGCATGGGCCGGATTCCCGGCCGAATGAAATACCGCGTATGGATCGAAGAGGGTGATGTTGTCATCGCGGAGCCGTGGGATTGGCAGGATGAAAAAGCGAACATCGAGTGGCGCTATGATGCCGCCGACGCCGACCAGCTTCGGGACGAAGGCCATATCGAATAGACCGGAGAGCCGACCGGCAAT
>JBDGPQ010000062.1:0-14134 GCA_042219595.1 Haloarculaceae archaeon
ACGCGTGGAGCATCAGCCCATTCGAGACGCCGGCGGAGCTTGCCGATCGGCTCTCGATTTACGAGTCAGCACTCGAAAACGCGGGTCGGTCGCTCGACGATGTCTACATCCCGCTGCGACGCGAGGCGTACCTGGCGGAGGATGAAGAGACTGCCTGGGCGGAGGCAGGTGAGGCACTTCTTCGGGAGCACGGTGAAGTCTACGCAGATATTTCCGAGGATCTCACCCCGAATCTCGCCGACGAGGATCCCGACGCCGCGGTGGAGGTATTGCGGGAACACGCCAGCGATCGCTTCCTAATCGGCAGTCCCGAGCGGGTGATCGGTCAGCTCGAGGAGTTTTACGACGTCTGTGACATGGACGAAGTGCTCATCCGAACGCATTTCCCCGGTCTCTCGATGGATCGAGCCGAGCGGTCACTCCGTCTCCTCGGCGAACACGTGATTCCGCACTTCGCCGACTAGACCGGAAGACCGATGCCCCGGACCAGCGAATCGGTCGCCGATGCCGTTGGATTCGATGCCCCGAATCGGGCTCGGGACCGTTTCGGATACCCCCGATGAGTGGACGGAGGCAACCCGGACCGCCCTCGAACTCGGATACCGCCATATCGATACTGCTCAGATGTACGACAATGAGCAGTATGTCGGCGCGGGGATCCGTGAGTCAGCCGTCGATCGCGATGAGATCTTCCTCGCGACGAAGACCGTCTATCCCGACGGCCCCGACGAACCCGACGGGGTCGACGATGCCATCGACGCCAGTTTGGACCGCCTCGCCGTCGATTCGGTCGAGCTCTTCTATGTTCATTGGCCCTCCGAGGTGTACGAGCCCGAGATCGTCATGCCACAGTTTCAGGCGGCAGTGGACGACGGTCGCGTCGACCACGTTGGTGTCGCGAACTTCACACCCGAGCTGTTCGCAGAGGCCCAAGAGCTCCTCGACGTCCCCATCGTCGCCCACCAGGTCGAGCTCCACCCACTTCTGCAGCAACACGACCTCGTCCGCCACGCCCAGGAGATGGATCATTGGCTGGTTGCATACTGCCCAATTGCCCGGGGGATGGTCTTTGACGTCCCCGAGATCGTCGATGTCGCCGAGAAACACGATGCGACGCCTGCCCAGGTGAGTCTCGCCTGGTTGCTGTCGATGGATAATGTGGCCGTGATACCCAAGTCGAGCGACCCAGGACACCTGCGTGAAAATCTCGCGGCCGGTGACCTCGACCTCGATGACGAGGATATCGCGCTAATCGAGTCTATCGATCGGAAACACCGCATCATCGACCCGCCGCACGGCCCCTGGAACTCGTAGGCGACGCCCAAGCTATTTTGCCGCCACCCCCCGTGGCCGGGGTCATGCAATTACTCCTCACGTCTGCCGGGTCGTGGTGGCGGTGACCGACTCCGCCAACGCGGGCCCCGGTTTCGACCGGTCGCTCGCTGTCGATCCCGAGGAGGACGTGGATCCGGCGACGATCGAGATTCTCCGGAATCAACTCCACGATGTCGCGGAGGAAATGCAGGCGGCAGTCATGAATGCCGCGTACTCACCGCTATGGCAGGAAGCAGGCGACCTCTCGTGTGCGGCGCTTACGCCGGCGGCTGAAATCGTCGGGCAATCCGACCGCGTCGTCCCGATCCATATCGCCACGATGACGTCGTCGGTCGGTGAGGCGATCGAACGCACCGGTGGCCATGCCGCGCTGGAGCCGGGTGATGTCCTCATCCAGAACGATCCGTACGCCGGCAATAATCACCTCCCAGACTTCGTGATGGCTGAGCCAGTTTTTGTCGATGGCAGTTTGCTGGGCTTCTCGGCCGTCCGCGCCCACTGGGTCGACGTTGGCGGCTCCTCGCCAACGAGTTACTCGACGCAAACCGGCGAGATCATCAAAGAGGGACTTCGGGTGCCGCCGGCAAAACTCCGCGTGGGGGGCGAGCTACGGACGGATCTCCGTGAATTGATCCTTGCCAATACTCGGGACCGTGCGGAGCGCGAAGGTGATATGCGAGCGCAGCTGGCTGGCGTCGCCCGCGGCCGAGATCGGCTTGAGGCCCTAGCGGAGGCCCACGGCGCTGACGTCGTCGCGGCGGCGATGCAGACCGTCCTTGGAAATGACGAGCGGCGGATGCGCCGGCGGATCGAGGAGTTGCCGGATGGCCAATATACCGCCACGGACTACCTCGATGACGACGGTATCACTGACGACCTCGTAGAGATCAATGCCACACTCGACGTCGCAGGTGATGGGGTAACAGTAGATTTCGCCGGCACCGATGCCCAAACCGACGGCGGAGTGAATGCGCCGATCGCCGTCACGCGCACGGCCGCCTATTACGCGATGAAGGTCACAATGGACCCTGGCGATCCTGGCACCTCCGGCTCGTACCGGCCGGTCGCCATCACGGCGCCGGAGGGGACGGTCGTGAACCCGACGCACCCCGCACCCGTGGTTGCGGGGAATCACGAGACGGCGACGCGAATCTATGATGCCGTCGTCCAAGCGATCGCCACGATCGACCCCGAGCTCGCGTTTGGCGCAGGTGACGGTAGTTCGAACGTGTTCAACTATCGCTCGCTCGACTCCGGAGCGATCAATTACACCTGCATGGGTGGCGGAATGGGGGCATGTCCGTCACGGGACGGCGTCAACGCGATCCGATCCGGGGTGGGGAATACGGGGATCCAAGCTGTCGAACGGGTCGAGGAGAACTATGACTTCGTCACGGTCGAGGACTTCTCGATCGTCACCGATACGGGTGGGGCTGGCCGGCATCGCGGTGGGTGTACGATCCAACGGGTGCTCCGGTTTGCCGATCCGACGATGGTGGTAACGACCGGTGAGCGGGCGAAGACGCGACCATTCGGACTTGCTGGCGCCGAAGGCGGCACGAAGGCTGTCCATCGCCTATACAAACCGGACGGTGGGACGGAGCGGCTACGCTCGAAGGCCACCCGTGAGGTGCCCGCGGGTTCTCGTGTTCAGTTCCAGCCAGCCGGTGGCGGTGGCTTTGGCGATCCAATGGAGCGGGATCCTGGTGCCGTCCTTAGGGATGTTCGGGACGGCTATGTCAGCATCGCGGCGGCCCGTGAATCCTACGGTGTTGTGATCGACGAAGCCACGATGTCGATCGATCAGGAGGCAACGGCGGCCGAACGGAACTAGGCTGATCGGAACGCGAGTGGAATGCCATCGGGATCGCGCACCTGAAGCCGCTCATCCGTCCTCTCCGCATCAATCCCCGCATCGGCAACCCGGTTCTGCAATCGGTCGAACGCCGCCGGTGGAATGTCGAAGGTTATCTCGACAAGCCCCTGCGCATCGGGATCGTACGGCTGCGTTCGTCCCTGCCTGGTATTCAGGGCGATGTGGTGATGATACTCGCCCCCGGCGAGGAACAGCGCGCGAGGCTTGCGCAGTCGGTGATTGAATCCCAACACGTCCCGGTAAAATGCGGCCGAACGTTCGAGGTCGGTGACCTCGAGATGCACGTGCCCGATGTCGGTGTCGGGATGGATCCTTGCCCCGGGATCAGCAGGGGCGGCTGCCTCGATCGGTGCAATATCCAATGGCTCACCCGGAAGACGGACCTCCCCGGCATCGGTATACTCCCACTCCTCTCGGGGCCGATCGGTATAGAGTTCGACACCATTGCCAGCGGGATCATCCAAATAGAGTGCCTCGCTTGCGACGTGGTCCGCGACGCCCGTCAGGCGATACCCGGCGGCGCGGAGTCGAGCAAGCGTCGCCGCGAGTGCAGTGCGGTCGGGATGCCGGTACGCGACGTGATATAGTCCAGCCGCGGCCGCAGCCCGCGGCGTTGCATCCGGGTCGGCTTCGAGGATCAAGACGCTACTATCGCCATCGGCAGAGCACCGCATGATGTCACCGTCGCGATCGACAGCGAACCCCAGTCCGCCGCCATAGAACTCCCCTGCCGGGTCGAGCGCGGGTACGCGGAGGTCGACGCGCGCAACCCGGGTCGCTTCGGGCAGAACGGTTGGATCGGACACGGCCCACCCACGGCACCGGTCCCCAAAGACTTTTGGCTGGATTGCGGGATGGCCGTCCATGGACGCCGACTTGCTCGATCACGACACCGCCGACGGCCACCACCATGTGGCGCTCTCGAACCCCGACAAGCCGAATCCCATCAATGGACAGCTTCAAGACGAACTCCATGCGGTACTGGATGCGGTCGAGGCGGACGACGAGGCCCGCGTCCTAACTGTGACCGGTGCCGACGGCTCGTTCGCAGTCGGCGCGGACATCAGCCAGATGCACGACTGGTTCGAGGCTAGAGATTGGCAGGCGCTTCTCACGTTCTTCCGCGCGGGCCAAGAACTGATGAACCGAATCGCCTCCCTCGACACTGTCACGGTCGCCGGCGTGAATGGCTACGCACTCGGCGGCGGCCTCGAACTCGCGCTCGCGTGCGACATCCGCATCGCCGCAGAATCGGCGACTGTCGGCTTTCCCGAAGTCGATCTCGGGATGGTTCCCGGCTGGGGCGGCACTCAACGGCTGCCGGAAGTCGCCGGGGAGAGCACAGCCAAGGACCTTCTCGTGACCGGTCGACACGTCGACGCTACGGAAGCCCATACCTTGGGCATCGTCGACCGGGTGGTCGATGGTGGTGAACTCGAGACGGAACTCTTCGAATATGCCGAAACGCTCGCAGAGAAGCCGGATCACGTCCTCCCGTATCTGCTTGACGCGGTCGAGACTGGCGCGGCTGGTGGGATGGACACCCGGCTAAGCTACGAATTCCTCAGTAATGTCTTTGCCAGCTTCGAAGACGAAACGGCTGATCTCGTCGCTGAGTTCGCCGAACAGTAACACTAGGCGTTTTCGGCCGTCCACTCGGCCTTGCTCATCCCCGGATACACGATGCCGGCGATCCCCTGAATATACGCCGTGTATACGTGCATCGCGATGCAGTCGACGATTTCCAATAGTTCAGCCTCGGAAAATCCGAGGTCACGAAGCGCAGCAAGATCCTCATCAGTGATTCCATGCGGGTCCTCCGCGGCTTTCTGGGCGAATTTGAGAACGACCTCCTCCGTCGGCGAAAATCCCGGTCGATCGAAGTCCACGTCCTCGATCGCCTCGATACGCTCCACATCATAGCCGAGCTCCTCGAGTGCGGATTCGTGATAGAACCGACACCCCTCGCACTGCAGCACGCTCGCCACGACAAGCGAAATCTCTGACTTGAGTTCGAACGGCACGCTTCCCCCGTTGTACATGTGATCCATATGCGCCCACACAATCTCGATCAGATCTGGATCGTTGCCGAACAGTCGCCAGAGTTTGCTCAGGGTAAGATCCTCTTCGAGCTTCCCGTCACGCGATTCCGATATTTCCGCGTACACCTCCGCGACCGAAGGCGGCGCCTCGGCCTCGCTTACGAGCGCGATCGTGTTCTCCCGACCGGTAGATTCCTGGGTCGCCATGCGCCAAGCGTTCGACCGGCAGTTGCATAAAGCGTCGGGCAGCTCTCTGCGTTAGGCAGCGGGCTGAGCCGCCGTCTCGAACAATCGTGCCCCGCAATCCGGACAATCAAGGACGGTAACGTCTTGTGAAGCACAGCACGTCTCGACGGTTTCAGCTTCCAATGCCGGCACGCCACCACACTCCGGACACTCCTCGATGAACAAGCGCAGACCTGCGAGCAGCGCGTGGCGATCATGCGGGTCGAGATCGGCCCAGTGGTCGAGCCGCTCGGAGAGCAGCGCCGCGCCGGCCAAATCAGCGCGAAGTGCCGCTCGAGACTTCCACAATGCCGCGAACCGCCCGTCGACAGTCGCCTGAATTCGTGATCCGTGGCCATTCACCGCGACGTCGCCTTCATCGACAGCAACGATGGAGAGGAGCCCGGAGTAATCGTCTTCGGACTCGATGCGTTCCATTTCAGCGCGCCACGCGTCGCGGAATTCCGGGACAAGGCAAAGGTCAGTCCCCTCGCGGCATTCTTCCAGTGCTCCCGCGCCAACGAGCACCGCTTCCTGGTTGATATCGCCCTCGGTGTCGTCCTGCACGACCGGCTCCTTATCGAACACGGCGAGCAACCACTGCGGAAAGTACCGCCGGGTCAGCTCCGGCGTGCCGGGCACGAGGTAGCCGCGGAGGTAGATTACCGCGGCACAGATCGCGAAGAGGCCGCCCCCGGCGGCCACACCCATCGATAGCGATGCGGTGGTCGCGACCACCCCTCCCACGATGAGGCTCGCGAATAGCGCGATCGCAACGTTCGCAATGGTGCACGGCACACAGCGATTCTCGCCGACGTACTCAGGCCGGCGGAGCTGGGCGAGCGCGTCGGCGGCCACACTCATGCGTCCCACAACGCTACCCAGTTGCTAAAACGTTGCTGCCGTCGCCGGCTTTATCGCCGGGCCTGCCGTTGCCGGCGCGCATGGCCGAACACAATGCCGTCATAGCCGGTGCGGGAATGGCCGGGTTGGTCGCCGCAGCCCACCTCGTACGGTCGGACCACAATGTTGTCGTACTGGAGAAGTCCGCAGAGCCTGGTGGCTCATTGGCGATCTCGAACGGGATCATCTGGACGTACCTGCCGTACGAGGCGCTCCGAAACCGGGCTCCAAAGGGGGACCCAGCCCTGCATCGCGTTTTGGCGGACCGTTTCGAAGACGATCTTGAATGGCTGGGCGATATCGGCGTCGATCTGCAGCCGCCGACGTTTGACGTCCCCGCGGCCGGGAAGGAGATCGATCCCCCAAAATTTGTCGACCACATGGTGGAGCTGATCGAGACCGGCGGGGGTGAGATTCGAACCGAGGCGCCACTCGACGAATTGCTCGTGGATGACGGCGCTGTCTCCGGTGTCCGGGTGGCTGGTCCGGATGGAGAGACGACAGCGATCGACGCCAAGGCAGTCATCATCGCGACAGGCGGCTACCAAGGGAACGAACGGCTCCTCGAGCGGTACATTACGGATGACGCCGCGAATCTCTACCTTCGATCAGTCCCAGAGTGCACCGGCGATGGCTATCTCGCGGCTGAGGAGGCAGGCGCCAAATCGACCGGCGGGCATGGTGGCTTCTATGGGCATACCCTTGCGGCCCCGCCTGCGGAATTCACGACGGACGAGTTTGCCGAGGCCACGCAGTATTACGGCTATGCGGCGGTCGCACTCGATCGCCATGGCGAGCGGTTCACCGACGAGTCGGAATCCGAGATCGAGGAGACACTCGCCCAGGATGTCGCCGCCCACACCGACGGGCGAGCGTATTACGTGTTCGACAGCGCCATCGCTGACGAGACGTTCGGCTATTACTCGGCGGCACAGATCGCTGAAACGGCGAGTGATCTCGGCGGACGAGCAACGGCTGTGCAGACGATGCACGAACTCGAAGCCACCTTGGAGTCGTGGGGCGTCAATGGTCAGCGCGCAGGCGAGACGATCCGGGCATATAACCGAGCGCTCAGAGCCGGCCGGCAGCCGGATCCACCTCGTGAAGGGGAGCGACACTCCATCGATGATCCCCCGTATCACGTGGTCGAAGTCAAACCGGCGATTACATTTTCGATGGGCGGTCTCGCAGTAACGCCCTCGATGGCCGTCAAGCGTCGCTCCGCGTCGTCGTCCGATCTCGCGATGGCCGATACCGCCACACATCACGGTGTTGTTCCGAACCTGTTTGCCGCTGGCAACGACGTCGGCAATGTCCATAGGCGCACGTATGTCGGTGGCTTGGCGCATGCGCTGGTCAGCGGACGCGTCGCTGCGGAAAGCGTCGCAGCCGACGACGACTAAACGCCGGGAAAGACCTTTGGCCAGCCCCGTCCGGTTTCAATGTATGTCGAAATTCACCGGCCTCAACCCCGCAAACGTCACGCCGTTGACGCCTGACGGGTCGGACATCGACGAGCCAAGCCTGGAGCGCCATCTCGCGGATCTCGCCGGACACCCGCGCGTGAATGGGATCGTCACTAATGGCCATGCTGGTGAGGTCTACGCGCTGTCTCCGGCGGAGCGCCGACGCGTCGTCGAACTCGCCGTTGAGGTGTCGGACGACGACACGCCGATCGTGGCCGGTGCGGTTGGCGGCTCCACGAGCGCCGTGATCGATGGGATCGAGGACGCGGTCGCGGCCGGGGCCGACGGCATCCTCGTTGTCCCGCCACACACGCCAATCCATAACCGACGTGAGGCGGCCGTGGGCTTCTTCGAAGCCATCGCCAGCGCGAGCGACGTAAGACGCCGTCTGGGACGTTGACCACTTCCAAGAGGATATCCGTGCGCTCCGCGACAGTGAGGCCGACGTTGAGGTATATGTCGCCAGTGACGAGCACCTATTGCCGTGCTTCTCGCTCGGAGCGGATGGCGTCATCCTCGAGCTCGCCGCGGTCATACCGGACCTGATCGCGGACTTATGGGAAGCCGTCGACGCTGGGAAGATCGGCCGTGCCCGGGAGCTTTATGACCGAATGGAGCCGTTCGTGAACGCCATGTACGAACCTCCAGTGACGGATTCCCACACCAGGCTGAAGGTTGCGTTGGAACGGCAGGGCGTGATCGAGAGCGCCGCGCCGCGCCCACCGACGGCCCCGATTCACGAGGACGAGGTCGCAGAGATCGAACGGGCGATGGCGGCAGCGGGGGTGGAATGATGTACGGTTGGCGCGCCCGCCTCGGCCTCCTAGTGCCTTCGTCGAACACGACGAACGAGCCGGAGTTCGCGGCCGTACTGCCCGATGGCGTGAGCCTCCACACTGGCCGGCTCCCACTCGAGGATGTCACCGCCGACGACCTTACCGCGATGGCCGAGACGGCCGTCGATGCCGCTGAACATCTCGCACACGCGAACGTGGATGTCGTTGCCTACGGCTGTACGACCGGCAGCCTCGTCAAAGGACACGGTTATGCCGAGGAACTCGAAGCGTCACTCGCGGACGTGGCCGATGCGCCGGCCGTCGCGACCGCTCTGTCCGTCGAACGGGCGCTCGATGCCCTCGGGGCCAGATCGGTTGCGGTCGTCACACCCTACATTGACGACCTCAACGAACGGGAGCGCGAATTTCTCGAGGAGGCTGGATTCGAGGTCCGTTCGCTCGCCGGCCGAGGTATCGAACCGAATCTCGAAATCGGCCACCTTTCACCCGAAGCAGCGTATCGACAGGCTCGGAGTGCGGGGGCTGAGGATGCTGATGCACTATTCATTTCCTGTACCAATTATCGAACCTTCGAGGCCATCGAACCACTCGAGGCCGATCTCGACGTTCCGGTGGTGACTTCCAACCAAGCCACGCTCTGGGATGCCCTGCGACGGACAGATATCGAGTCCGGAATTGATCTCGGTCAATTGTTCACAGCGTGAGGAAGGAACTCCGCAGACGGAATCGGTGAAAATTTTCTGGACATCCGGTCCGGTGAACCTCAGATATGTACCCTGAGGTCAAGGTGACCCCATCGTTGTCCGTTCCATAGAGGGATAAATTCATTTGGGATGGATGTAATTTGACGGTCATGCCGGTGCAAGCCGGGACGATCGTCGTCCAATTACTGAACGGGATTTCCATCGGACTTAGCTTCGCATTGATCGCAGCTGGCCTCACACTCATCTTCGGTGTGATGGATATCGTGAACTTCGCTCATGGCGAGTTCTATATGATCGGGGCGTATGCGACCTTGGTCGTCCTCCCCTACGTCGGCATCTTTTGGGTGGGGGTTGCCATCGCTGCACTGATCTCGGCTGCAATCGCCATCATCATCGAGCGGGTTACGCTCAAGCCACTGCGGGGCCGGGATCCCCTCCAGTCATTGATCGTCACATTCGGGTTCGTATTGATACTCCAACAAGCAGCTCTCGAAATCTTCGGGGGTTCTCCGAAGGACATGCCGACGCCGATTACCGGCACGGTCAAGTTCTTCGGAATAACGTATCCATGGATTCGAATCGCCACTATCGTCGGGGGGCTGATCATTATTGCCGCCTTGTTCCTCTTCCTTCGGCGGACCCGGCTGGGAATCATGATGCGCGCCTCAGCGGAGGATCTTGACACGGCACGGGCGCTGGGGGTACCATCAGACCGAATATTTTCGTTAAGCATGGGTATCAGCGCCCTGCTCGCTGCCCTCGCGGCCCCGTTCCTCGGTGTGATCCGCGGGGTGAATCCCACCATGGGAAGTGGAGTCATCGTTACCGCATTCATCGTCGTGATCGTCGGTGGACTGGGCAGCGTTCAAGGAGCCGTCGTCGCGGCGTTGCTGATTGGGCTTATCGAGTCAATGACGGTATTGTTCATACCTCCCTGGGCATCACAGATCCTTGCACTCGGCGTCCTAATACTCGTCTTACTCGTCAAACCGGAGGGGCTCTTTGGAGGGTAAACAAAGATGTCAATTACTGATACGATCGGACAAGCTGTTACGCGACTAGAGGAGAATGGATTTGCCACACGACTCGTCGTTTACGCCGTCCTGGCCGTACTCTTCCTTTTCGTGATCCCAAATACCGTCGACTCGAGCCTACTCAATGTGATAAATCGCGGGCTTATTTTTGGTCTGTTCGCGATGGGCTATGACTTTATGTACGGCTACAGCGGTATGGTGAGCTTCGGCCACGCTGGCCTATTTGGCGTCGGCGGATACACCGTTGGAATAGCCGCCGCCACATACGGTGTCGAAAGCATCTGGCTGCTGCTACTCGGCGGAATCCTGATGGGGATCATCTACGCGCTGATCGTCGGAATAATCTCCATCCGCACGCGGGCAGTCTACTTTGCAATTCTCACGCTCGCCTTTGCGGAAGTCTTCCGGATTCTCATGATCCAGTTCACGGATATCACCGGTGGGTTCGACGGCCTTGTCATGAACTTCCCAGCCTGGCCCATCGTCCCCGGATTGGTCGAAATCTCTGTGTATGATACCACGAGCTTCTACTACGTTGTCGTGATTACAGTCGCGGTGGTTTACCTGATACTCCGCCGACTCACCCAATCACCGATGGGCGCCATCCTGCGGGGCATCCGGGAAAATATCGAGCGGTTGGCATATATTGGTATCGATGAGCGCCGGTACCGGATCGCCGCTTTCACCGTTTCTGGGGCCGTCTCCGGACTGGCAGGCGCACTCTATGCGATCGATATCAGCTTTATTGGGCCCAACGTCCTAGTTCCAGTGATGTCCGGGGAAGTCATCCTCTGGACGATTATCGGCGGCAAGGGAACGCTCCTCGGACCGGTGTTCGGCGGAACCCTGATCTACTTCATCGAAGACACAGTGAGCGCGGCGATTACGTGGTGGTTGATCCCAGTCGGTCTCTTCTTCGTGGCGATCGTCATTCTCGCGCCGTCCGGCATTGCGGGCTGGGTACGCTGGGTATATAACCGCCTCAAGGAGGTGAGGTAACGACAATGGCAACACTACTCCAAACCGAGGGCCTCACAAAGAAGTTCGGTGGCCTCGTTGCGGTAGACAACGTTGACTTTAGCCTCGAAGAGGGCGAACTACGCAGTGTAATCGGCCCGAACGGCGCTGGGAAAACGACGTTCTTCAACCTCCTGACTGGCGGACTCGAGCCGTCAGCCGGCGAGATCTACCTGAATGGTGAAAATATCGTCGGAATGAGCCAGCAGGAAATCCTCGAGCGAGGACTCGCACGCTCGTTCCAGATCTCCCAGTTATTTAACGATTTGACAGTTATGGAGAACATTCGCCTCGGATTGCTCGGCGCTCAACGCAATCGGTTACGGCCCTCGCACGTGTTCTCGAAGATCGATAACGACGACGAGCTCAAGGAGGAAGCATACCGCATCGCGGACCGGGTCAATCTCGGTGATGTCGCCGACGAAAAAGTGAATGCTCTCCCCCACGGGTTAAAACGCAATCTCGAACTCGGGATTGCGCTGTCCACCGGGGCGGGTGTACTCCTGCTTGACGAGCCGGCGGCCGGTCTGACGTCCCAGGAAACCGAAGAATTGATCGAATTGATCGAGAATATTTCAGCCGACAAGACCATCCTTCTCGTCGAACATGATATGAACGTTGTCATGGGCATCGCAGAGCGTATCACCGTATTGCACCAGGGACAGGTCATCGCTGAAGGGACACCGGATGAAATCCGCGAAGATCAGATGGTCAAGGAGGTGTATCTCGGTGAGTGATCCAATTCTCGACATTGACGCAATCAACACCTACTATGGTGACGCCCACGTCCTGCATGACCTCTCGCTCGAGGTCGGGAACGGCGACGTCGTCGGCCTGATCGGCCGGAATGGAGCTGGTAAGACGACTACACTACGATCGGTCATCGGCTTACAGCCACCACGATCTGGGACGATTACTTTCAATGGCGAGGATATTACCGGAGACAAGCCGGAAAACATCGCTCGCAGCGGTGTCGGCTATATCCCTGAAGAACGGAACATATTCTCCTCACTTTCCGTGCGGGAAAACCTGCTTGTGGGGCTGCACTCCGGCCAGGAACCCGATTTCGATGAAGTCCTCGAATACTTCCCACAGCTCGAAGACCGGCTCGAGCAAAAGGCGGGCACGCTCTCCGGGGGCGAACAGCAGATGCTCGCCATCGCTCGAACACTGATATCGGAGCCCGAACTCTTGCTCATTGACGAGCCCACCGAGGGACTGATGCCAACATTGGTCGAAACCATCTCGGGCATCGTCGAACAGCTCAACAAGGACGGGTACAGCATCTTCCTCGTGGAGCAGAACGTCGACCTCGTCCTCGAGTCCGCCGACCAGGTATACATTTTATCGAAGGGAGAAAGTCAGTTCTCTGGCACTCCCAGCGAACTCGAGGATCGTCCGGAACTCATCGAGCGCCACCTCGTTGTTTGAGGAAGGAACGTCCTGCCGTACCGTGATTCCCCTCGATCCCCCAACATTTATTAGCGTCCAATTTGACCTACTGTACCATGCGGCGCAAGTCCAGACGACGATTCCTGAAAGGCGCGGGTGCAGCAAGCGTTATCGCCCTTGCGGGGTGCCAAGGCGATGGCGGCGACGGTGGCGATGGAGGAGACGGCGGCGATACCGGTGGCGATGGCGGCGATACCGGTGGAGATGGCGGCGATACTGGTGGCGGTTCGACGGGTGGAACTGACGGGACGATCAAGGTCGGATTCATCGAGTCGCTCTCCGGACCGTTCGCAGCGGCCGGGCAGCGCCGTCTCTGGGCGACAGAGGCGGCCGTCGACCGTGTGAACGGCATGGGCGGTATCAACGGCCGTGAGATCGAATTGCTTGTCCGGGACACGGAAACCGACCCCGGTGTCGCAACGACGAAAGCGCAGGCACTCATCAACGATGAGAACGTCGAACTGATGTGCGGGACGTTCAGTTCGAGTGTCTGCCTCGCGGTGGCGCCCATCGTCGCTCGTGAGAAAATCCCCTATTCAGCTGGATACTGCGCGACGCGGCGGCTGACCGGCCCCGACTGCACGAAGTTCGCATTCCGTGGAACGCGGAGCAATGCCGAAACCCAGTGGATGGGGATGGGGCCGTACATGAACAATGAGCTCAACTACGACTCGGCGTCGATCATGTTCGCCGATTACGCCTGGGGCCAGTCGGAGCGCGACCAATTCAAGCGCTTCTTCGATGGCGAGGTACTCAGCGAGGTGCCCGTCCCAGCCGGAACGGAGGACTTCAGCCAGTACCTCTCGAACGTCGACACGTCCGGCGACGCGTTGGTGTTCATCCAGGCCGGCGGTGACTCGATTAATCTACTCCAGCAGATCCAGAACTTCGGGACCCACGAGGAAGTCGACCGCATCATCACAACCGGTGCCGGCGTTGGCGAATTCCTCGGCGAGGCAGGGATCAGCGAAGAGGTCGTCACCAGCCTATTGACGATTAACTACTATCCGAAGAACGCGACGGGGCCACTGGACACCGAGGCCAACAACTTCTTCCACGAAAAGTACGCCGAGTACGCGGAGGAACCCCTCCCCACCCGGTCCTCGAGTACCGGCTGGGAGGCGATCCACTTGTTCCGGAGGATCGCGAACGAAATCGATTACACAGGACCTGACCAGGCAACCGAATTTGTCAATACGTGGCGCGGCTTCGAGATGTCGGAGTCGAAGGCCTTCCCACAAGGCGACAAGTACTACCGCGCGGACAACCAGTGTCAGGTCAAT
>JBDGPQ010000125.1:0-13577 GCA_042219595.1 Haloarculaceae archaeon
ACGAGCGATGTGACTCTGCTGGCAGATCCACCATTCGTGAAATTCACCTGAATCTGGTGACCGGCCGAAACCGGCCGCGGGGTTTATTTTCCGACAGGGACAGCGGCTGCCATGGACGAGCAGCGGTTCGTTGGGAAGGGGCTTGAGCGTCGCGAGGATCCGTCGCTCCTGCGGGGGAAAGCGACATATACAGACGATATCGACCACCCCCGAACTGCTCATTTGGCCTTCGTCCGCAGCCAGCAGGCCCACGCGGAAATTAATGACATTGATATGTCGGCCGTAGAGGACAATGATACTGTACTCGCAGTGTATACATGGGCAGATATCGAGCGCAGTAGGTTTCCCGGCACCCTACCAGTCGGGCGGTCTCACACACCCGACGACTTCCCACGCCATCCGGTGCTCGCCAGAGATGTCGTCCGCTACGATGGCCAGCCGATCGCTGCCGTCGTCGCGACAGATCGATATGCTGCAGCTGACGCCGCTCGTAGCGTCACAGTCGATTACGACCGCCGGGAGGCCACTGTCGACCTCCGGAGTGCGCTTGGCGAAGACGGTCCCACGGTCCATGAACGGGTACCCGATAATGTGCTGGCTGAGGACCATCTCGGGGAGCAAAGCGAGACGGCGGCGGCCTTACGCAAAGCGGACAACGTCATTGAACGGGAGCTTGTCAATAACCGTCTCATCTCGAGTGCAATCGAGCCGCGGGCGGCAATTGCTCAATACGACGCGGATCGAGATCAGTTGATTCTGGAACTCACGTCCCAGTCACCCCACCGTCATCGACGCAATCTGGCAGGGACGCTTGGGCTTCCTGAACAGCGAATCCGTGTGATCGCGCCACGGGTGGGTGGAGGGTTCGGTCACAAGGGCCACCACCATCCCGGTGAGGCGATGTCGGCCATCGCTGCGATGGACCTTGAGCGACCAGTCAAGTGGACAGCAACCCGCTCCGAGAATTACCGAGAGGGCGCCCACGCCCGTGATCACCTCACGACTGCTCGCATCGGTGTTGACGATGACGGGACAATTCGAGCCCTCGATGTGGACACGATCGCTAATATCGGGGCCTACGGGCTCGAAACGGCGCCGATGCTGGCGGCACGGTACGGAGGTCTCCTATCCGGCCAGTATGCCATCCCTGCGATTCATTGCCGGACGCGCGTCACGCTCACGAATACCGCCCCGGTTCATACGTATCGTGGCGCTGGCCGCCCAGAGTCCGTGTACGTCATCGAGCGGCTCGTCGATGCGGCGGCTCGTGAGCTAGGTATTGATGAAATTACACTGCGGCGACGTAACCAGATCCCGCCAGAGGAATTCCCGTACGAAACGCCGGTGGGTGCCACGTATGATAGCGGGGAATACGAGGAGACTCTGGAGACCGCTCTCGAGGCCGCAAACTATGACGCGCTCCTGAACCGGCGCGATAAGGCCCGTGAGAATGGTCGGCTCATCGGTGTGGGCCTGGCATGCTACGTCGAGTCGACTGGCGATGGATTCGAGAGCGGCCGGGTCCAAGTACAACCCGACGGTGGCGTTACTGTTTACGCCGGGACGCATTCCCATGGGCAAGGTCACGAGACCACCTACGCACAGATCGTGGCCGACGAACTCGGGCTGCCACTCGATGCCATCGATATCGTCGAGGGGGATACCGAGCGGGTTCCTGTTGGCACGGGTACCTTTGGCAGCCGGAGTACAGTCACCGGCGGCAGCGCCATCGCGGAAAGTGCTGCAGCGATCGCTGAGACGGCCCGGCAGATAGCCGCCGCTCGGCTTGAGGTGGCTCCAACGGATATCGAGGTCGCAGAGGAAGCGCTGCACGTCAGGGGTGCCCCGGATCGCTCGATCCCGTGGACAGAGGTTGCGGGGGCAGCGTATAATGGACCGCTCCCGGATGGAACAGAGCGTGGACTCGACGAAACCACGTTTTTCGAGGCCGCAGGCACTGCCTACACCTTCGGTACGCACGTGGCAGCTGTCGAAGTGGATCCCGAGACCGGTGGCATCGACGTGCTCGAATACGTCGCTGTCGACGACTGTGGGCCGCGAATCAATCCACGGATCGTTGAGGGACAGGTCCATGGCGGTGTTGCACAGGGAATCGGTCAGGCGGTATTCGAGTCAGTCGAATACGGGGATGGCGGTGGCCTCAGTACTGCCTCAATGCAGGATTACGCGGTTCCGAAGGTGCACCACATACCGGAGATGTCCACACACAAGACTGTCACCGAGAGTCCACATAACCCACTTGGCGTCAAAGGGATCGGTGAGGCGGGGACGATCGCAGCACCCCCTACCCTCGTCAACGCGGTGCTCGATGCCCTCGCCCCGCTTGGTGTGCGATCCATCGATATGCCGTTGACCCAGGAGGCGGTGTGGCGGGCGATAGAGACAGCGGAGTAACTGGACCGAAGCATTTTGCCCTTCGGCGCGAGGACCGCCTATGGCCGACCACGCCGTTCTCGTCACGACCGACCTCCGAATCCCAGAACGCGATCAGTACATGGGTCTGGAGCCGTTTCTTGAGGACCCCGTCTACGAGCTCAAATTCCGATCACCCGACCGGCCGGACGCTCTTCAGGCCGCGGAAGTGGCAGATATCGACGTCCTGCTCTCGATTGGCTGTGACGTGACCGCCGCGGCACTCGAAGACTCCGGCCTCCGCGCGCTCGGCAAGTTCGGCTCCGGCATGGATCAGATCGATATCGAGGCCTGTACGCGTGAAGGCATACCGGTGTACAACTCCCCTCAGGGCATCAGGAACTCCGTCGCGCAAGCGACGCTTGGTTACCTCGTGACGTGTGCTCATCGGTTCAAAGAGTACGACACGAGAATCCGGACTGTCGGATTTCCTGACCGACACGTATTGATGGGGCGCGAGCTCTTCGGCGCGTCCCTTGGCATCATCGGTTTCGGGTTGATCGGCCGTCGTGTCGCTGAGTTGGTCGCGCCATTCGACATGACCGTCCGCGTCCATGATCCGTATGTAGACAATGCGTCGATCCCTGCAGGCATCGAACGTGTCGGCCTTGACACACTGCTCGAAACCTCCGAGTTCGTATCACTGCATTGCCCCCTTACCGACGAGACGGAGGGATTGCTCGACACGGCCGCCCTCCAGCGAATGCGGGACGATGCATATCTGATCAACACCGCACGCGGGGGGATTGTCCGTGATGAGACTCTGGCGCGCGCCATCGAGGAGGACTGGATTGCCGGAGCCGCCATAGACGTCTTCGAAACCGAGCCAGAGGTGGCCGAGAGCCCACTGCTGGACCTTGAGGACTGTCTTCTGACGCCACACATCGCTGGCGTGACGACCGATGCCTTCGGTCAGATCGGCCAGCTCCTGTATGAGTCTACGAACACCGCTCTCGACGGCGGGGTGCCACGGAACCTCCTGAATCCCGAGGTCATGACTGGCGGCGTGCCGCCGGAGAAGCTCTCGCCGTCAACGCTTTGAACGGAATCGACGCGCCCGAACACGTGAAGGTACTGCGAAGGAATTGCCTCCCGCTCACAAACACCTTCCCACCAACTTCATCGCCAGGACCACATCGAGGCGCATCCAAGCTGCCATTGTGAACGCCAGTCACACCGCGGCGTATGGACCAGCGATGAGGGGAATACGGCGCGGTACTTTTCTCCGCGGGGGTGTTTCACGGGAGCATGGAGGCCGCCCTTGGCGCCGGTGCGGCCATTTTCAACGCTGGCCGGTATCATGCCGCCCATGATGCCTGGGAAGATTATTGGCTTGATCTTGAGTCCGGCACGGAGGATGAACGGTTCTTGCACGGTCTGATTCAATTCACTGCTGCCGTCCATCACGCTACAAACCGCAACTGGTCCGGGGCTACTGGGCTCGCCGAAAGCGCCGTCGAATATCTGGATGGACTCAATGATACGTACCGCGATGTCAATATTGGAGAGATCCGAGACTATCTCAGGACCCTCGCAGCCGATCCTGAGGTAATTGAACGCCACGACCCACCTCGCATGCGGATCGACGGTACTGTCATCCGGTTAGAAGATCTCGACCTCCAGGCCACCATCGCTGCAGCACACGTCTATGCTGAGGCCGATGGATACGACGCGGCCCTGATCGACCGCGCAGCAGATTTGACCGATCCCAACATCGAAGACGGGGGTGACTCGGTGATCATCTCACTGCTATTTGACTTCGTCCGCAAGCCGAATCGACGTGATCTGATCTACGAGCGGCTTGGGGCCCATGTCGAGCGCCAAGAGGCTCGGGCATCGGACGTCGATGGCCTGTTTGAGTCGAACGATTGAGGACCCCACGGAGCCTCGCCCGCGCATGGAGTACACGACCCTTGGCGGGACTGGAATCGAAGTCAGTCGACTATGTCTCGGGTGCATGAGTTTTGGAACGAGCGAGTGGCGCGACTGGGTACTCGATCCGCCGGAAAGCCGCGAAATCATCGAACGAGCGATCGATCTTGGAATCAACTTTTTCGACACCGCAAACGTGTACGCCCAAGGGGCCTCAGAGCAGGTCCTTGGGAGTGTCCTCGCGGAGTACGATCGCGACGCTCAGGTCGTCGCGACGAAGGTATTCGGTTCTATGGACGATGATAACCGCAATGCTCAGGGGCTTTCTCGCAAGGCGATCGAGCAAGAGCTATCGAATAGTCTCGACCGCCTCAGCATGGACACAATCGACCTTTACCAGATTCACCGCTGGGATTATGATACGCCGATCGAGACGACCCTCAGAACGCTCGACGACGCCGTCCGCCGCAACCAGGTCCGCTATCTCGGCGCTTCATCGATGTGGGCATACCAATTCGCTCAAGCGTTACACACGAGTGACCGGCTCGGACTCGAGCGGTTCGCGACGATGCAGAACCACCTCAACTTGGCGTATCGAGAGGAAGAACGCGAGATGCTGCCGCTTTGCGATCGCGAAAATGTCGGCGTGATTCCATGGAGTCCACTCGCGCGTGGCTACCTTACCCGCCCCCATGAGGCATTCATGGAGACCGTGCGGGGCGAGGGCATGGAGGACCAATTCCCCGACCGCGTCAACGCCTACAAGGGTAATGGTGGCCCGGAAATCAACGAACGCGTCGAAGAACTCGCCGAGGACCGCGGCGTGACAATGGCACAGATCGCACTATCATGGGTGCTCCATCAGGATGAGGTCGATGCCCCCATCGTCGGTACGACCAGCGTCGAGCACTTGGAGGACGCCGTTGAAGCGCTCGAGATCGACCTATCCGAGAGCGATCAGGAGTATCTCGAAGAGCCGTATGGTCCCGTCGACATCGCCGGCCACATCTAGCACGCCGATTCGTTGGCTGGATTTCAGGGCCGCCAGGCCCGGGGACCGGACCTCATTGCCTCGTTCATTCACTACCAGGCGTCGTTGAGCGTGGCTTCCAGGTCATCGACACTGGGGTCGAAGCCGGGTGGCGTCCCATCCATGAAGGGATCATCGTGTGTGAGCTGGGCGACCCGGCGAAGCCCGGAGCGGTCGGTCCCGCTGAGCTCTCGCAGTTGCGTGGGTAGTTCGAGTCCGTCACGGATGTCTCGGACCGCATCGATGACGGCCGTCGCGGTGGCGTCAGGGTCAGCCGGTTGCTCGCCCTGTAGTAACCCGTCCGCCAATGCGCCGCGTCTCCCATCGGCATGATCGAATAGGAGTCGCAGGACGTGTGGGACCATCACAGCATGGGCGATGCCTTGCTGGAGACCGAACTCGTTTCGCAGCCCATGCCCGAATGCATGGACGACGCTCAGCTTGTAGCCTTCTGGCCGGGACACTCCGTATTGTGCAAGCAGCATTCCCGCGACCGCACGCTCCATCACCGCCGGCTCGTCGGCGGTGAGGAGGTGCGGCAACGCCTCCCGGAGGTACTGTAACGCCCGAATTGCCGTTGCGTCAGTAATTGGCGTCGCATGTCTCGAATACACACACTCTAGCGCTTTGTCGAATCCATTCATTGCCGAACCGGTCAGCGCCCCACGTGGCGTGGTCTCGAAGAGATCCGGATCGTAGAATACCCCTGTTGGCATCAACGCGTCATCTACGGGGATAGTCTCCGCACGGGTCCCGTCCTCCGTCGGGTAAGTAACCGCAGCTGCAACCGAGAGATCCGCTCCAGCAAATGTTGTCGGCACATTGAACACCGGTACCAAATCTGTCTCGGGCACGGCTGGAACGCCGTTTGTCTCGATCTCCTTGCGAATCGCCTCGACCGGGCGCGGATCTCCTTCCAACACCTGCACAAACCGGGCGATATCAAGACTGCTCCCCGAGCCAACAGCGACAATGGCGTCTGCTCCGCTCTCCCGGTACCGATCGACCACATCGTAGGCCGTTTCTATACGCTTCTCGGGAGTAGTTTTATCGAATATGTCGGCGAGCCGGCCATCGAGCCCTGCGGTGATCGGGTCCATCACCGCCGGATTTGCGCCGACGTTCGTCCCAGTGACGACCAACACGGTTTCGAGTCCGCGATCGGCAACGGCTGCACCGAGGTTGGCTACACACCCACGGCCAAAGTGGATAGCTGCCGGTTGGTAATCCTGGACGAACGGGTCGGTATCGAGGCACATCTCGGCGCTCCGGTTGACTCGCGCCGCACAAAGCCGTTCGTGTTGACCCCTCCGACAGCACGGGTACCGCCACTAAAGCGAGTGACTGTGATCATGGCACCCCCCCGATTCGCGGATACAGTGCGACGAGTCGTCGTCGGACAAAGACGCCAATCCAGCTTCAACAAGGGTTGCAACGTATCTCACATGCTATCACCGGGGTTATAGATTTTACAGAGTCTGCATTCACTCGCGGCCGGTTGGCGACTGTCCGCTCGCATTGTCGACCCGAATTACGTGGATTACCCGATCGCCACCCGGCCCCGGATATCGGGGCTGGCCAGTATACCGCTCAGAGATGGTATCCAGGTGGTCCCGTGCACCATCGATGCGTCGCTCAATCACCTCGCCACGGATTGCGAGATACCTGTATGGGTTGTCGGGATCGGCGATTGCGAGCGCGATCCTCGGGTCGTTCTCGACGTTCTTGTCTTTCCGATTTTTCAAGACGGTATTGACCAGAATGTACTCGCCGTCGCGATCGACCCACGTCGGCGTCACGTGTGGACTACCATCTGGCAGCAGCGTCGCAATGAAGGCGAAGGCCGGTTTGTCGAATAAGTCCGCGTATTCATCGGGAAGGGCCGTCATGATAGGAAGACGCGCCGATCGAGTATAAGCTCTCGTCGGGAAGCTCTATAATCTCCTTGCACACCGTATTGCAAGCCGACTCGCCGACGCTGAGGCAGATCATACCGCGGTTGGGTTGCTGGCGGCCATTGGGGAGCCAGTCGATTCCCCGCTCGCTATCGATGTAACCACATCTGCACCGCGGGATGCCGTCGCCGACGTGGTCGATAAGGAGCTCGGGGATATGAGCGGCTTAACTGACGCCCTCGTTGGAGGACAGGTCGACGTGTTTTGATCAGACCCCTAGAAGGCGGAACCCGATATCCCGGCCGTGCGTCCGGCTCAGGTCGATCCAGAGCCGCGCGAGATCTTCGAGGCGGCCTGCTGCTTCGAGATCCCCGGCTACAACCGGCTCGAACCCGATATCATCGGCCAGGCGGCTAACCGTGGTGACAGCGGTGCGGTCGTTACCGGCGAGCAGCATCGTGGCGGTTTCCCCCTCGATCACGGGGTCGGTCATTCGATTCGCACCGATGATATTGAATGCCTTGACTACCGCGGCTCTTGGGGCCGCTTCGGCCACCCGCACAGCCAGGGGATCGTGGCTCGTTGCGGTTGGATATTGGCTCGCGGTATCCACGAGTGGCACTCCGTCCAGAACACGTGCTAGGGTTTCAGCGAGATCGACCGCCACATCCGCTGGAACGGCGAGTATGACCACATCGCCGTGTTCCGCCGCCGCCTGCTGAGATTGGATCGGATGCACTCCGTCGTGCGTGTCCGGTGTCCGCGAGCCGAGGACGACCTCGTGTCCTGCCGCACCCAGGCTATTCGCAAGGGCCGTGCCAACATCGCCCGTGCCGATGATGCCAACCTTCACGGGAACTCGACGACCTCAGCAATCAAGGCGTTGACGGACGATCCTGGCGGCCACGTTTACCCGTCGATATCAGGGTGTTCATCCCAGCGGCCGTGGAGTGGGTCGATCGTGGCTGCACTGCTATCAACCGACAGTATGTCGCGTGCGCGAGCAACGCCGGCTGCAACATCCTGGTCGAGGCCATCGAAGTGATGCCATCCGGCCAACGGGTGAACGCTTGACGGCTCCTCGTGTGCATACACGTCGACCGCACCGTCGTGCCGTTCAAAGAGCATTAGGTGGAGCTGCCGGCGTGCGAGCGGGGAATCACGGTAGACCCATGAACCATCTTCTGGCTCGCCATCCCGGATTTTCAGTCGGGAGAACGGATTCCTGATGAAGCCCGCATCCCAGAGGCCGGTTTCCAGGGCATCGAGCGACGCATCGACGCGGCCGGCGTACTCACCGCCGGAGACCGGACGTGGCCCTGCGCGCTCATCGACGAGACCGGCCAGCCGTGACACGAGCCGCCGGACCCGCTCCCAATACCTCGCCTCCGGGCCAATATTCCAGCGGATGGGCAGTGCGTAGGCCTGCAGGAATCCCAGCGTCGCGCCGAGCGACGCACCAATACGACCAAGCATCGCCAGTGCACCTCCCACAGGAGCCCAGTTCATCCATTAAACCAAAATTGTCTCGGACACACAGCCTCGCGGGGTCTTACTCATCACCTGTGATCCGAGTATCGCCGTCCCATTCCGCACTGTCATCTAGTGGTTCATAGCCAAGCACTTCCCGGGCGCGTTTGAGCGAGTAGAATTTGCTGGCGTTATCAGAGATCCCGTACACGATCTCGTAGCCATATTCCGCTTCGAGAGCACATTTGTGTATGCGAGCGCAGTCTCGCTCGGATAGCCACATTGCCTGGCCACGGTCGTAATCGATCGGCGGATGGTCAGCATTGAGATTGCCGATGCGAATGTTGCACACGGAGATACCGTACTCGTCGTGATAGTATCGACCGATCGTCTCACCGGCAGCTTTACTGATGCCATAGAAGTTGCCCGGTCGTGGCAATTCCGTTCCGTCGAGACGGAAGTCGTCAGCCGCATCGTAAATGGTGGGTGTCCGCTCTGTCTCGAAGTGCCCGACAGCGTGGTTCGAGGAAGCATACACGACCTTCTCGACACCTTCGTCGACGGCCGCCTGGTACAACTGCTTCGTGCCGTCGATATTGCTTTTGAGGACGCTCCGCCACGGCGCCGATGGTCGTGGATCGCCGGCGAGATGTATGACTGCCTCTGCACCCTCCACGGCGGCAGCGACGTCGTCGTACTCCTCGACTTCGCCGATCTCGTAGGGGACGTCGGGCTCCTCCGCGGGCGGGTTATGGAACATCAGCTGCCATTCGAAGTCGTCGCGGAGCCCCTGGAGGATTGCACTGCCAACGTGGCCGCCCGCACCCGTCAGGAGCACCCGCATCGTCTGCGTCATAGCTTGGCCGGGGTACGTAGCTTACGGTCGGGGGCAACCCTCTTGACCGACCCGGAGCCAGCGATGGCATGGAGGCCGAGGACGGCCGTGAGGCCACTACTGCTGAAGTTGCATGTTTCGAAGCGGGCATCAAGTTCGGCTCCCTCTACCACCAGTTCGCCGGCACCCCCGTGAGCCCCGGGAGTGCGCCATCGCTAGCGACAGCGATGGAAGCAGCGATCGAGAATCAGCCCCACTGTACATCTGTTACCGTCGACATCGACGCCGATGCTGTCGCCGCGGCGATCGATCCTGATGTCGGTTATACGGAGCTCACCGGGCGGTTTCTCGACGTCACCATCACGGTAGAGCACGACGGTGTTAGTGTCGAGGCTGTGATGAATCTCGTCGATGAGTACCCACTGATGCGTGTCGTGGCCGTGGAAGACGCCTGATTCTTGGCGACCCGACGGATCATTCCACTTCCAGTCTCGGGCTCGCTTTTAGGCATGAACCGCTCAAAGTGGGGATATGAGCCAGTCCACGCTCGACGACGACGAGTTATTCGGTGAGGCCGCCTCCGAAGTTCGCGCGGATGTCGAGGCTGGCCTCGCAGCAGCGCGGGCTGGGCTGCCCGAGCCAGACGAGATCTGGGCGCTGGACGCCGACAACACCCTCGGGGCCTTGAACGCCCTCCGCTCGGCTCTCGATACCGAGGGAGCCGCTGAGGACCTGCGGGAGGCAAAAAAGTGGTATGCCCTCGGGGAGCGGGCGGATGCCTTCGAGGATGCCGACGACCTCGCGGCTGAGATCGATGAACTCGAGGACCTCCTCGAAGCCGTCGCGGAGGCACGGAAGGCGGTTGGCAGCCTTGCCAGTACCATCCCCGAGCTCCGGAGCGAGTTAGAAGCCGCAACCGAGGGCGCAGATGCGGACGTCGAGGCGGACGACGGAGCTGAGGCGGGAGCCTAAGTCAGCGATCTTCGACAGCCGCGAGGAGTTCCGCTAAAGCCGCTCCAGCCTGCTCCAACAGCGCCTGACCGGCCGTCGCGTCACTTTCGCGCGGATCTCCGACGACCCCATTCGATGTGAATTCGTCGGAGTCAAACGCGAGATTGACGCCCGAGACCCATTCGCCCCAGCCTTCGGCCGCATCAACCGCCGCGTCGTCAAATCGCTCAGAATTGACCTGCTCTGGCCGGAGATGCCAGACGAGACTCGTCTCGAGGGCGCCGCCATGGCCCATGTCCTCGGGAAGCCCGGCGGCTTCCGGATCGACAGCCTCGAACCACGTGAATGGGACGGCGTAAGCCGACCCGGACCGGGTGATGGTGCCGCAGACTTCCCGAAGGGCGTCGACGTTCCCGCCATGCCCGTTCACAACGACGACGCGGTCCCAGCCGTGATACGCGAGACTCTCGATCGTCTCCCGAACATAATCACGAAACGTGTCCGGTGAAACCCAGAGCGTCCCGGGAAAGTTCCGATGTTCGGCCGCGATCCCTACTGGCACTGGGGGCGCAACCGCCACGGGGGCCTCGTAGGCGTCCGCCCCCGCTTCTGCAACCGCGGCAGCAGTGAGAGTGTCCGTGCCAAGCGGAGCATGGGGACCGTGTTGCTCCGTGCTCCCGACGGGCACCATCGCCAGCGCAGTCTCCTCGGGCGTGTCCGGCCAGGCGGTCGCCGCGAGGTCCATGCCATGGAATCGCCTGGCCGGTATTTAATGACCACGCCGCACCGCTATTGGGTGTTCGAAATACCTAAACCGCGATGCGCCAAAGCCCAACTAATGCTCCCCACAAGCCCGACTGTCGAGGGCCTGTCGCTCCCTGTGGGATCGACGGCAGGGCTGCCGCAGTCCCCCGCCAATCAATTCTGGGAGATCTTTCTCGTTTTCGTGGTCTTGGGGACCCTGGTCGGTGTCGTCGTGGTGGCGTATATGCTCAAAAACGCCTATGTCTATCGCTATGGCAGCGGTAACGGTGAGAAGGCCGATGTCAACCGGCCCGAATTGGGTGAGAAGCCGTCCGGATCGGGCGGTGGCAAGAAGCTCTTCCTCTCGTTCGGCATCAGCGCCGTTATCGTGCTTTCACTGATCGTTTGGACCTATTCCGCGCTGCTGTATGTGGAGGACCCGCCGGACAATACCGATCTCACGGTTGATGTCGAGGGGCAACAGTTCGCGTGGAAGTTTACCTACGAAAACGGCAAGGAGAGCTTCAATACCATGCGCCTTCCGGCCAACTCGACGATCCGAATCGGGGTGACCTCGGCCGACGTGTTTCATAACTTCGGCATCCCGGCGATGAAGGTCAAGGCAGATGCGATACCGGGCCAAACCACCGATAAGTGGTTCGTGACGGAAGGGCCGGGAACCTATCTCGCGCAATGCTACGAGCTGTGCGGATCGGGCCACTCGGGAATGGACGCAGAAGTGATCGTCATGCCACAGGATGAATTCCAGGACTGGTACACGAACGGGACCGGGAACAGTCAGGCGAGCGTGACCGGGGAGGTGCCCGCATGAGCGCGCACGCAACGGAAGATCACGATGAGGACCATGGTCACGATGACGACCATGGCCACCTACCGCCGAAGTCGACGGTAAAACGCTGGCTGGTGACAACCAACCACAAGGACATCGGCGTGCTCTATATCGTTACGTCCCTGTTCTTCCTCACATTCGGCGGGCTGCTGGCGCTGTTGATTCGTACGCAGATGTGGTCCCCAGGCGGGACGATCCTTTCCGGAACAGGGTACAACCAGGTCGTCTCTGCGCATGGTCTATTGATGGTATTCTGGTTTATCTCGCCGCTGGCAATCGGCCTCGCTAATTATATCCTGCCGCTGCAGATCGGCGCTGAAGATCTGGCTTTCCCCCGACTTAATGCACTCTCGTACTGGACGTACCTGGCCTCGGGCTTGTTGTTCGGTTCGTCGTTCTTCCTCGGGGCGACATTCAACGGTGGCTGGACGATGTATGCCCCGCTGAACGTCCCCACCTTCATTCCTGATGTCCTCGAAGTTGGCTCAGCGGCGGCCATTTTAGCATTAACGCTGTTCGTCGTCTCGGTCACGATCGGGTCAGTCAATTTCCTAACAACTGTTTATCGTATGCGGGCGAAGGGTCTCCGGATGCGAGACGTCCCCCTGTTCAGCATCTCGATGATCCTAACTATCTGGATGATGCTCTTCGCATTCGCTGCGTTGCTAGGGGCCCTCATCATCCTCTCGGCCGATCATATTCTTGGTACGACGTACTTCACGAGCGAGGGCGGTACGATGTTATGGACCCACCTGTTCTGGTTCTTCGGTCATCCGGAGGTCTATATCGTCTTCTTCCCCGCGCTCGGCATCATGGCCGAGACGTTCCAGACCTTTTCCGGCAAGCGCCTCGTCGGCCGGAAATGGTTCATTCTCGCGATGATCCTCGTCGCGCTGCAGTCATTCGTCGTCTGGATGCACCACATGTTCCTGACGGGCATCAACCTCGAGGTGAAGACCATCTTCATGGCGACGACGATCGGTATTTCGCTGCCGTTCGACCTGATGATGTTCTCGCTGATTTATACGATGATCAAGGGCAAGGTCAAGTTTACCGTGCCGTTCTTGTTCAACCTCGGCGCAGTTATCCTCTTCATCGTCGGGGGCATCACCGGGGTATTCCTTGGCGCCGTCGTCCTGGACTACGAGTTCCGCGGCACCTACTGGGTGGTCGCGCACTTCCACTACGTCATGGTCGGCGGGGCGACAGCGATGTTCGGCGGGATCTATTACTGGTTCCCTAAAATCACTGGCAAGTTGTACGATCGGACTCTGGGATTAGCCCACTTCGCGATGTATTTCTTCGGATTCAATCTGTTATACTTCCCCATGTTCGTGGTCTGGCAGACGCCGCGCCGGGTGTTCGAGTATTCGGAGGGGTTCACCCTTTGGCACCGTGTCGCCACGGTGGGGGGATTCCTCCTTGCGGCATCGTTCCTCGTATTCTTCTATAACCTGTTCAAGAGTGTGTATGCGGGTGATGAAGCACCAGAGAACC
>JBDGPQ010000184.1:0-13269 GCA_042219595.1 Haloarculaceae archaeon
GAGAGCCGATCGGCAAGCTCCGCCGGCGTCTCGAATGGGCTGATGCTCCACGCGTCGGCAACGTCGGCGGCACGCCGGATCGCCGGTTCCGCCATGCCACCATACCAGATCGGAATCTCGTTCTGGACGGGCCGCGGGGTGATCGTGATATCGTCAACGTCGTAGAACTCACCGTCGAACGAGACGTTTCGCTCGGTCAACAGTCGTCGAACCAGGTCGATACCTTCGACGACGCGGGGCACTCGTTCCGCACGATCGATCCCGAACCCAGCGAACTCGGGTGCCCGCCAGCCGATCGAGACCCCAAGCCGGAATCCGCCGCCAGTAAGGGTGTCGAGGACCGCAGCGCGTTCGGCGACCTGGATCGGGTTCTGGAGTGGGAGTAATGTCACGTTCGTCCCAATGCGGACGTCGCCCGTGACCGCCGCGATGGCGCCGAGCAGGATCTCCGGCGTGGGCACCCAGCCGTCCTCGAGAAAGTGATGTTCTGAAACGGAGAACGTCGTGAACCCCAACTCTTCGGCCGTCCGTGCCTGGTTGATACTCTCAGTGTACACGTGCTCCCAATCACCATCAGGAGACTGGCAGCTGTAATGCACGCCAAAATCGAATGATGCCATCGGTTGGCCGTGCATCGCCGGTGGGTGGGCCTAACGCTTTGGATGCCGCTTCGGAAGCTAGACTTTTCCCACCTCCACCGGCATGCGAACTATGCCCTCGTTCCACACGAACGGCGTCCTGTTCAAGAACGTCTTCGGCACGCCAGAAATGCGCGAAATATTCTCCGAAGAGCGGTTCATCGAGCGCTTCCTCGAGGTGGAGGCTGCGCTCGCGCGCGTCCAAGCGGATCTCGGAATCATCCCGGCGTGGGCGGCCGAGGAGATCACCGAGCGCGCGACGCTCGACCATCTCGATATGGATCGCGTCGAGGAAAACGTCGCGGAGGTCCACTTGTTTTCGATGTCGATCATCGATGCCTGGAAGGACGAACTTGGCGACGCTGGGGAGTACGTGCATTGGGGCGCGACCACCCAGGATATCGGGGATACGGCACTGATTCTTCAGGTTCGCGAGGGGCTCGATGTCGTCGAGCGAGACGTGGCGGCCGTCGCAGATGCACTCGAAACGCTGACCGAACGGCACGCGGAGACGCCGATGATGGGCCGGACCCATATGGTCCACGCAATCCCCATCACCTTCGGACTCAAGACGGCATCCTGGCTGGATGAGGTAAACCGTCACCGTGATCGACTCGCCGCCATCCGGGATCGGGTCGAGGTTCTGGAATTCTTCGGTGCGACTGGCACGCTCGCCTCGCTCGGGGAGGAGGGTCTGGCAGTTCAAGAGGGGCTTGCCGAGGAGCTGGATCTGGGCGTCCCCGATGTGGCCTGGTTTGCGGCCCGGGACCGAATTGCCGACGCCGTAGCCACGCTTGGCCTCGTCACATCGACGATGGCCCGGATCGCCAAGCAAGTCCTGTTCATGAATCGGGAAGAGGTTGGCGAGGCGTCCGAACCGCATGACGAAGGCGCCATCGGCTCCAGTACGATGCCCCACAAACGCAACCCGGTCAAGAGCGAGGAGACCGTCTTGCTTGGGCGGCTAACGCGCGCTCATGTCGGCTCCGCGATGGAGTTGATGGAGACCGCGGACGAGCGTGACTTCTCGGCAACACTCGGGGAGTTTGCGGTCGTCCCGGAAACGTTCCTCTACGTGAGCCGGGCGTTGGCCTACGTTCACGATGTGACCGCAGATCTCGTCGTTCACGAGGAGGGCCTCGAGCGGAACCTTCACCATCACGGCCCGGTCGTCGCGAGCGAGGCAGTCATGATGGGGCTCGCCGACGAACTCGGCCGCCAGACCGCGCATGACCTCACTCATGAGGCAGCGGGGCGAGCGCTCGACGGTGAGGCATCGTTTGTAGACGCGCTCCTCGAAAACGACTCGATTGCGGCGGCCTTCTCCCGTGAAGAACTCGAATCCATGGCCGACCCGGCATCGTATGTCGGCCAATCCGCACGGCTCGCTCGCCGGGCGCTCGAGCACTCACGGGCGCGGGAGTGAGGCTCATGGCAGACCTCCTCATCGAGAATATCGGGCGGATTGCGACGGGTCGTCTCGATGAGCCCATCGCCGACGCCGACGCGATCGCGGTCGAGGATGGCATGATCAGCGGCGTGGGAACGGCCGCCGCGGGTGCAGAGACGGTTATCGACGCAAACGGCCTTACCCTAACACCGGGGCTGATCGACGCACATGTGCATCCCGTCGCTGGCGAATATACCCCCCGACAGCAGACGATCGGCTGGTGTGAGAGCTACCTCCATGCGGGCGTGACGTCCATGGTTTCAGCCGGCGAGATCCATCATCCCGGACGACCGACCGATGCCGCTGGAACCACGGCGCTCGCCGTCCTGAACGCGAAGGCGTACCGCGACCAACGCCCCGGTGGCGTGAAGATGCATGCCGGGACGCTTGTCATTACCGACGACCTCACTGTAGAGGACATCGAGCGGGCCAATGCCGAAGGGGTCGAGCGAACGAAGATCATCTTTGCACTTGACGATCTCGAGCACGCCGGCCAGCTGGTCCGCCATGCGCAAGACCTCGACATGGTAACGATGATGCATACTGGCGGCGCGAGCGTTCCCGGCACCGCTCCGATCGGTCTCGAGGCATTTCGAACGATCCAGCCGGATATCGCACTCCACGCTAATGGGGGACCGACGGCGTTGCCCGATGACGAGTGGCGGGCGCTCGTCGAGACGACCGATCTCGACCTCGAGGTTGTTATTGCCGGGAATCAACGGACCTCACTCGGACTCCTCGAGTTGCTTGCGAGCCGCGACGAACTCGACCGGCTGCAGATTGCAACGGACACGCCCACCGGAACTGGGGTGGTTCCCTGTGGCATGTGGCTCGAGATGGGAATCCTCGCCAGCCTTGGCGACTGCTCCGCGGCTGAGGCGATTGCGCTTGCGAGCGGCAACCCCGCCCGACATCATGCCCTTGCAGCTGGTCGGATCGAAGCCGGGTGTCCTGCTGATCTCACGCTGCTCGATGCGCCCCTTGGGTGCGTGGCCGATGACGCGCTCGGCGCCATCGAGAACGGCGATTATCCGTCCGTCGACGCCGTCCTCGTAGACGGCGAGGTGCGTGTCGATGGCAGCCGGAACACGGGGCCTCCAAAGCGCTCAGCGAGTATCGACGCCTAAGCTATGCGGTTCGGTACGATCCGCGGGCGAGGGCGACCTGATCGCCCGCGGTGTCGTCGACTACGATGTCGGCCACGCTGACATACCGTCCGAACCGTCGAACCTCGGCTTCGGCGTGAAGGTCTGATGTGGCCGCTCCCAGGTAGTCGATCCGGATGTCGATCGTCACCGCGGGTTCTGGCTCGTCGAACTGCGAAATGACCGCTGCGGCGCCGACATTGTCCGCGAGGGCAAACGTCGCAGCGCCATGCATGACGGTGTTGTCGCCGCGATCGAAGCAGAGGCCCGTATTGAAGGGAAGAGTGCCGCTGGCGACCCCATCGCTTGCCTCCGTAATCGTCATATCGAAGAACTGGGTCGCTGGCATCTCGTTGATGAAGGTGGCGGACTCGGATGACACGGCCGATCGGGTGCCCGGCAGCTGCAAATCAGTTACGCTCTCTGGGGATCGTATCGGCGAGTAACCGTTCGACGCGTTAGCGCACCGGCGGATGCGTCGACACCCAGCGCCGCCACGTTGAGTCAGTTTCCTCGCCGTGGATCGTCAATAACGAGCGCAGTCCCCAGGAGGGGTCCGCGGCTCGATGGATCTTCACGAGAGCCCGTGCGAGCGCACGGGGCCGCCCGGTGAGCGCAGCCGCCCGGGCATCGGCCGCGAATTCCCGCCGGCGCGAGTGCGCGAGCAAGGCCAGGGTGAATAGGGAGAAGACGAGGCCCACCAAGAGCTCGACACCGAGAATAGCGACGGTTGCAACCTGCCGAGATCGATCCGGTCGACCCGCCACCCAGGCGCTCGCTCGCGCGGTACCAACGGCGAGGAGTGTGACCGGCAGTAGTGCCAGAAACGCCAGTCCCGATAGCGTCCGGAGCACGCTGACGGCGAGCGTCTGGACGAAAGCGTCGCGGCCCTCAACATGGGCGAGTTCGTGGGCGAGTATCCCCTCGAGTTCGTCCGTGGTTAGGAGATGGAAGAGCCGGCGATCAAATACGACGACCGCTGACCGCGGACCACCGATCGAGAGCGCGTTCGGTGCCCCGATATCGCCGACGTGGAGCGATGGTGGGTCGATCCCGAGTTGCTGGCACAGGCGGTCCCGGCGGCGATAAAGGGCTGGAGCGCGGTGTGCGGGCAACTCTCGCGTCTCGACTCCCGCAAGGAGGCGGGTGGCACCGAGTCGGTAGCTCAGGATACCTGCGGCGATCGAGCCGATAAGGATGGCTGTGGCGAGAAGGACTGGATTCGGTGGATTCGCGAACAGCCAGGCCATGACCGCCACGGTCAGTACCGCGAGCGTGATGTAGACCGTAAGGACGACGAGACCGACCGCAACAAACAACGCCCGATACAGCACGCTCGTGATTGACGACCGGGCCACCTAACGGTTGTCGTCGGCGGAAAGGTTAGGCACCGCCACGGCGAGGTGGACGGTATGCCTGACCGGCACTCCCCGCTCGCGACCGCCCACGAGGCGGCCGGGGCAGACTTTACAGACTTCGGTGGCTGGGAGATGCCCGTCACCTTCGACGGAATCCGCGTCGAACACGAGGCGGTGCGCTCCACCGTCGGCAAGTTCGATGTGTCACACATGGGCCAGGTTGTCGTTACGGGGCCGGATGCTGGCCGACTGTGCGATCGGCTCGTCACGAATGACGTACTCGCGCTCGATCCCGGAGAGGCCTGCTACGCCGCCGTGACTGACGAGGAGGGGATCATGCTCGACGACACCATTGTCTATAACCTTCCCAGGGATAGCGAGAACGACTACCTGTTCGTCCCGAATGCGGGCCATGACGCCGAGATGACGGAGCGCTGGCGCACCTATGGGGACTCCTGGGACCTCGATGCCGACGTCGAAAACGCTACATCAGCATATGGGATGCTCGCCATCCAGGGACCCGACTCACCAGACCTGCTCGGGGCAGAAACCTCGATCGATCTCGGAGACCTCGGCCGCATGGAGATTACGTCAGCAAGGATCGCGGGTGTGGATGGCCTCATTGCCCGGACCGGTTACACCGGCGAGATCGGGTACGAAGTGCTCTGCCCCTGGGAGACTAGCGAAACCCTGTGGGGTGCCCTGGACTGTCAGCCATGCGGGCTTGGCGCCAGGGACACTCTTCGGCTCGAGATGGGATTTCTGCTTTCCGGGCAGGATTTCGATCCAGAGACGGAGCCCCGAACACCCTACGAAGCGAATATCGGATTCTGTGTCGACCTCGACCGGGAATTCCTGGGTCGCGATGCGCTCGAAGGTGTGGCCACCGAAGGCCCTGACGAGAAACTGTTCGGCCTGCGGTTGATCGACCGCGGCGTGCCCCGGCATGGATATGCCGTTCAAACGCCCGACGGTGAAGCACTCGGCCACGTCACGAGCGGAACGATGAGCCCCACCCTCGGGGAGCCAATCGCGCTCGCGTATCTCCCCGCTGCGTATGCCGAGCCGGACCGGACGGTGCGGGTCGTGATTCGTGACGAACCGAAGAAGGCACGTACTGCGGCCACACCGTTTCTCACATGAGCTTCGACGTGCCCGAGGACTGCCGGTATTTGGAGACCCACGAGTGGGCCCGCCGCACTGATGGCGTGGTTCGTGTCGGCATTTCGGACTTCGCCCAGGACGAACTCGGTGACGTCGTCTTCGTGGACTTGCCCGATGTCGGTGACACGGTGGCAGCCGAGGAAGCCTTCGGCGTCGTCGAATCGATCAAGGCCGTCTCTGATGTCTACGCACCACTCGCAGGTGAAGTCGTCGCGGCGAACGATGCACTCGAGTCACGACCGGAACTCATCAATGAGGATCCCTATGGCGAGGGCTGGATGATCGAGCTGGATCCCGCAGATGACGCGGCGTTCGAGGACTTGCTCTCCCCGGACGAATATACTGATCAGATCGCATAGCTCAAGCCCGGACGAGTTGCTTGCCGATATTCTCCCCCTCAAACAGGCCCAGAAACGCGGCCGGCGCGTTCTCGAGGCCCTCGGTAATCGTTTCACGGTAGGCGATCGACCCGTCCTCGACCCACCGCCGGAGCCGCGCCATGATGTGGCTAAAGCGGTGAGCGTGATCGCTGACGATGAACCCCTCGACCCGAGTCCGGGTCCGCTGATGGAGGCGGCGTGGCCCGAGCCAGGCCTCATCTCCTGGTTCGGCATTGTACAGGGCGATCTTTCCGCACACCGGTACGCGCGAGTAGTCGTTCAGGTGCTCCGTGACGGCATCCCGGACCGGTCCGCCCACGTTCTCGAAATAGAGATCCACGCCGCGTGGACATGCGTCCCCGACGGCCGCTGAGAGGTCGGTTGCGTTGCGATAATCCACTGCAGCATCGAAGCCGAGCTCGTCGCGCAACCACGTGGTCTTCTCGGACCCGCCAGCAATGCCAACGACACGACAGCCGGCGATCTCCGCAATCTGTCCGGCCACCGAACCGACGGCGCCGGCGGCAGCTGAAACGACGACCGTGTCACCTGGCTCGACTTCGCCGACATCGACCATCCCGACATAAGCTGTCCGGCCGGGCATTCCCAACACGTGCAATGCGGTGGACACGGGAGCGTCACCGGTGTCGACGTGTCGGAGCGCATCGCCATCGACGGTGGCGTAGTCCGCCCAGTACAGATTTCCGGTGACGACGTCGCCCCGTGTGAAGTCCGCGTGGTTGGATTCGCGGACATCGCCGACGACACGGGCACGCATCGGCTCACCGACCGGCCAGGGGTCGGCATAGGAGTCGGCGTCCCGCATTCGGCCACGCATATACGGATCCACCGAGAGATACCGCGTCTCGACGAGCACTTCACCCGGCCCGGGATCGGGACGGTCCACATTCTCCAGATCGAAGTGCTCCATCGAAGGCATCCCAGTCGGGCGGGCGGCGAGCAGCCAGCGGCGATTTTCATCGGCCATATGGCGCCCTGGCACGGCTGGAGGATGAGCCTATGGATCAGTTGCCACGCCACCAGAGCGTGGCCGCCAATGCCGTTCCCATGAGCGCGATGATCGCCAGGACCACGAAGAGCGCATCGGGAGACCACCGGGTTAAGATGATACCAGCAAGCGGCGCACCGATGGCGCCAACTCCGAACAGCGCCATATAGTTGTATCCGAACGAGAGCCCACGCACGTTCGCTGCAGTATACGCCGAGATTGCCTCCTGATTGATCAGCGGCAACATGAACACGAGGAAGCCCAGCGCCGCGGCGCCAGCCAGCAGCGGAATGAGGCCAACTGCCGCGAGGGGGAGGAGCACAAGCGCGATACCCACGAGCGCGGCATACCCGAGTATGAGGGCACTCTCGGTTCGCATGGCTTCGACGAGGCGCCCGCCAGCATACTGACCGGCCCCGCCGATCAGGAGAAGCCCAGCGTATACGTAGCGACTCGGCTCGATTGCTTGTCCAGCCACCGAGACGGGATCGAACAGAGCGAGGCCGGCGAGGATTTCCGGCAAGAAGGTCATCGACCCACGATAATACGTGCCATAGAGGATCGCGAGGACGAAGACGATGACGAATCCGCCGGTAAAGAGCGCTCGCGTGTGACCCAGGAAGTCGCCGAGCGAGTGGACTGCGCCGCCATCGGCTGCTCGCTCGCCGCGACGTTCTCGCGTGCCAGCCGTCTCATCGAACTTCAAGCCGATGGCAGCGATGACGGCAACGGCAACCGGTAGCACGAGCACGAGCGCGACGGCGCGCCAGTCAAGGACGCCCAGCAACACGGCCGCGACGATAGGTCCCGTCGCAACACCGACGTTGCCCGCGAGGCCGTGCAGTGCGAAGGCCCGGCCCCGAGCGGTCGTCGCGCGACTCAGCAGTGTCAGCGCTGCCGGATGGTAGAGGCTTGCCGCGATCCCCCAGCCGACCAGCGCGATCGCGAGGACACCCAGTGATGGCGTAACGGCGACTACAATCATGGAGGAGCCCATCCCGAGGACACTCGCAAGAACGAGTCCCCGCGCGGACACCCGATCCGCCAGGAGACCGGTGGGGAGCGCGCCAAGACCGATCGCCGCGAAGCTGAGCCCGACAACGCCGCCAAGGACGGCTGGTGAGGTTTCAAAGACGTCGAGCCAGACGACAACGAACAGCGGGATCGCCAGCTCGTACGTATGAAAGGTGGCATGGCCGAGCATCGTGAAAGCGGTCACGGCTCGGTCATTCCGGTTCACGCTCGACTCCTGTGCCGGGGCATCCTATAACGGTGCCGAGAGGAACCGAAAGGGTTCCGTCCCCGGGCGAAACAGGGGGTGGCATGAGCGACGCTGGGTCCGGGAGCCCATATGCCCCCCATGGCGCCGACGAGACGGCGGCGATGCTCGACGTGATCGGGGCCGAAAGCGAGGCAGATCTCTTCGACGTGCCCGATGCAATTCGCTTCGATGGCGCGTTTGATATCCCCGCACGCAGCGAGCGGGAAACTCGGCAATTCGTCCGCGAAAAGCTCGACTGCAATGACGACCTCGTCGAGTTTCTCGGCCGGGGTCACTACGCCCATTATGTGCCAGCAGCGGTCGATCACCTCGCGGACCGCCAGGAATTCCTGACCGGCTACACGCAATACCAACCCGAGGTCGCGCAGGGCTTCTTACAGGCACTCTTCGAGTATCAATCGCTCCTCGTCGAACTCACCGGTCTATGCGTCGCAAACTGTTCGGTCTATGACGCGGCGACCGCACTCGGGGAGGCGGCGACGCTATCTGCCCGTGTCGGGGCGGTCTCCGGTTCCGAGATCCTGGTACCGGAGGCGATGCGACCGGCCAAGCGCAACGTTTTGGAAAACTATGCAGCCGGCGCCGGGCAGTCGGTGAAGGTCTATCCAACGGCGGGCGGAACCGTCGATCTTGAGGGGCTTGATGGACTGGTTGACGATGCCGTCTCGATGGTCTATGTGGAGTCGCCATCTGTCCGCGGAACGATCGAGACAGATCTCCAGGCCGTCGGTGACCGCGCCACGGACCATGATGCCCTATTCTGTCTCGGCTCTGACCCCGTCGCGCTTGCACTCCTGGAGGAACCCGCCAGCGTCGGAGCAGACGTCGTCGTTGGGGACGCCGCCACACTTGGGCTCGGGACCGCTTACGGGATGGGGTTGGGGTTGTTTGCGACGCGGGAGGAATATCTACGACAAGTTCCTGGCCGACTCGTTGGCGCGAGTACCGACGCCACGGGACGTCGAACTTACACGCTGACGCTCCAAACCCGCGAGCAACACATTCGACGCGAACGGGCGACGAGCAATATCTGTACGAACCAGGCCTGGCTCGCCCTCCGTGCGGCGATTCACGCCGCGTTGCTTGGTCCTGATGGCCTGCATGATCTCGCGGTCGAATGCGTGACGCTGGCTCGGGAAACGGCGGCGGAAATCGATGCCATCGATGGGCTTCACGCACCAGTAGACGACCGGCACCACTTCCGGGAGTTCGTCGTCCACACTGACCAGCCAGCCCCAGCTATCAGGGCCGATCTCAAAGAGCGAGGGTTCGCCGTCCACGCCATCGGGGAGCACGAGCTGCAAGTCTGTGTGATCCCACGAGTTGCCGATGCTGTCGACGACCTCGTGGCGGCACTCCAGGAGGTGGCGTGAATGATATACGACCAGGCACGCTGGACGGCTGACGACGATCGCTATGAGCCACTCCTCATCGAAAAAGATCGAACTTCGGTTGGAGTGGACGCCGACGCGGCCGGACTGCCCGATGAGCTCACCCGCGACGAGCTCGAGCTACCAGACCTTGCCGAGCCGGAAGTCGCTCGCCACTATACGCGACTGTCGGGGATGAACTACGGCGTTGAGACCGGCCCCTTCCCCCTTGGCTCCTGTACAATGAAGTATAACCCTCCATTTACGGAAGATCTCGCGGCCCGGCCATCAGCGGCTGTGCATCCCGATCGCGATCCGGAGACCGTTCAGGGGACGCTCGCCGTTATGCATGGGTTGGCGGATTACCTTGGTCGGATCGGCGGGATGGACGCCGTCTCACTTCAGCCGCCTGCTGGTGCAGCGGGCGAGTTTGCAGGCGTACTGGTCGCACGCGCATACCACGAGCATCGCGGGGAGGAGCGGTCGGAGGTACTCATCCCGGATAGCGCACATGGCACGAATTTTGCGAGCGCTGCGATGGCTGGCTTCGAGGTGGTCGAATTGCCCAGCGGTGATGATGGGCGGCTCGATCTCGACGCTCTCGAAGCGGCAACGGGCCCGGAGACGGCGGCACTCATGCTCACGAACCCGAACACGCTCGGGCTGTTCGAGCGCGATATCGAGGCAGCCGCATCAATTCTCCACGATGCCGGCGGTCTACTCTACTACGACGGGGCCAACCTGAACGCCTTGCTGGGTCGGGCCCGGCCCGGGGATATGGGCTTCGATATCATGCACTACAACGTCCACAAGACCTTCGCCACTCCTCACGGAGGCGGTGGCCCAGGGGCGGGTCCGATCGGCGTTCGCGAGGACCTCGCGCCGTTCCTGCCGGGCCCACGAGTGCGCGAGACACAAAGCGGGTACGAGCGCTTCGAGCCGGAACATTCGATCGGAAAGGTCCACGGCTTCGCGGGCAACTGGCTCGTTCTCGTGAAGGCGTTTGCATACATTGCCCGGCTGGGGGACGCAGGCCTGACGGACGCCAGTGCGAAGGCGGTGCTGAACGCCAACTACCTCGCCGAACAAATTACGTATGACGTGCCCTTTCGGCCGTTCCATCACGAATTCGTCGCGAGTGCCGGGGAGCAAGACGCCGCAGACGTCGCCAAGCGCATGCTCGATCACGGGGTCCATCCGCCAACCACAAAATGGCCGGAAATCGTCACGGAAGCGCTGATGACCGAGCCGACCGAGATAGAGCATCGCCGCTCACTCGACCGTTTGGCGGACGCCTTCAATGCCGTCGCGGCCGAGGACGACGAGACCCTCGCGGCTGCGCCGGAACGGACTGCCGCACGCCGAATCGATCAGGTGGCTGCAGCCCGGGAGCCGCGTCTGTCTTGGGACGCACTATGAAGGCACAACGGACGCATCAGGATCCATGTACGATTTGATCGTCGTTCCAGTTGACGGCAGTACCGCCGGCAGAGCTGCGGTCGAGCACGCTGCGCGGCTTGCGGCCGTTCACGACGCTGCTGTCCATGTCGTCCATGTCATCGAGCCGCAAGCCGGCCACGAGTCCACGGGCCCGGAAATAACGGCCGCTTTAGAGCAAATCGGCGAACAGGCGCTTACAGACGCCGAGGCAGCCGCGCACGATGCTGGTTTGGAAACCATTGAGACCCTGATGCGGCGCGGACAGCCGTATCGAGAAATCGTTGCCTATGCCGAAGAGGCGGGAGCTGATCTCATCGTGATGACGACGCATGGCCGCACCGGTGTCGAACGATTACTGCTTGGTAGTGTCGCCGAGAAAGTCGTGCGGCTCTCTCGCGTTCCGGTGTTGACCGTGCGACCGGACGAGCCTGAGGAGTGATCAGGCGGTGTTCACTGCGCCATCGATCCGGACCAGTCCGTAATCGCACTCCTCACACCGCCATTTGACCTTCTCGCCGAGATGGACCTCCGTACTTGCCACCCGCCAGAAGGTTCGGGGCGCCCCGCACCGCGGACACTCGGCATCCCGCTCCATGCTCATACGCTATGTCTTCCCTCCGGCCCCCATTCAACGTTCCGAGTCTATATTTGGCCTGCGACCAGATTTCCGGCAATGACCATTTACACCGGCCGAGGCGACGAGGGATTGACCGATCTCCGCACGATGGATCGCGTCTCGAAGGCGGACCCGCGAATCGAAGCCTACGGGACCGTCGACGAGGCCAATGCCCTCATCGGTGCCGCGCGGCCCACGGGCCATGACGACATCGATGAGAAGCTCGAAGCGATTCAGAACCACCTCCACGTGGTGCAAGCGGATTTCGCTAATCCCGAGCCAGATGATGACGACCCGCAGGTCGCGCCCCGCCACGCGGAAACGCTCGAAGACTGGATCGACGACTTCGACGAGGAACTCGAACCGCTGACACGGTTTATCCTCCCCGGTGGCAGCGAGTCCGGGGCAGCGCTGCATCATGCCCGATCAGTCTGTCGGCGGGCTGAGCGCCGCGCCGTGGCACTCCAGTCCGAGGAAGACATTAACGTCGATGCAGTCATCTATCTCAATCGGCTGTCGGATGCCCTATTCACGATGGCCAGAGTCGTCAATGCCCGCGAGGGCGTGCCGGAGGAGAGTCCGAGTTACTGACGCCGTTCGTAGACGAAGAGCCCGCCTCGCTCACGGCGTCGGACACGCTCGCGCTCTACGAGTACATCGAGATGCCCCACTGCCTCGCTCATGCCCGAAAACACCTCCGTGGCGGGCAAATCGCCGAAAAGCCCATCCATGACGTCGAGTGGTGTCGTGGGGCCATCGACAAGGTCGAAGACGTTCTCGGTTCGCTCCTCGTGGGCGGCGCGGATCTCCTGCAGACGGCTCGCTGGATCCTCAATGATCTCGCGGTGGCCAGGCAGGATCCGATCCGGCGGTGCATCCGCGAGGGCGTCCAGCGAGTCGTTGTAGGTTGGCAACATCCGGGGACGTTCCGCACCTGGCTCCTCGGGGGCCTGGAGCAGTGGATTCGGCGTGATTTGCGGCAGGACATGGTCTCCGACGACGAGCTGTGACCGACCGCCCCGATCGAATTCAAGCAGCAGCTCACTGGCTGCGTGGCCTTCGGTCTCACGGGCGGTGAGCGGGGTGTCGTCAACGCTGAGAGTATCACCATCCGCGAGTATGCGGTCGACCTCGACCGGTGGCGCGTAGCTGAGAAATTCTCCTGGAAGGCCGGTGACGGTTTTGGCTGTCTCTTCGCCGAGCCCACAGCGCGGAAGGAAGTCCATGAAGTACTCCCGTTCGAACTCGAAGTGGCCAGCAAAGTCACCGATCACCGATGCGACACGTTTCGTGGTCACCACATCCGCACCCTGTTCCCGCAGCCGGCTCGCAAGCCCGAAGTGGTCCGGATGGGCGTGGGTAACGAGTACCTGCTCGATATCATCAGGTCCTAACTCGGCGGCGTCAAGTGCCTCGA
>JBDGPQ010000230.1:0-13257 GCA_042219595.1 Haloarculaceae archaeon
GACGCGGTGAACATCCTGCCGTTGGTGTCGTAGCGGCGCTCGCTTTCTATCTCAATTCGGCTACCCCTTCCGGAGTCCGAGGTAGAAGCCTGCAGCGAAGCCAACGCCGATACCTGCCGTCGATATAAACGTATCAACGAGACTTTGCGCCTGACCAGGCGCATCGCTTGCTAAGCCTTCGAATACGCCGCCGAGCTTGCCCCAGTTGACCGTCAGAAAGCCCTGTGACTCCAGGAATTTGAACAGGACGAGCTCGGCCCCGACGATGATTGCTATGATCTTTGCAATCTTCTTCGCGGCGAATCCGATCACGGCACCGATTATGGCACTCCCGCCCATCTGAATCGCTAATCCCGTGGGATCGATGTTCAATTGTCCAACGACGGCCATCGCGATCAAGCTCATGAGCTGGCGAACTCCGCGCCCGGGTAAGGCTCTTGTGCCCGCCACACTCGCCACGTGCATGGGTGAAAACTCCGGCGACGACTATCTCGAGCGCCGTGACTACACTTACCCCGGCTTCGGTGCGTTTTTTGATGGGGATCCGGAGTGGGCAGAGCGATACGACGCGCTTGCGGAGCAGGTGCTCCGGCGTGATGGCGACCTCTCACGGCTCATGCGAGAGCTGATTATCGTCGCTTTCGCGGCCGCCGACGGGCGCGTGGATGCGTGCGTCAATCATATGCGGGCGGCACAAAACCACGGTGCCACTCGTGAGCAACTCCACCAAACCATCCAGTTAGCTGCCCACGTGGGCGGTGCCTGGAGTATGGTAACTGGCGCGAAGGCATTGGAAGAACTAAATGCCGACTGAATCCGGATCCGGGGCTGGTCGCGCGGACCTGATAAGCGGCGGCTTGGATTTAAATATCGCGGCCGCGTATCACAGTCTAAGTGACGGAGCGAGCTACGTCCGGCGACCGTGCCGTGATCGTCAAGCGAGTGGAGGAAGGTGCAGCCGACACCGAAGAGATCGTCGAACTCGCCCGGGCAGCAGGGTATCAGGTTGTCGGCGAAGTAACGCAGACCCGCACTGAGGATCCCGCATACCACGTTGGCGAGGGGAAAGTAACAGCCATCGCGGAGACGGTGCGACGCGAAGATGCGCGTGCAGTACTGTTCGACAATCAACTCGGACCGTATCAGACGTTCAATATTGGGAACGAACTCCCCGAAGGCGTCCGTGTTATCGATCGCTTCCGGCTGATTCTCGAGATCTTCGGTCAGCGGGCCCAGACTCGTACAGCGCAGCTCCAAGTCGAGTTAGCGGAATTGCGGTATGAACTGCCGCGGGCCGAGGCCAAAGCCAGCCTCGCGAAGCGGGACGAGCGTCCGGGCTTCATGGGCCTGGGGGAATACGACGAAAGCCGGGAAGAAGACATCAAAGCCCGGATTTCTCGTATCCGTGACGAACTGGAAACGGTCGAACGTACAGCCGAGCAGCGCCGCGAGGAACGACGAGCGGCCGGGTTCGATCTCGTCGCGCTTGCCGGCTATACGAATGCCGGCAAATCAACTCTCCTCCGCCAGTTGGCAGCCGACATTGACGTGGACGAAAACGAGTCGATCCACCCGGATCTCGACGAGACTGCGGCATCGGAGGACCGGTTGTTCACGACCCTCGGTACGACGACCCGCCGGGCGGATATGGATCGGCGGGACGTCCTCGTCACGGATACAGTCGGGTTTATCTCGGAGCTGCCACACTGGCTCGTCGAATCATTCAAATCGACTCTTGACGCGGTTTATCAGGCGGACCTCGTTCTTTTGGTCGTCGACGTGAGCGAGCCGATCCACGAAATCCGTGAAAAATTGGTGACAGCACACGACACACTCTATGAGCGCAACGAGGCGCCAATCGTGACGGTACTCAACAAGGTCGACCGCGTCGACGACGCTGATCTCGAACACAAGCGCGAGGCGCTCGGGGCGCTCGCACCGAATCCTGTCGCTGTAAGTGCACTCACGGGTGGGAACCTCGGCACGCTCCGAGAACGGATTGATTCCGAACTTCCGACCTTTGAGACTGAGCGGTTAGTATTACCAATGTGCGACGACGCGATGAGCGTTGTCTCGTGGATTCACGACAATGCCCACGTGGATGAGGTTGATTATGGCGAAGAAGTCGTGGTCGAGTTCGAAGGTCGCCCTGCAGTGATCGAGCAATCGCGATCAAAAGCAAGCGACCTGTTAGAGGGCACCGCACCCGCGTCCGATTAGGGGCGCTCGCCCCAGAGTACCCGCGGAATGACGTCGAGGAGATCCGAAGCGACCAGCCCATATCCTCTGTCGTCGACCACCCGGTCGCCGGCGCGCCCATTGGCGAAGGCACCGATGCCCCCAGCATGAATCGGGGACTGATGGACGAGCAGTGCACCGGCAATGCCCGCCAGGACGTCACCCGTACCCCCAACGGTCATCCCCGGATTGCCGGTCACACTCGTCCGGGTCGTATCCCCGTCCGAGATGACATCCCGCGGTCCTTTGACGAGGAGAGCGTGGCCAAGCTCCTTTGCAAAGTCTTCGACAAGCGGAGTTCGCTCTTCCCAATCCGCGGCCGTCCGACCACCCATCTCAACGAGTTCACCTTGATGTGGCGTACAGAGGATCGTCGCTGCGGTATCGACACGCGGTACGACCTGAAGCGCATCGGCGTCGACAACCGCGCGGCCATCGAAGGCCTCGAGAATCGCTTCGACCGCCTCGAGCGTGTCGTCATCATCGCCGAGTCCAGGGCCGATGACAACAACATCATGGCTCCCGGCGAGCTCCATGATCGGGCCGACATCCTGAGGAGTGAGCTTATAGCCGTCAACCCGGCGGACGATCAAATCCTCGCTATATCCCTGGATCTCGTGGGCGACGGCCGCCGGACAAGCAACCCGTACGAGGTCTGCGCCTGCACGGAGGGCAGCTTGAGCCGTTAAAGCCGGAGCGCCGGCATATGGTCCGCCACCGATGACAAGGACCTCTCCGTGGTCGCCTTTGTGGCTATTTGGATCACGCGAAAGCCTGAGGAGGTCGCCTGGGCCAACCTGATTTTCTGCGGCAGCGGGGATGCCGATGTCAGCAACGTCTACATTTGCTTCGAGGTCAGCGAGCCCTGGCTTCGTATCATGAAATGTGACGACATGGTCGGCCTCCACGGCCGTTGCGGCCAGTGAACCCGTCTCGGCATCCAGTCCCGAGGGGACATCCACAGAGAGAACAGGGGCGCTGGCGTCGTTCATCGCCTGTGCGGCCGTAGCTTCGGGCTCACGCAGTTCGCCACGGATACCCGTCCCGAGCATTGCATCGACGAGTAAGTCAGTATCCCCGATCTCGATATCCGTCGAGTCAGTAATCGTCCGGATGTCGGTGTCGAGGAGGGCGTCAAAATTTTCTCGGGCGATCGTCGTCGAGATCGCGTCCGGTCGGCCAAGGAGGGAGACCGTGACCTCACAATCACGGAGAAACCGCACCGCAGCGAAGGCGTCACCGCCGTTATTTCCCCGACCAGCGAAGACGTGAACGTCTGCGCCGGCGTCTGTCAGCCCACGAATGGCGGCCGCGACGGCATTCCCGCTGGATTCCATGAGCTGTTTCTGGGAAACCCCCAGCGCCGCGGCATTGGCGTCGACCACCGCCATCTCCGAACCACGGAGCATACCGCCGATTTTGAGGCCCCCCGGGATAACTGTAGGGCTACGACTCGACCCGGGCGTCGGCGTCAAATGACTCCGCATTCACAGCTCCAACCGCGATCGGAATTTCGAAGGTTCGCGACGTTCCGCCCGGAAGATTCACTTCACGCCGACCGACGCCGACAGTTTCACTTTCTTCGGTTTGCAGCGTCACCACGAGAGTGCCGCGATGACGGTCGACGTCGGTATTCTCGACTGTTACCCGCACACCCGCCTCGTCCGGATAATCATACCACCCGTCGCCTGATCGGTACAGAACAAGCACACCAACGGCATGCAGGCCCGGATCGGGGTCTTCCTCATCTGCACCACAGCCGGCCAACCCGCCAGCGAAAGCGACGAGTGTTCCAAGGACGACACGTCTCGTCGGCGTCACGGGCTGGTTCAGGCTGCGACGCGTTTGAGGGTATCGACCCTGCCCTACCGCCGAATTTCGAATCCGGTGAGACCCTCGGGATCCTCGTAGTCGACGTCGACGTTTTCCACTCTGGCGCGGTCGCTGCCCTCATGGCAAAACTCGACCATCGACTCGACTGCGTCAGGTTCACCCTCGAAGACTGCTTCGACGCGACCATCCGCGAGATTCTTTACCCACCCATCGACGTCATGGTCTCGGGCGGTGTCCCGTGTAGTCGCCCGGAAATACACACCTTGAACGCGGCCAGAAACATATACATGGGCACGGACTCGCTTGGTCATAGCAGACTATCTGCAGGTGACGTGGAAAAATCCAGTGTCCCGAAGGCTTTTGCTCCGGACAATCGTTTTGTGGGTTGACAATGAGTGACGTTGTCCTACCCGGCAGTGGGGACTCAAAGGCCGAGAAAACGGATCTCGCGCCACGACCAGACACCCTTGAAGATGCTCGCATCGCGTTCATCGATTGGGGCAAACCCAACGGCGAGGAGCTCTACGAGAGTCTCTCCGAACTCCTGGCGACGGAGCACGGCGCTGCGGAGTTGGAGTGGTTCCAGAAACCGTCGCCATCGAGTCCGATGCCAGCCGACCTTGAGGAAGCGGTGCTTGAGTATGATCCCGATGCCGCAATTCTCGCGATTGCAGACTGTGGCTCATGCAACTCTTCATCGGTCGTGGATAATATCACCTTAGAGGAGGCGGGGATCCCGACGGTCCAGGTCATCACGGACGAATTCATCGAATTGAATCGGCAAATCAGGGAGGGACGGGGCTATGATGAGTTGCCGATCGTGACCGTGCCACATCCAACGCGGTTTCTCGATCGAGAAGAAGTTGAAGCGTTAGCAAAGGAGATTCTGCCCGACCTGACTGCCCAGCTGACAGATCCAGCCGAGATCATCGCATAAATGCCGGACGCAGAGGCCCTTTACGAGCAGCTTTGTGAGAACGATCAGTCCGATGGGCTTCCGGTTATTCCTCCGACAGATGAGCGTGTGGCGGCTGCCCTCGATGAAGTCGATCGGGCAGGCGACGAAGTCATCTTTGCAATCCCCACCAGTTTCGCTGACCTCACTGTCGAGTCTCTCGCGAGTTGCGCGGTGATGGCGGGCTGTAAACCGGCCTACTTTCCTGTAGTTCTCGCCGCGGCCGAAGGTATGGCTGAGTGGCCAAATCTCGAGGCCGTCAAGGCCACGACTGGTGGCTATGACACAGCGATCATCGTCAACGGGCCAATCCGCGAAGACCTCGATATTAATTGTGGAACCGGTCTCTTTGGCCCAGGCTATCGCGCGAACGCGACAATAGGCCGAGCGATGAGCCTGGCGTTTCTCACTGTGGGAGGTGTCTATCCTGACCGTGGCACGAAGGCGACGCACACGTTCCCAGGGCGGTATACCTTCTGCTTTGGTGAGCGCGAAGGCACAACCAACTGGGACCCACTGCACACGGATCTTGCCGGGCTGGATCCGGACGAGAATGCAGTCACTGTCGTTACGGCCCATGCACCACATCTCCTTTCGGAAGGAGCAGAGACCCGGAAGGATGTCGTCGAGGTTGCAAAGGTGCTCGGCCACGGGGCGGCCGCACCAGGTACTGCCGGTGCCGCTGACCCCGGTGAGATCGTATTCGTACTGGGTCAGGACCACGCTGGCCGGCTCGCAGAGGACTGCACCAAGCGTGAAGCCAAAGAACTGCTCTATGAACACACGACACTGCCCTATAGCGAGCAAAAGATGCTAGGCTCGCCCGAGGATGCATTGATCGTCACCGCCGGCGGCATCGGGAACAACTCGATTGCGATCCACACGATGACATTCGCCGGAAACGAGGCCGTTACGACCCCAATTCGCAACTAGGCTCTGTGGATATCACTACCGATTCGCCGTCGGATCGATGGTGTCTGCCGCGTCGCAGGTGAGCCACGCTCCACGATTTTCCCGGTCGACCAACTCGTAGTGATCGCCGACCCGACGTACAACCGGCCCACGATAGCCCTCTGAGACGGGATGCTCACCGGCCGAGCTATCGTCGGCATCATCGGCGGTCATAGCAACTCCATTACTCAGCCACTGCCGTTTGTATGGGCTCGCTACCGGTTGGTATGCCCGAAGTACCAGCCCAAACCGAGTACCGCCGCTGGCAACGGTATATTCGAACCATGGCGGTTCACAGTACCGCTTGCCCAGTCCGCACGTGGTGGAAGACGTACGTCTGCGCGTATCCGGCATATGGACCCAGGTACTCACGCACTGCTCGCGAGGTCTCGGCATACGATTCGCCGGCCAAATCCGGCCATCGCTCATTCACGGTCCGTTGGATCCACGTGTCGAGAGGGACGGCAGATAGCTCCCCGAGCGAGAACAGAAGAACACAATCGGCGACTTTCTCGCCGACACCCACGAATTGCGTTAGGTACTCCCGAGCTGCCTCGTACTCGCGATCCGCAGCATTTGCGGGATGCGCTTCGTCATTCGCGACCATGCGAGCGGTTTCGAGCACATAGGGCGCGCGATACCCGAGACCTAGCTCTCGAAGTCGAGTTTCCGTCGATCCAGCAAGTGCCGTCGGTGTGGGAAAATCCGTGACTGTCCAGCCATCGAGATCGAGGGTCTGCCCGAAGGCATCTCGCAACGCTTGTTGCATGCCAAAAATGCGCTCGACACGCATCTGAGTCGAACAGATAAAGGAAATGAGGCCGGCAAACGGAGGTTCCCGTACGATCCGTAGACCCCAGGCAGCATCGAATGCGGTCTCAATGAGATCATCCTCGGGTGCGGTAGCCCGTATCGCGGGTAAGTCATCGCCGAGCCCCAGCCGGTGGCGAAGTAAGGAATCGGCGTCCGCAGTCGCTCGCCATTCGAGTACGTCCCCAATCTGACGGGCCGCAATGGCGATCGACTCATCGTCGATTCGGTCGGTAGTCAGGTACCACTCTTCAGCCGGGCCGCCAGCGTACGTGTCACCCTCCGCGCGCCACCAGAGGTACGTCTGGCCACTTTCAAGAGTGGCGCGCAAGTCGAGACCGCCGGGGGTGTCAGATAGGTCGATCGTCCCGCTGTCCACGACGGGCCCTCCGCGCCCACGGGTCTTCCCGCTTGTGGGGCGAAGCTTCATGTTGATAGCCAGCCAACACCATGGTATGGACTGTCGTGTGGTGGTCGAGGCCGCGGTGCCGGTCTACGACGTCGGCACGGCCGACGAGGCGGTCCGCATCGCGATCTCGAAAACGGGGGAAATGCTGAATCCGGACTTGAATTACGTTGAGATCAATATGGGGGAGCGGCACTGCCCACACTGCGGTGAGGAACTCGAACCGGCGTTCATCGCGGCCGATGAGAGTCTCGTCGCACTTGAACTCGAGATGACTGTTTTTAATGTGGAACGCGAGGAGCACGCCTCTCGAATCGCCCGGAAGGAGATCGGTCAGCGCCTTGAAAACATTCCGCTCGAGGTGATCGAGATCGAAGTCCTCGAGGAGGACGAGGATGAGGAGGCGGCAGGGGACAATGAGACAGAGTCCGAGACGGAGCCCTACGAGGCCGCCGTCGAGGAAGGTGACGATGTTTTGCCGGAGTTCGAGGAGCTTATCGACGAATAACCGGCGGCGCCGCTAACTATCACACAGACGTCAGAAGGTTCGCCCGATCAGTCAGCGGCGGCGGAGACGGGTTCGGGCGCCTCAACGGACATTTCGTCGGTGATGCCCCGAGCCAGCGCAAAAACGGCGTCCTTGTGGTCGGTTTTCGATTTGTGAATGGATGTCGGCTGGACACCAAGCCGTGTATACTCGTCATGTTCGACCACGTCCCCGGTCTCGCGCTCGTAATGTGTCTGTACCTGCGCGAGCAGGCCGTGGAGGTGAATGAGCTCTTGCTTCTTCATGGTCAGCCGGCCCTACTAACCGGAGGGTTATAGAACTACTCTGAGGACAGTTAACATGGGGCCGAGGAACACGCGCCTCAGGCCGTCAAACTCCCGTGTGACGCGTTGCCACGCTTATTCGCGGTCCCGAATGACCCCCTTGCGGAATACCAGGTGGTTCGGCAAGACGTACTCGGCGTCCGCATCCTCGATCCGAGTGACGAAGACATCGACTTCCTGAACGATGCCTGAATGATCGCCGACATGAATACGGTCGCCGATCGTATACGGTTGATTGAGCAAGAGGAAGACTCCGGCTGCGCCGGCCGCCAGGAAATCCTTTAGGGCGAGTCCAACGAAAACGACCAGCCCGAAGCTGTAGGCTGCCAACAAAACGAGCAGGGCGGCGGTGGCAACACCGATCTGTGCGAGCGCGACGAGCGCTGCAATATACAGGATGCTGTAACGGACCAACTCCGGAAGGAGGTCCACTTCGGGAAGCTTGATGCTGCGGAGCCGCTCGCTCACCATGAGTTTCGCTTTGTCACCGCCGATCGAACCGACGATCAGTGCCAACGCGGCGATGAACAGCCGTGGCAGGTATCCAGTAATCTGTGACCAGAATGCCTGCACCTCCAACAATTGGGCGAGTTGGAGCGCCACGACAACCATCCCGATATACACGAACACTGCTGCAAGTTGAGCAACGATCCCGATGGTCGACGTGCCGAGGCTTCGGGCGGTCCGTTCGAATGGCGTTCCTTCGACAGCGGCAGGGACTCCAAATCGCTCGAGCAGCCGGTGTGTCCATCGCCATACCAGATATGCCACCGGAATCCCGAGAACTAGGACAGCCACAGAAAGAAGAAAGGCCGTCTCCTGAGAGAAGATACTGCGGATTGCGTCAGGCCAATCCGACAGTGCCATTCAGTATTCCTCCGGGTCCAGCTCCAGGATCAATTCGCCGCCCTTGAAGGCTCGGACCAACCCATCGCTTTCCGAGAGTACGATCGCAGTTGAATTCGTATCCCTCGTGATCGCCGCGGCCGCCATATGCCGGGCGCCGAGGCCTTTTGGAATATCCACGCCCTCGGCTGAGGGTTCCAGATAGCGGTATGCCGAGACGATCTTGCCGGAATCGGAAATCACGAAGGCGCCGTCTAATCGGGAAAACTCCTTCAGCATCACGTTCACGATGGGATCTCCAACATGAACGTGTGACTTCTCGAATGGGTTGTAGGAGAGTGGGCGGGATTTGTTCATGACCTTCCCCGCGTCACCGACGACGAATAACGCGCCGACTGGCTCGCCTTTCTGGCCTTTCTTCCCAAGCTCGATCGCGACCTCGAAAACGTCCCGAATCACCGCTGGTTCGGCCCTGGAATTCGCGAACAGGTCGAACACCCCACTGCGCGTGAATCGATCGACACGAACGCGCATCACGCTGTCCAACTCCGAATCGAAAACTGAGGCGAGGCAGACGATTTCCGCCTCTTCGCCAACCAGTTGTCGCTGAAGCGCACCCTCGATCCCGAATCGGACGCGCTCAACGACGTTGCGAAATTCGAGGGGAAGCTCGACGAATCGATCTGCGTCGACGGCATTCTCCGGCGCCACCACTACGACATCCGCGTCATCGTGCTGCGCAAGCGCCTCGTATGCGGCCGCACTCGGTGAGAAGAGAAATAGCGCATCAACGTCGGCAACCAAGTCATCGAGAAACGCCGTCAGCTCGCTCATTGTCCTATCATCTCATCCGACAGGAAAAAGCGTTTCGGGCTACATTCGAGCGCGACATGGCTCTGCAACGGCCGTCACGCGGGTTGTGCGGTCATTCGATTATCGGGGAGAATGTATTGTACGTTTCCGATCGCTGACCGGTCTGGGTGATCTCCGGCCGATGATCGGCCATGGATTCACTGTCCTCCCGCTCGCTGGAGCAGTCTATCGAATGCTCCCGACGCCGGATGGACGTGCGCATAGGTCCCTACTGTATCGTACTCGAGGAGGCCATCCCGATCGTCGGTAATCCCCTCGCCACGATCAACGGTGAACGCAAATCGCGCGTCATCGCCGATGGAGGCAACCGAGTAGTGGAACTCGTGGCCGTGGAGCGTGTCGTCCCTGCGTGCGATCGGCGACTCTCTGACGGATCGAATCGCAACATGGTCGAGGGCTTGATACCGTTCACACATTCTCACGTTTGCGGGGAGCACATCAGCCATGTCGTACCGCTCACCATCGACGGTCTCCAATGACTCGGCAAGCGCCATCATGCCTCCACACTCAGCATAAATCGGGACTCCCTCGGCAGCAGCCGATGCGATCGCGTCGAGCGTTTGACTGTCGGCGAGCGCCGGCGCGTGCAGCTCGGGGTATCCACCTGGAATATAGATAGCGTCAGCATCTGGCAGACCATCCCCTGCAATCGATGAGACGGTGGCGACCTCAGCGCCCGCACGCAAGCACTCAATTGTCGCGGGATAGATAAACCGAAATGCCTCGTCACGGACGATGACGACCGCTGGTTTGTCCGAAGGCGAAAATTGTTCCTCCGATTGGACGGGCACAGGTTCGGAGGCAAGTGAGAGGAGGCGGTCAGTTTCGATCTCTGCAGCAGCATCCACGAGAGCGTCTTCTGGAATCGGGTCTTCAGCCGGTGAATGAAGGCCGAGATGGCGATCAGGGATTTTGAGCCGGTCATCAGGGGGAATTCGGCCGAAGTAGGTGAGTTCCTCGGGTAGTGCATCACGAATCCCCTGTGCGTGCCGACCGCCGTGGGTTTGTTGGGAGATGATCCCCGCGACCTCAATATCACGACCGAGATAATCAGCGAAGGTCCGGAAACCGTGCGCCGTTGCCGCGATACTCTCCATTCCCGCGCTACCGTCGACAACAAGGACCACCGGGAGATCGAGTGCTTCCGCGACCATCGCCGTACTCGATACCTCGCCATCGTAGAGTCCCATGACCCCCTCGATGACGCAAATGTCGCCATTTCCTCGATGGTAATTGCGCCGGAGCGCTGCCGGGTCTTGTAGCCATGCGTCAAGGGTTCGAGATGGGCGCCCAGCTACCGCTGCGTGGTGGCCTGGATCGATGAAATCCGGGCCGGCTTTCGCCGGCTGGACGGTCTGACCCGCATCCTCGAGCGCCGTGATCGCTGCCAATGTTGCCACGGTCTTGCCCACACCGGACCGCGTTCCGCCAAGGACGAACCCTTTCATTGGCTACTGGCGGTCTGTGCGGTCAGCAGGGTATCTGTCAGGGAGATGAATCGGCGACGAAGCGTATCCATCGGAACTCGCGACCGTGCGAGATGTCCAAGGGCCCAGCCCATGCCGACACCCTCCTTTGCTTCCCCTCGGCAGTACGCTGCTGCCGCCGGATGTTCCAATTGGTCGAACCCGGGATCGGTCACCGAGATGTCGACATTGAGTTTTCCAGCCAGGCGGTCAACTTCAGCCGTCGGGTCATCGGCAAGGAAAGAAGTCGTGTGCAAGCGGAGATCAGCGGTGACGTTATCGTGCCGCAGGCAAGCGGCCACAGCAAGGAGCTGGGTACCACCGGCGAGCACCAGGTCGATGTCAGCCTCAAGTGCACCTTTAGCATACCCGAATAAAACAGCTTGAACCGGGTCACCGACGGCTTGGATGGCCTGGAGTGGGTCGCCGGCCGCCTCACCTTCACTGAGCTCACTCGCCGCAAGGGCACGGTCGACAACGTTGCGTTTGCGCTCGAGTGGATTGTCCGCCATCGATGAAGATACACTGTCGGGCTCACCGAGCGCCCGAAGGACACCCATCGCCGTGGTCGTGCCCCCGGGAATCGTTTCCGCGAGCGCGAGCGAATCGGTACACGCCTGCGATTTAGCAACGTCTCGCGCTCGGCGCGCGATGCGTCTGGCGTCCGGAACAGCGAGGGGCTGGCGAATATCCGCACCCGGCTCGGCGCCGACAGCAACTGGATCAGGGCTGAGTGGCGCAACGAGCCCGGCATCAAGGACAGTCAACTGAAACGGTGCAAGTTCACGGACAGCTCGCGTCACTACTGCCGGAGTTGGGCACCCGGTAGGACTAATCGGAATAACATCGCTTTCCGCAGGCCGACCGTGCGTGAGTATCTCCGCGTCAGCACTTGGAGTGTGCAGACGGACTGTTGGGTCGGCTCCGGCGGCGCTCAGGCCCTCGATCGCGGCCGTCCGCGTTGTCCCGGCCGCAAGGACCAGTGTCATCATAGTTGCATCGCTGAAAATTGACTTTAATTCGATGGTAGACATTGGCCATAGGCCGAGATTCGTCTGCCCTCGGTATTGTGGTGGCAAGCCGTCTCCTTGGTTCCCCAATCAGAATCTCGAACTCTCGGCACGATCCCTACTCGTTGCATAACCCGAGGTCAGCGGGGTCGGGGGATCCACGCCTTGGTGGGCGCTCATATCGATAACAGCCCATCCACCTCCGCCCAATGTACTTGCCGACGGCCATTGTGCGTACTGCATGGAACGACTGCATGATGAGGTGGTAATCGTAACGGGAGCTAGTCGGGGGCTTGGGCGATCGATGGCCGAACGGTTCGCCGAGGAAGGAGCTCGAGTCGTACTCACGGCTCGTGATCAAGATCGGCTTGAAGCACTTGACGAGGAACTACGTACTGAGAGCATCGTCGTACCAGCTGACGTCCGTGAAGCCGACGCCGTGGAGTCCGTGCTCGACCGGACGCTTGAGGCATTTGGTCGCGTGGATACGCTCGTCAATAACGCTGGAGTGACGCTGTTGAGCATGTACGACGAACGCCGAGAATTGACGGAAACCAGTGAGGCAGACTGGAGGACTGTGATCGATGTCAACCTGACGGGAGTCTTTCTGTTCACCCGGGCGACACTGCCGGTAATGTTCGACCAGGGACGCGGTAATATAATCAATATCTCATCGGGACTTGGCCGTTCCGCCGTCGCCGGTGCCGGGGCATATGTCGCCTCGAAATGGGGCTTGGAGGGCCTCACGAGAGTGACGCATCTCGAAGCTTCTGAACGTGGTGTCAATGTGAACGCCCTCGATCCAGGTGGCCGAGTTGATACCGATATTTGGGGCCACCTTCCGGAAGCCGAACGGGCGTCGATTCTCGACCCCGATGTGATGAACGAGGCAGCGGTGCGCTTGGCTACTCAAGGCCCCGGAGACATCAGCGGCGAATCTATGAATGCAGCGGCCTGGGAGGAGCGCCTGGAAACCACTTGACGAATCGTTTCCGTGTGCAGGGTGGCCAACCCAGCCAACCTCACCGTTGATCTCGA
>JBDGPQ010000205.1:0-13046 GCA_042219595.1 Haloarculaceae archaeon
GGCGGTCTGCTCGGCTCGGCGGACTGGCTCGTCCGCGCCAGGGTCGTCGATGAGGGTGCCACGGAACTCACTCTCTCCTTGGCGAATTGACCAGCCGAGATCGACGTTTCCGTTGTCCCGAACGTCCTGCACCTGTACAAAGACGACATCACCGGGTTCCCAATCCAAGCTTTCGAGCCGACGATCGAGCTCGCTTCGATGGAGCAGCCCGGTGACACTGTCACCTATATCGATAAACACGCCGAAGTCGGCGTACCCGTCGACCGTTCCGCGATAGTATCGGCCAGGAGTCAGCTGGCTCGGTCGGTCGCCGCGGAATTCGAAAACCACGTCCTCTTCGTGCAGGTCACAGATCCGCCCGTCGACGGACGTACCGCAGATGATACACGAACCCATTTGCGAATGAGAAGCGGGTCCGCCCTAAAACGGTTGTCGAAACGGCTGTCGCACCTCACTCGAACACACGGCTCTCTTCCTCGAGTAATTCGATTCCCCGGGCCACTTCGCTGGCCTGATCTGGAAACAACGCGACGTCGATCTCATTCCCATCCTCGTCCTCGAAAACGAGCTTGATGCGCTTGTCCCCAAATTCCCGGACATCAACGCCTTCGATATCGTAGAGCTTGACGGTCGCCGAGCGATTCGATGGCCCGACGTGTTTGATGGCGCCCTCTTTCAATTCGAACATGACCTCACCCAGATCGAGATTGATCATGGCGACGTTTCGTCTCCCACCCCGAAAAGCACCTTCCTACAACAGTGTCGATACCCAGTCGCCGGCCTGAGCGATAACAGCCGAGACTGCCGAGACCCCCCGAAAGCCGACGCCGAATACCAAAAGTGCAGGCAGTGCACCGACAGCCGCGGCTTTGGGCGGGCGAAGGTCGTGGACAATTGCCGTGCCGATGATGTATAGCACTGCGCTGTAGACGACGCCCGCGGACTGCAGCCACGGCTCGTGGATTCCCACGATCACACAGGGTGCCGTCGCGTAACAGAGGACCTGGACGGTTTCGCTGATTCCTCCCCGGTCCGGTGCGCCGGCTGCGAGGAGTATCGTCTGCAGGGCGGCTATCAGGTGTGTTCCCAGCGGCGCGACGATCACGACGACGAAGAGCAGCCAAGCGGCCGCAGAAAGGATCGGCTGCCCTCCGAGGATTGGGTATCCCCCGGCCTGAACGGCGATGCGGATCCCCTCCTCGATGGCGACGACAGTTGCGAGGAAGGTGAGTCCGGGGCCCTGATCGCCGGGCGCGATACTCGAACGGAAGAACGTCCGTGGCCGCGCTATGACCTCGGTCCAGGCACGCACGAGGGCCACTGGTCCCCGGGGCCGGCCAACGCCGGAATCCCCGACCCACCGCGTCATGCTAGGTTTCCTCAGTCCCGTGCGCCAACGTTCTCGCCGCTCTCGAAACTTGCAGGATCGGCCTCGATATTGGCAAAGCGAACCGCTTCTTCACCGAGCGTACGTACCCGGTCGGCAATTTGCTCGTCGGTAAAAGCGCCATCGCTGATCCGGCTGCTGGCATTCGGTACGGCTGCCTGGTGGGGGATGACCCATGCATCGAGAGCACGGCAAACGGATCGGAGGTGTTCAAGCGCTGTGATCGGGAAGCTCCCGCCCGAAACGCCGAGTAACCCGACCGTAGTGTTCTCGAATTCATCGAACCCACAATAATCGATCGCGACTTTCAGCGGTGAAGCGTACGAACCGTGGTACATCGGCGTTCCGAGCAGGATCGAATCAGCGCGCCGGACCCGCTCGCGGAAACTGGGGGCATCGCCCGCGTCATCATTATCGGCGTCATAGACCGGAAGGTCCCATTCTCTGATATCCAACAGTTGCGTCGATGCGCCGTTTTCCGCAGCCTCCTCCAGTGCCACCTGCAGTGCGGTCCGTGAATAGCTGTGGTTCCGCAAACTTCCACAGATTCCGACCACGTGAACCGACATGATCTCGATTCGCACTGGCGAAAGCAAATGTCTGCTGGTCCTATGACTCGGGAACGAGTGCGCTGACCGACCCGCTTAGGACCGGATCTTCGGCATCATTGGTGGCGACGAGGTCGGCGTCTACCGTCCGATCCGTCTCGTCGACAGCAGTGATTTCGCCGGTGATCTCCAGCGAGTCACCGGGATACACGCGGTCTTGGAAGCGGACACCATAGGTCCGGATATTTTTGAGACCGAACCAGTCAGCGATCATATGTGCTCCAAACCCGGCGGTGAGCATCCCCTGCGCGAAAACATCCGGATTCCCAGCCGATCGGGCGTACGGGACGTCGTAATGAATGGGGTTGAAATCACCACTCGCGCCCGCGTACTGCACGAAGTCCTTTCGTTCGAGGTCATCGATCATGAGTGTTGGACCCCCGTCTCCAACCGAGACATCGTCGATAGTCAAGTCGGTGTGGTAGGCATCTGTCATTCTGCGGCCTCCTCGGGACTCGGTGCTTCGATGACGGAGTTGCGTTCTGTGAGTACCAGTTCACCATTAGCGTCGAAGTATTCCAGCTCGAACTCCGCGAACGAGAGCGTCCCACCGCTGCCCTCGCGTTGGTACACGTCCACGAGCGTGACCGTTGCGGACAGCACGTCACCCACCCGCACCGGCCGCTCGAATTCGTAGGCCTGCTCACCATGCAGTCGGCGCTCCGGGTCGAAGCCGAGGTCGAATGGCCGGATGCCGTCAACACCGTCCGGCCGGTACCGAGGAAAGTAGGCCACCCGCGTGAACGTCAGGGGGGCGGGCACCCGCTCGAACCCCTGTGATCGCGCCGCATTGCTGCTCCGATGTGCGGGGTTGTCGTCGCCGATCGCGCGAGCGAACTCTTCGACCTTGCCAGCCTCGATCTCGAAATCCTCGACCACCTGCTGGCTCTGGCCGACCAATTCTTCCAGCTCAGCCATCGATTTCGACGGCATGGCGCTGCATTCCGTGGGGGACGGATATAGCTTCCCGCGCTACCGTCGAAGACGGATTGTTGGTGGTTCCGTGCTTTCGTCGATGGCGACAAGTCCATCCTCCACGAGATCCGCTACCAGATTTCGCAGCCACTCGCGACCCTGCTCGTTTTCGGGATCGTAATCCACACGAACTTTCGGCCCGAGTTCAGCAAGCGTCAGTGCTTCGGTCTCGGCGAGTGCGCGAACTATACGGCCACGAAACTGCCGACGACTTCCTTCGAACTCGGGTTGGGTGGATACATCTGGTGCGGTAAAATCGCCGGTCCGATAGGCCGCACATCGCCCTCGCCACGGACACCCCTCCTCATCACAGCGGGGTCTGGGCCGACACACGACTCCACCGAGTTCCATGATCGCATTGTTCCAGTCACGAGAGCGACCACTCGGCAGCAGGCTTGACGCCGCCCGTTGGAAGGCCCCGTCATCGTCCGGAATGTCGAACGCTCGATAGAGAATCCGTTTCACATTCGTATCGACGACTGCGTCCCCCGCGTTAAACGCAAAGCTCGCTACTGCGTTTGCAGTGTACGGGCCAACCCCCTGGAGCTGTTCGAGCGTAGATGGCTCACTGGGGACCTTGCCGTCGAATTCTGTAGTGATCTGCTCGGCGGCTTGATGAAGATAGCGCGCTCGGTTATTGTAACCCAAACTGTGGTCGGACCAGAAGGCGACGACATCGCTGCGATCGGTGGCCGCAAGTGCTTCCGGGGTTGGCCAGCGTTCGAGGAATGCCCTCCAGGGCTCGCGTATCCGGTCCAATTGCGTTTGCTGGCTCATCACCTCACAGACCAATATTGCCCAGGGATCGTCGGTATTGCGCCATGGGAAGGACCGTCGGTTCGCTTCATACCACTCGAGTAATGACGATCGGATCGCGGAAAGATTGACATCAGCGAACGGGTCCGCCTCTGCCATCGATTCGGGAAATGATTGGCCCCACCTTACAGACTACGGTATTCATGGAACAACAGTTAGAAAGAGGCTAGCAGCCGCCGTGATAAGCCATTCCCACACCGATATGCCTGTCGCCAGAGCCAATACGGTATCAGCCCCAAAGAACAGAAAAATTCCAGCACCGACATAGTGGGCCGACCGGAGGTTGATCCGATGTGTCAGGCGATGAAACAGGTATGCATTTGCCAGACTCACTGGGATGATCGCGAGCATTTCACCCATCCAAATACCCGGATGAGCGCCATATTGGGCGGCGAGTCCAATGGTGACAAGTTGAGTTTTGTCACCGACCTCCCCTGCGGCCATCAGGGTAAAGATTGACGCGAAACTGCCCCTGTTCCAACCCCGATCAATGCCAGGAATAGAGATGCCGCTGATGGGAGTATCGCGTTCCCACGACGAGGAGCGGCCATCTTCTGGCGCTGACCGTACCAAGAGAACGGCGAACAAAAGAAACAGCCCGGCCGTGAGTGCGTCCAAGATGTCGCCAGGGAGGATTTGGGTGAGCAGCCCACCAAAGATGATCTCGAGGGCCGTCCACGCTGCAAAGGCACTTCCTGCTGCCGTGACGACGACGATCGGCCGATATCGAGCGGAGAGACCGGCGATGATAAACTGGACCTTTTCGCCCGGGAGCACGGCGAGCTGGTATCCAAACGCCACGACGACCACTTCTACAAACGATGCCATCGCTCCAACACCGTCCGGCCCAACAGCCCGCGCATCGATCGGATGTCAAGCGATCGCGTTCAAAAGTGTTCTCAACTCATGGCGACCGAAGGCGAAACGGGTATCCGGCCACCCCCATTGGACCGGCCATGACCCTCGACGAACTCTCCACCGACGTTGAAGACCGATACAGCGATCTCGGCGAATCCGTCTCAGTATCGCTCGACCGCGAGACACGGAACGAACTTGCTATGCTCATGACGGCACTTGAGCCGGAGGCCCCGGACGAGCTGGTCCGCCGAGCTATCCACATGCTCTTTCAGACTGCCGTGGAAACCGGTACTCTCGATTTCCATCTTCGGAGTGGGTATGACGTCACGTACGATGAGTATCTGTCCGGTATGACCTTTGATGAGATGACAGGCGGGGATCTATTTCCACAAGCCCAACAGGATGACGATCGTCGGTATCAGTTCTGAAGACAAAGCAAGGCAGTCGGCTTCTGCCTTATATCGGTGGAAGCGTATTATATTGTCAGAATGACATCGATTCGACCGTCCAGACCGGTGCGCGTAACTCCCCGTTCACCGGCGGAGGTCGACGTGGTATCACTCACCATTCCGTTCGATTGGATGACCGTCCCGAGGACAATACGCGATGTCCGGATCTCGGGTTCGGAAGCCGCACTCCGGACAGTGGCCCTCCGGTGGTCGGTCGGTTCTAGACCGAAAGAGGATGGGAACAAAGGGTACGAGAAGGAAGACGAGCAGGGTATCGAACAGAACGTAAGCCGCGAGGCTGATCAGCAGACTCCCAACGAGGCCCGCTGTTGCGGTCAGCAGGCTTGACCGGCGCATCTAGAGCTCGACGTACTGGGCCTCCCACTCACGGCGGGCTTCGATTTCTCGGGTCCCTCGGCGGGTCAGACTGTAGTAGTTCGTTCGGCGGTCACGTTGGCCTTTTTCGACGAGTCCCTTATCGACAAGCGTGTCAAGGTTCGGGTAGAGCCGGCCGTGGTGGATCTCCTTCTCGTAATACTCCTCGAGTTCGTCCTTGATCGCCAGCCCGTGTGGCTCGTCTTTCCCCGCGATAACGTACAACAGATCACGCTGGAATCCTGTCAGGTCGTGCATCGGTAACGTCCGACCGGCAATTATTGTCTAAATATATTAAATATGTCGTTCCAAATACGTCCTACCAAATCATGGCTCTATGGGGCGAATCAGGTTAGGGATTTACCGGGGTCAATACCTATGGAGGCAGGTCTGTAGGCGGGACTGTCGGCTGATTCACGTTTTGACAGTCGTCCGAGAATCCTATCGGTCTGAGGGTTGGTCAGTGAGGCTTCAGTAGTCCGATATATGCCGGGTAGACTCGGCTAATAGAGACGCCAAGTCGCCTGGCCGTACCGGCTATCTTACACTGGTCGTACCGACTGGTGACTTCAGAATCGAAAGGTAAGGGAGCGGGCCGGCCGGAAAACGGCCAGCCCGCGTGCCGCCCTGAATTGGTCCCCGCTGACGCTTCGGCCCTCCAAGCGAAGCGCCATTTTGAACATGCCGGGGATCAAACTTAAGATTATCGCCAGTCAGGTTTCGTAGAATTTGGACGAAACGGAACGAGAACCTTCTATAGAGTCGCTCCGCTGCATTCGAACCGTTTCAGAGGTGATGGACGGATCCGCTCAGCAATGGACGAGTTGGCCGCATCTTGCTCAAATATGTTCTTCTTCCAGGACCCACCCGAGAGCCCGTTTATAGTACGTGAACATCTGTCGAACGCCTTCATGACGCATCTCGTCACTTTCGAGCTGTTCAGCGAGGAATTCGTACTGGTCCCGAACTTCAGACTCATCCCGCATAGCCGTGGCTTGTTCCTGGAGGCCATGAAGGTTCGGCCCGCATCGATTATAGTGTTCGCGACCAATCGACACACATGGAGATCCGCGGCGATCGTGAATGCCGCGATTGTGGAACACGGTGGTCCTATTTCGAAACTGGATCGGTAGCTTGCCCATCCTGCGGCAGTGTGATCAGCACTGGGCAAGGTGACCGGGCCGAACACACTGCGGGGGGTGTGGCGCTTGACCTCAGCGAAGCTCGGTCAGCGATCGATGAAAAGCCACTCCCGCAGGTCGCTGATCTGGCGGCCGACGCGGGCCGCGCGTACCGACGGGCAGCAGGGTTCATCGATGCGGGCACCATTGCGCCACTGGATGACACATATCTCATCGCAGTCGAACTCCAGACCGTCGGCGCTGAAGTTAGGCGGTCGATGCGACTCGAAGATGCAGTGACCGAGTACCTGATTGCACTACTGCGCGCGCCCCTTGAGGACGATCGACCTGGCCCAGCCACGGTTCCTGAAGGGCTCACATCGGCTCGTGGACTCGCCGTGTGCAGCGCTGTGGATGACTACCTCTCGGACCTTCGCCGCGTAGTTGACACCGCAGCCGAGCCACTCGCGCGGCCAACCTCACGCCTTCGGGCGCATCGTAAGCGGATCGAGGCCCTCGACGGAGATGTGGATCCGCGTGTTGCCGAACGCCTGGTGGGCGCTACCCGGGACCTTTATGCTTTTCTCGAGCGGGACGATGAAGCCGCCCTAGCCAGGATCGACGAGCGGCTGCGGATCGAGTGACCGGTCTGTCTGTATGCGAGCGGCTTGTGCTGACGGATCCATCCGGGTCTTCCGTATGAGAGCGCACCGGCGCCGTCAACGGTTGCCAACAGAGGAGCGTCAGTCGTAGAGCGGGAATTCGTCCGTCAGCGTCGCGACACGTTCGGCGACATCGGCTTTGACGGAATCGTCTGCTGGGTGGTCCACCACTCGCGCGATCATATCCGCGACTTCTTCGGTTTTGGCGGCGTCAAGGCCGCGCGATGTCAGCCCGGGTGTTCCGGCACGGATGCCAGAGGGGTTAAATGCTGAACGAGTTTCCCCTGGGACTGTATTTGCATTGAGGACGATGCCCACGTCTTCTAACGCTTCTTCGACGTCCTTTCCGGTAGTGTCCGGGTGTGATTCACGAAGGTCAACGAGAACCAGGTGCGTGTCTGTGCCGCCGGAGACCAATGACAACCCATGGTCAACGAGGCGTTGCCCCAGCGCCTTTGCGTTCTCCACTACCTGCTCTGCATACGCTTGGAACTCCGGCTGCAATGCTTCTTTGAATCCGACGGCCTTGCCAGCAATGTTGTGCATCAGGGGACCGCCCTGACAGCCTGGAAACACGGCGGCATCGACATCATCTGCATGTTCCTCGCCGCACATGACAATCCCACCCCGGCCGGAGCGAATCGTCTTATGGGTCGAGCCGGTCACGAAATCTGCAACGCCGACCGGCGAGGAGTGAACGCCCGCCGCCACGAGTCCTGTTGTATGCGCCATATCGGCGACATGGTAGGCATCGACGGCCTCGGCGATCGATTGGACACGCTCCCAATCGACGTCACGGGGGTACGCCGAATACCCGGAAACGATAACGTCCGGTTCGAACTCGTGAGCATGTTCATTCAGCGCATCATAGTCGATAAAACCGGACTCTGGGTCGACATGATAATGTTCGACCTCGTAGGTCTGGCCGGTGAAGTTTGCGGGATGGCCGTGACTAAGATGGCCGCCGTGTTCGAGTTCGAGTGAGAGAATTCTGTCGCCGGCATCGAGGACGGCCAGGTAGACCGCCATATTGGCCTGTGTTCCGGAGTGTGGCTGGACATTGACATGCTCAGCGCCCCACAACTCCTTCGCACGCTCGATCGCAGCGCGTTCGACCTCATCGGCGAATTCACATCCACCATAGTACCGCTCACCGGGGTAGCCCTCGGCATACTTGTTCGTCAGCGCCGATGATTGGGCCTCGAGGACCGCCTCGCTGACGTGGTTCTCACTAGCGATCATCGCCAGGGTATCGTTCTGGCGGCCGCGCTCGCCGGTGAGGGCCTCGGCGACGCGGGGATCCACCTCCCTGACGGCCTCATATGACATAGGAACGCGTGGGCCTGGCCGACGTAAGAATCTACCTTTCCGATTCGATCCACCCCTGCGTACGTCGACCGTCGCGCCAGACGCATTATGAGACAGGGGCGATTACTCGTTGGTAGGAACTGTCAATGCCGGCCAGGATGGATGCGCGCGACGTGATTGTGATTGGTGGTGGAGTGATTGGGTGTGCAGTGGCTTGGAAACTCGCGACGACCCGTGACGTCCTCGTCATTGAAAAGGGACAGATCGGGGGCGAGGCCTCCGGTCTCGCGGTTGGTAATGTTAACCCCACACTGTCCTATCCTGACAGGCCGACTGTGGCATCGCATATTCGTTCTTGGTTCCGCCGGTATGAGGATGCTCAACAGGTACGATTCACCAGACGCCCCAGATTGGAGCTGGTCGAGTCCGGTGCCATGGAAGCGGCCCGTGACCGGGCCACTGAGCTCCGTCACCGTGGACGTCCGGTGAATTTTCTCGGAACTGAAACGATCGAATCAACGTGGCCAGTTTTTGATCTCGAGGAGTATGACGGCGCGCTCTGCTATGGTGACACCGGGTGGATTGATCCCCATCTGTATACCCAAAGTCTCCGCTGCCAAGCGTCGAACCGTGGGGCAGAGTTCCGAACACATACGCCTGTTCAAGCGATCGAAAGCGTCAATGGACATCTCCAAGTGCGGATTCCCGAAACCAGTGTGCGAGCTACGTATGTCGTTGTCGCGGCTGGGTGGCGGACTCGCGCTGTTCTCGACGGGTTGCTCGATCTCCCAGTGAGGCCATTTCTCACCCAGTGTGTCAGCTTGCGGCCGGCCTCATCGCTGCCGGCGAACTTCCCGATGGGCCGTGACCCGTCCGCGAACCTCTACTTTCGCGGCGATCGGAACGGAGAGCTTCTCGTTGGTGGGGGACGACGATCATCGATCGATGACCCCAATCGAGCAAGTACCGGCATCGACGCTGAGCCGCAATTTAGGAGGACGGTCGCTCAGACGCTGCCGAAGTTCCTCAATGGATTCGATAACGCGAGTCTCGTCAACGGGTGGGCGGGTGTGGATGGTGGGACACCGGATGGTCATCCAATCATAACCGCGCCAAGTTGCGGCCCTGACGGGCTTATCGTCGCTACCGGGTTTCACGGTGGCGGCATCCGCGATTCGCCGATTGCTGCGAGCCTCGTTCAGTCGATCGTGCTTGATGAGCCGGTCCCATTCGATCGCACGGCATTTTCCCTCTCTCGATTTCCGTCCCGATCGCCTGATTTTTCGATCTCAAAAGAGTACGATCCCAGTACGACCACTTGAATGTGAGCAGCACCCAGACGCTCGGATGTCGGGATTTGAGGAGATTCGGTCATCGGAGTTAGTTGGTAGAAGAGGTGTCCGGCGTCGCCACATGGCTCCGGATCGGTGACGGCTCAGGGCGCCGCCGCGCCGGTTTCAGCTGTCATCCGTCCGTGCCGCATTGAGTGACCGGAACGAACTTCGATATCGCCAGTACAACTATGTACTGTCATCGGGCTTACTCCAGCACGGAGATGCAGGGTTCAACGCTCCACGACGAGACCGTTGCTGATGTGGTGGCGACCGGGTTGGACGGAGCGACGGAAACGGTCCTCGCTGTCAACCCGAACGCCGAAACATTCAAAGAATTACTGGCCAGCCTTGAGGATCGCAGCGATCCGCCGACAGCCAGGGCACTCCTCGCCGAGGATATCCTCGCCGATCTCGTCGAGGACTTCCTCGTAGCAAGTGTCCTCGCGGATCTGAGAGCCACTGACAAGCTCGAGGTTCGCACCATGAGCCAGCCGCCCAACAACGCATTGTTCGTTTCCGATGAAACCATAACCGCGGTGGTTGACGCCGGTGAATTGACGGCCGGCCTCTCGACGACGGAGTCCGATGCTGTTGATGCCGCAATTGATCACTATGAGCACATGTGGGCGGAAGCGGAGCAGTTCTCGCCGCGGACGCCCCCGCTCTCGCGGCTCCGAGAGACGCTCGCAACAGAAGTCGGTGAAGAGGCCACGGCTGATTTCGAGGCCGTTCTCGGAACGCTCGATTCCGTACGGGGGAATGGTGACGGCGTAGGAGAGGTCGCAATCAGCCTCCTCGTCGCAGCGCGGAACGGCGTGCTGTTGTACGATATCAGCAAATGGGGGGAAGACGTCGGCCTCGCGAGCAAGGCTACATTCTCTCGGACCAAAACCGATCTCGAGGAGGCAGGCCTGATCGAGACCGAGAAGGTACCTATCGAGGTCGGCCGGCCGCGGCTCCGTCTCACACTTGGGGATGAGCGTCTTGGTGCGGTACCCCCGGGGGAGATGGTCGAGCGGGCGAATCGCTTGCTCTCCGAGTCGTAGCCTTTTCGCCGGACCGGCACGCGCGGTGACCATGGCTGTCGAGGTGGTAGGCGAGGGACCGGCCTATGAGGCCGTGCAGACTGCACTATCGGATGTAGGGGCGGAAACGACCAGGATCGCGGCGGAAAATATCGAGGCTGATCTGGCGGTCGTGGTTGCAGACAGCGCATCGGGAACACTTCGGACTGCAAATCGAGCCGCGCTCGATGCGGGGAGTGGCTGGATCGCTGTCGAAATCGGAGGCATCGGGGGTGAGCCGCTTGTCGACGCTGCAATTGCTGGATTTGGGCCCGACTCAGCCTGCTACGAATGCCTCGTTGGACGCGTGGCTGCGAACAATGCCCGCTCAGAAGACTCAGATGGGAGTCCAGCACCGCACCTCCCCCGCTACGCCGGGGCGATCGCCGGCCGGGCTGCAGCAGAAGTCCTCGATGGCAGCCACGAGATTTTCGGAGCAGTCCATGAAGTACCAGATGCTCATCGCACTATCCTGCCCTTACCGAATTGCAGCTGCGACGAGGGCAGTCCGTCTCAGGTTTCACTTCGATCCGTGGACCGGTCACTCGACGCTGCACTCGAGCGGGCTGAGCGTGGTCTCGATGACCGCGTCGGAGTCGTCGCGGAAGTCGGCGAAGTCGAGTCGCTACCCGCCCCGTATTATCTGGCACGAGTAAGTGAGACGGCTGGCTTCAGCGATGCGAGTGCTGCCGGCGAGGCGGCTGGCGTCGATACTGGCTGGGATGCCGCGTTTATGAAAGCGCTCGGTGAGGCTTACGAGCGGTATGCCGCCGGCGTCTACCGTCTAGATAGCCTTCCGACTGGCCCGCCCGGCGCAGTTAACCGGACGATCGCACCAGGGGCGTTTGTCTGTGCGACCACTCCCACTAGAGAAGAGTCGATTCGGTGGGTCAATGGTATCGATCTCCACGACGAGACGCAGGTTCGATTACCAGCGGAATTCGTTCACTATCCACCTGCCACCGAGCGGTTCCGTCCCCCGATCACGACTGGACTCGGGTTCGGGAATGGTGGTGCGCAAGCTCTGTTATCGGGACTATACGAAGTGGTGGAACGGGATGCCACCATGCTCTCGTGGTACTCGACGTTCGATCCGCTCGGGCTCGAGGTAGAGGATGAGGGTTTCGACGAACTCGCCGCGCGGGCAGGTGTCGTTGATCTCGACGTGGAATGTTTGCTTGTGACGCAGGATATCGACGTCCCTGTGGTGGCAGTGGGAGTTAAGAGGGAGCGGTGGCCGCGGCTTGCCCTTGGCTGCACGTTCGGCGTTGACCGAGGCGCTTCAAAACTGGATGGAGCTCCGGGCCATGGGGCCGGATGGGACCGATGCGGCCAGTGGAGCCATCGGCGAATATGCTGCCGATCCTGCGCTGGTTCAGCCGTTCCTCGATCCTGATACAGTGCTCCCCGCCGCATCGGTTGGCTCGGAGCCCCCAACTCATGCTGCGGCGGCGCTTGAGACGCTCATTGATCGCCTGGACGACGCCAATCTTCGGACCTTCGCTGCTGCAACCACCACCCGTGACTTACGGAGGCTCGGATTCGAGGCCATTCGAGCATTGATTCCATCCGCTCAACCGCTGTTCTTCCAAGAGCCATACTTTGGGGAGCGAGCCACGTCAGTCCCTGAATCGCTGGGGTATGAACCAGTGCTCGACCGAGCCCACCATCCCTTCCCCTAGATTGCAAATGCTACGCGGAGCATGTCCCGCGTACCGGGGCCCAAGCCCACGGCGACGATGGCGCCGAGCAACATCACCGCATAGCGGGGACTTTCCGCGATGAATTCCTCGTCGAATAACCACACAATCCCGGTCGCAACAACGACCTTGACCACAAGGAATGTCCAGGAGTCTCCGATAAGGGCGGTCAACCACCCCGGCTGAATAGCGCCGGTCACATCGACAATGAATCGGTTCACAACGTGCTTTGGTCCATACACGATGTCGATTCCGAAGGCGCCAGTCCAGTCCGATGCGATTACATTGGCAACGCCGTCGACTGCGTGGGCCCAGATGACCACCAGTCCCATGAGTCCCGTGCCGGCGTTAACCGCGGGCTTCCATCGATTCCCGGCGGCGTAAATACC
>JBDGPQ010000100.1:0-207 GCA_042219595.1 Haloarculaceae archaeon
GATTCATGGGAGCATTTCGGAATTCGGGTGGGCTTGATCCACTGGTTGCCGGCATTATTGGATCGCTCGTGGTGACGTGGGTCACTTTCGTGCCGAGCTTCCTCTGGGTCTTCGTTGGTGCACCGTACATCGAGTACCTGCGCGGCCGAACGTCGTTGACCGCAACGTTGTCCGCCGTCACTGCCGCAGTCGTCGGCGTCATCGTGA
>JBDGPQ010000100.1:219-12787 GCA_042219595.1 Haloarculaceae archaeon
TTTCGATTCGGTCTACCTATTCGAAGACTACGGGATGAGGCTACTTCTCCCAGTCGTCACCTCGATCAACGTAGCGGCGCTAGCAATAACGATCTTTGCTGGCATTCTTCATCTGAAATTCAAGCAAAGCATCCTCAGAACGATCGGTGCGGGAGTAATTGCTGGTATCGCCTACAACCTCGTTCTCGTCTAGCTTCGCAGATTCCAACATCGATTCAGCTGAAGCCGAAACACGACTGGAGCTCAGTAATCCCGGCAGACATCATTCCACATTCGATGACATCGCCTAATTCCGAGAAGATTCGACGAGTTAGGCGCGTATCTCGGGATACTCGTTCTCAAGATGAGACCATCTCTGATGTAATTGGTATTATTTATAAATAATCCTAATAGCCTACCTGAAATGTACGCCCGGAACACTAACGACCGGCCTCATCCCCGGGCATTGTGCCGCGTCGGCCGGGAAACCCTCGTGCCGGGCGGGAGGGCCATGACGGGCCCTCCGATCGCACGGACGTGACGACCACGTGCGTGCGAGTGACCGCGCAGACGGTCATCGTGTCGCGCACCGGGGTTCGCCCTCTTTCATCGCACCCATAACGGGTCGGCTCTGAGGGGGACTGCGGCGCGCATTCGTTATTTGATTTCACCGGCCATCAACCTAACGCGGGGTCGAGCAATCCCCATGACCGTACTGAGCCCGGACTGACGACGATTACCGGCCGGTCATCGAGTGAATGTGAATCGTATTGGTCGTACTTTTCCCGGAGAGCCGAGACAGCGGGCCGATGATCATCGTTCGTCGGTTCGCTGATGCGTGCACGGCCGCGGACTTGCACCCAACCAAGGTCGTTCCACTCCTCGACGTAGTGATCAGCCACAAGAGCGACCCGATCGTGCTCCCTGATATCACGAACGCGTCGAAGCTCCGTTGGTGCCGCCTGTTTCGGCTTTTCATCAATCGGTGTCACGATCTCTCCCTCATGGAGGGCAAAGCAGATCGGAACGACATGGGGTCGTCCGTCGGCATCGGTCGTCGCTAACCGGGCAACACGAGCTCTCGCAAGGTACCGGCGTTCTGCCCGCTCGAACATGGAGCGTCCTGGCGGCCACGACGGAAGAGCGTGTTGCGGGGCCTGGTGATTGGTGAGTAAAGTACTGTCTTACATCTCTCGACAGCTTGCATCCCACAAGTCGCCAGAGTCGACTGGTAAGCATGCCTCCTGCTGTTCTCGAAAGGTGTAACACGAGCCGGGGAAACACCCTGAGCATGCATGTCGGTATCGTCGGCGGGGGCGTTCACGGCGCGGCTCTTGCGTATTATCTCCGCCGTGGGGGCGCCGACAGGGTCACCTTGTACGAAGCGGATTCGATCGCTGCCGGAGCAACTGGACGCTCAGCCGGGATCGTTCGGTTTCACTATGCCCATCCGACTCACGTCGAACTGGTCCGGCAGAGTGCGAACGTCCTCGAGAACTTCGACGAGCACATCGGGGGCGACTCTGGATTTCACCGGAGTGGCTACCTAGCTCTTTATCCGCCGGATGACACCGCCACACTCCGTGAGGTCGTCGAGGTGCAGCGGGCAACCGGTGTCGATGTCACGCTTCTTGAGCCGGAGGAACTGGAGGCACAGTTTCCCGCGATCAATGCGGCTGGCGTTGGACTCGCGGCGCACGAACCACACGGGGGATATGCTGATCCGTATCTCGTGGCCACCGGTTACGCACGGGCGGCTCGACGACTGGGCGCCGTGATCAAAACGCAGACTCCGGTGCTGGATCTGGAGCGAGAGGGAGCCCGAATTGTCGCCATCAAGACGGATGACGGTCGAGAACCCGTGGATTTTGTCGTCAATGCGGCCGGTGCAGCCGGAGACGATGTTGCCGCAATGGCGGGGGTTTCCGTACCACTTCGGCTCCGCGAATCCAAAGTGGTGACACTCTCGGCCGACCGTGCATACGATCTGCCGGTCATCTCGGATTACTCGATGGAGCCAGACACCTACGTCAAGCCAGAACCGAGCGGAGATTTTGCCGTTGGTGGCATCGATCGACCGTGGCTTGACGGTGACTCGTTGGAAGGCGTCACCGAGCCATTCTTACTCGAAGTTGGTGATCGGCTCAACCGACGACTCTCCGGGTTTGCGGACGCATCTGTCGTGGACTCCTGGTCCGGTCGGATCGCGGTGACGCCCGATTCGAATCCCGTGATCGGGGTGCCTCGGAACCTTGAAAACTTCTTCAATATTGTGGGCGGTAGCGGCCACGGATTCAAGACAGCGCCTGCCGTTGCGGAATCAGCTGCGGCAATGATTCTCGATGACGAGCCCTCTGTTGACCTCTCGCGATACCAGTTGGAGCGATTCAACACTGGTGACGAGCTGACGGGGATCAGCTCGAAAACCTACAACTAGCGGACACGGTCCCAGAATGATAGAAAGTTCTCCCCGGCGAGACGACGGACTTCCGCTGCGGAGTACCCTGCCTCACGAAGTGCTTCGAGGAGGACGGGCCAGTCGGTGTAGTCCTCCATGGCGTCGAATCCCGTTCCGATGGATTCGGCGCCGTCAGTAAATCCAATGGCTGCGTAGGTCTGGGCGACACCCTCTCGGACCGCAGGAGGCAGATCGTCACGGGCGGCCAATGACCAGGCGCCCCAGTCCGTACCGATGCCAACATTATCGACTCCGAGTATCGAAACCGCGTGATCGACATGCTCAACGAACGCCTCTAAGGGGTCGTCGCCGCCTGGCGCGATGAAGAACGGTAACGTCAGAATTCCGACGTAACCGTCTGAATCGGCGATACTCTCGAGCATATCGTCGGTAGCACCACGGGGGTGATCTGCCAGGGCCCGGCAGAAGCTGTGGGTCAGAGCGATCGGAGCGTCGCTGGCTTGGATAGCATCTGCGCGCGTCTGATCGCTACAGTGTGAGCAGTCAACGACGATGCCGAGGTCGTTGAGTCGTTCGAGAACCCGTTCCCCGAAGCGCGAGAGCCCGGCATCTCCAGCCTCCATACAGCCGGTTCCCACATCGTTCTGTGCGTTATAGGTTAGCTGTGTGACCCGGAGGCCGTAATTGTAGAGATCCTCGATTGCATCGAGATCGCCCGCAATGTCTGCCCCGAGGTTTTGGGTATTGAGAACGACGCCAACATCGTCATCTGCGACAATCTCACGCGCCACCGCAGGCCCGGTGGCCTTCCGAAGCCAGTCGACAGCGTCGAACCGAGCTTGCCAACGGCCGAGTACTCGCGTCTGATCATCACTATGGCTCACCGCCCGGGCGTCGTTCCCGAAGCTCCACATCGTCGGTGAGACCAGATTCACCCCAGCCGCGCGGTAGGTGTCACGCAATAGCTCGCGGTAGGTGTCGTCACGCTCGAGGCGACGAACCTGCTGGTCAAATAGCGCATTGAAGGCATCAGCAACGGTTTCACCGTTCGCTAATGGTTTCTCGAGGGCCTCACGGTCGAGATCGTCGAGTACGAACCGCGCACCACCGGGATAGAAGTCGAAGGTTGGCTTCGCTGTCAACGGACGTCACCTCACTCCGGAGGCAAGCAATACCTGGAACGCTCGTCGGTGCCTGATTTCGATCATGCGCTCCGGCTCAACCCCCGGGGCCCGTATAAAGGTGGCTTCGTAGCGCCGATCGTATTCCGACAGAAGTCATCACGAGGGGCCGTCTGACTCACGATCATTCCCCTAGGTGGTGACGCCCGAATTCATGACTCCTCCCTTCTGTCATCGAGGATCAACGATCGGCGGAGCGGCCCGTGCAATCAGCAATCCACCAACTCCGATGATGGAGGCGGCGATGCCAGTGCCTACCCCCACAAGCTGTACCGACAGCTGAAAGCCGATCCGTGGTGTGCCAACGGCGATGCCGAGTCCCATGACGATCGGTGTCAGCGTAACAGCCAGCCGGCCGACGCTTTCACCGAGGCTGACCAGGCCACCCCGGAGCGCCGTTGGAGCGAGGCCTGTCAAGATGCTCCGATACATCGACATGAGAGTTCCGAGGCCCAGGCCAACGAGTGCGATCCCAGGGTAGGCGATCGGTACGGAGGGGGAAAGAAAGACAAGGGCAATCCCACCGGTCATGATGGCGTGTAAGAGGATCATCGGTCCAACCCGGCTGTCGACCGCATCTGTCAACCGACCCGCCTGCGTTGCCGAAACGGCGTAACAGATACTCCCGAGCGAGGCGAGAATACCGGCATCTGCTGGTGATCCGCCGAGGACGTTCAATACCAGGATGGAATTGAAGGTGAGAAAGCCGAGCCAGACGATGCCCGGGGTTCCACGCGCAATCACGAGTGCTGCTGCCCGCGGCTGGGTCGCAAGCGCACGCAATTCGGCGACCTGACGGCCGAGCGTCCGCTGCTGATCCGTGACTGTCCGCGCGGGCTCCTCAAACCAGAGGAAGACCGCAAGTGCGACCGGAAAGGAAATTCCGTACACCAGAAATGGCAGCTGCCAAGCGAGAAGCACGAGAACCCCAGCTACGAGCGGCGATAGCGCTTGCACAAGGCCGGAGCCGGTAAACCGCAGTCCCTGCGCAGTTGCCTCGCGAGCACCTGTATAGAGATCCCCGATACTCGTGATGATCACGGCCATGATTGCGGCCCATCCGAGGCCCTGAAGAAAGCGCAACGCGAGCGCGACTCGGAAGTCGGTCGTCGCTGCGATGGCGGTCCCACCGATACCAAACGCCAACAGTCCACCGAGGAGCACAGGCCGACGGCCGGCCCGGTCAGCAATGACCCCCGAGATCGGTAACATGACGATTGCTGGGGCAGTGATCATCGAGATCATCAGGCCCACGTTGGCCGCTGAGGCGCCAAATGGAGCGATCAGCGAATCGAGAACTGGCGAAAGAAGCGCAGTCCCGGAGGGGGCGATTATATTTGCCAAGAGTATAACCTGAAACTGCCTGTCAGAGAGGACGTCGGCCTCGTCTCCGAAGGCAAAGCGCAGCGCGGACACGTATTGGCGGACCTTTCTCGGTACCCCACTTGAATCCGAGTATTCGGACTCGGCGGAAGCTTGAACGACACTGGCATCGAGGCACACATCGTATGTCATCCCCGTACACCCGCGAGGGAGCCGGTTATGGCTGGAGAGCCCGGATTGGCCTCGTAATCCCATCAATTGGTGTGACTGACGCGTGTGAATTCGCCCGGATTGCCCCGCGAGGGGTGATCTCTGTCGACACCCTCGTTCGGTCGGAGTATGATGAATCGGACGTCCTTACTGATGAATTCGTGAATAGCATGGTCGAGAACCTCTCTCCTGCGTTTGCGAAGTTAACGGATGCCGGCGTCGACGTCATAGCGCAGTGTGGAACACCATTTGTGTTCATCAACGGACCGGGATTCGGGGACGATCTCCGCGAGCGCCTCGAGGACGAGACCGGAACACCAACCGTTCTCATGGCGACGGCTGTCCGGGACGCGCTCCGCCGATTTCAGGTCGATTCCGTCGCGCTGTGTACGTACTATACTGAGGAGTTTAACCAACAGTACGCAGACTATTTAGAAGCCGCCGGAGTCGACGTCGCGGGCTATCAAGATCTTTCCCCGGAGTTGATCGGCGTCGATAGTATGGATGAGGTGGCACCGCTGGAGCTGGCCGAACTACCACTTGATGCCACATATCGCAGCGCCCGCCGGACCGTCGAGGCTCACCCGGATGCCGAGGCGCTTGTTATCTCCGGGGGCAATCTTCCGAGCATCGAACTTGTCGAATCGCTCGAAACCGACCTCGGGATGCCGGTCACCACAAGCAATCAGGCCACGTTCTGGAAGGCCCTGCGGGTGGCCGGCATCGGGGACGAACTCGATGACTGGGGATCGCTCCTCCGGATGGACCTCGGGTCTGTCCGGCACTGAGGTTTAAGGGGGGCTCGAAGATATCCTAGCTATGGATTTCGGGATTATCGGCACGGGAGCTATGGGCGGCGTTTTCGGTGCCCATCTCGCCGCAAATGGCGAAACGGTGCGGTGCTTCGATATCGACACGGACATAATCGAGACAATCCAAACAGAAGGGCTCCGAGTCGAACGGCCCGGGCGCACTGACCTCCGGACTCATCCCGAGGCCTCGACGAACCCCACGGCGCTTGGGGTGGTTGATGTGGCCTTCGTATTCACGAAGACAATCGACACTATCACGGCCCTCGAAGATGCGGCGCCGATGCTCGACGAATCGACCCGGGTTGTCACCGTACAGAACGGCCTCGGCAACGTCGAGCGGGTCGCACGGGAAGTGCGAGACGACCGAGTTCTTGGGGGATATACTCGGGCAGGCGCCAATACAGTCGAACCGGGCCGAGTGCGCCAGCTAACGCAGGGTGAGACGGTTGTCGGTGGCGACGATGTGGAATTTGCTGAACGCATTGTACGGCGGCTCTCGGCCGCCGGGCTCGAATCGGAAGCCGTCCGGGATCCGGAACCGTACATCTGGGACAAGGCCTGGACGAATGTAGCGGTGAAACCAGTTGCAGCTCTGAGCGAATTACGCAATGGCCCGATGATCGAGATCGAAGAGACACGAGCAGCGATGACGACACTGATCGAAGAAGCGATCGCCGTTGCCCGCGCGAAGGGCGTGGAAATTCTTGCTGACGATCCCGTATCGTTAGTGGTCGACCGCGAGTTGGACGCTGCAGGTCAGGAGAAGAAGTCCTCGATCTTAGAGGATATCGAGGCAGGTCGGCCGACGGAGATTCAGCATATCAATGGCGCGGTCGCCGACCTGGGAGACGAGTTTGACATCGCAACTCCCTACAATCGGCTTGCCACGCAACTCGTCAAGGGGAAGGAACGGTCGTACCTCGATTGAGTCACAGGCGGGCTGGTTTTATCCATCCGGACCGCGTCCGCGGTACTATTGTGACTGACGAGCCGTTCACCGAACCTGACGACGATCGTGAGGAGTGGGTCGACGTCCGCATGACGGACCCTGACGAAGGCGAATGGGATGTGGATGTAGTCGTCGTGGAAGGCCGCGTCGAGTATGTGGATCTGCGCGTCAGGCCCGAACTCCTCGGGGACTTTGTGGAGTGCCTCATCGACGACGTCGGCCAGAAGCGGGCCGAGGAAATCATTGGCAGATTCGACGACGACGAGGAATCTTAAGATCCCACTTGCTCGAGGCTTACCGACTCGAATAATTCCCCAACGGCCTCCCGATCGAAGCCGTGGCGAGCGAGCAGGCCGACAGCGAATAGTACGTATGCACTATCGTAATAGAACGTTGGCGAACGGGGCTTGAGCCGATCCGGCGCCCGGTCGTCGTATCGGACTCCATCGAGGACCGCTGCCCGATCCGGATTATGAACGATGACCCCGCCGGCACCGAGAGCGAGTGGTACCTCCGTCAGATCCTTGCCTTCCTGGAAGGTGATCTCGCCGTCGGGCGTCATGCGTCGGTCTAAGGTGCCCGCGTGTCGGTCGGTGGCGACGGTAACAGCTACATGTGCAAGCGCTGCGTCGATTCTGGCGTCAGCATCGGTTTCAGGGAGCGTTTCTGGGGACGCGTGTCGCGTTGCGGCAGGTTCGTCGAGGTCGGTCGCACTGAGGCCAAACCGCTGCTCGAGATCGATCTCTCGCTGGTGAGCCGCGTCGACAACCGAGGGGGCACTCCACCGGACTCCGAGATCTCCTTCGACGGTCCGTTTGACATATGGTTCGTCGAGACCTCGTTGTCGAACTTCCGAGCGTGTTGGATCGCCCTCGGCGACGGAATAGACATCCGTTGTTGCGCCACCGACCTCGACAACGAGAAGGTCCCGGTCGGCGGCCCATGTCTCCCCGAGTAACGAGACGCCATCGAGCACAGCAGGCGGGGTTGGAACGAACCCGCCATAGACAAGCTCCTCAGCGGGTGCGATCCCCTTTGCCTCGGTAATCGAATCCATGAAGACGTCGCGGATTGTCTCCCGAGCGGGTTCGATACGAAGCTCATCGATCCGTGGCATGACATTGTCCGCGATGCGCACGTCAGCAATGCCACCGCCGCGGAGTCGATCTGCAGCCTCGTCTGCAGCGGACTTGTTCCCGGCGACGACCACTGGGCATGCGAGCTCAGCGTCCGCGAGCGCCGACGCGTTATCGAGAAGCACGTCTTCGTTTCCACCATCGGTTCCGCCGGCGAGGAGGATCACATCCGGGTTCGCGTCGCGAATCTCCTCGACCTCGGAGCGGGAAAGTCCATAGCTGAAGACATCGACAACCTTTGCGCCCGCGCTCGCTGCTGCATAGTTGGCTGCCCTGGCGGTCAGATCCGGGACCAAACCGACCGCAACTAGCCGGAGCCCGCCAGCTGCACTGCTCGACGCGTGTACCGCATCAAAGTCGTCCAATTCGAGGCCGATCTCGGAAGCAATTCCGGCCGCTGCGTTCCGGACTCCCGCCCGGACGTCCGTGTCGACAGTCGTTGGGCTTGCGGCGGTGGCAAGCAGTTCCCGATTGGCGATCTCGACGGCGACCGCCTTTGTATGTGTACTGCCAATGTCCAGCAGGAGTTCGGCCACGGGCGTGCCTCCACGCCGGTGCACAAAACACTTTCTCGGCTCGCTTCGCCGACGTCTTAACGCAAGTTTGATTGTGTAATTGCAAGTTAAATTGGAATCTGTCAACGTTTTTGTCCCGGCGCCGGCTATCGATCAGGCAGGATGGTAACTGGTACCGTGGTGACCGGGGTAATCGGTTCGGACGTCCATAGTATGGGCATCCAAATCATCGAGTACGCCCTCGAGGATGCGGGGTTCGACGTAGTGAGTCTCGGGGTGCAGACACCGCAACGGGAATTCATCGATGCCGCCATCGAAACGGATGCTGACGCATTGATTATCTCCAGCGTCTACGGGCACGCCCGCCTGGACTGCGATGGGCTCCGTGACAAATGCGACGAAGCCGGCCTGGAGGATATTCTCCTGTATGTCGGTGGGAATCTCGCAGTCAGCAGTGAGACAACCTTCGAGGAGGCTCGCAAGGAGATGCGTTCTCAAGGCTTCGATCGCGTGTACCCGTCACGAGCTGACATTCCGGATATGATAGAGGACTTGAAAGCCGATGTGAAGGACCGCCGGGCACCACCTGCGCAAGGATGATCGTCGACAGAAGCTCACTGTTCGAATTCGATGATCTCTCGAGTGAGCGACTCGAGCTGGATGCCTTTCTGGAGGAACGCAAACGGGTACTGGCGAGCTATGAGACAGGTCAAGAAGTCGATCTCGAGGAAGCGATCGAGTATCTCAGCGCCCTTCCGGACCACAAAAATGCCGCAAAACGGTTCGAAACCGCAGTGGCGGCAGACGACCTCGTCCTGCAACCGCGGGCGGCGGTCGCTCTGATCGATCAGCACATCGACTTATTGACATACCTCCAAGATGAGGGCGACGCCGATATTCTCCCGACGCAGGTTGATAGCTATAGCCGCGATCTGGAGTTCGAGCGCGCCGCGGATGGCCTCGAGGAGAGTCGTGAGAAAGGGGAATCAGTCCTCAACGGCTTCCCCTTCGTGATACATGGTGTTGAGGGGACCCGACGAGTGACCGAAGTGGTCGACCGGCCATTGTGCATGCGACAGGTCACCCCTGATATTCGACTCGTCACAGAGGTGGCGCTTGCTGGGGGGTATACCGGCGTCACATCCCACGCGATCGACGGTGTCATCAGCTTCTCGAAGGATTACAATCTTGCAAAGGCGATCAAGCATTACCAGTACGTCGACCGCCTTGCCGCATACTACACTGATCATGATGTCCCGATTTACCGAGAGTATCGCGGCATGGTTGATGCGGTCCACCTCCCCCCGAGTCTGATCATCGCCTCCTCGATCCTGGAGGCATTGATGGGTGCGGAGCAGGGGGTGAAGACCATGGCTGTCTGTTCGTATGTCTCAGGCCACCTCACTCAGGAGGCTGCGGGCCTTCGCGTGCTCCGGCAACTCGCCGAGGAATACCTCGGACGGCTCGGGTATGACGACGTGACCGTCTTCGCCAATGCTAACCACTGGCTCGGCCAGTATCCACAGGACGAGGCGACGGCATATCAGCTGATCAATATGGGTACCGTGGCAGCGGTCCTTGGGGAGGCCAATGAGCTGATCGTCAAGACCGTCGAGGAAGGGAAGGGCATCCCGACTAAGGAGGGGAATGCCGATTCGCTGCGCTCTACCCGCGCTGTCATCGATACCGTCGAGCCGCAGAAAGATCTCTTGCTCGATGAGGATGCGATGGAACGCGAAATGGCGATGATCGAATCGGCGGCTCGTGCCATCCTCGACAAAACCCTCGCTCTCGGGGATGGTGACCCCGCCATCGGGACTGTCAAGGCATTCGAGTCTGGTGTGCTCGATTCATTGCTCGCACCCTGGCGCGGCCTTCGAAACGATATCATGATTGTCCGGGATGGGACTGGCGCGATGCGGTATCTCGATCACGGCAATCTCCCGCTCCCAGAAGAGGTTGTGAACTACCACCGCACTCGGATCGACGAGCGAGCCGAGCGGGAAGGACGCGAACCGAGTTACGAGATGCTCGTGGACGATGTCGAAGCTCCAGCGGAAGGCGGCCTGCTCCGTGGGGACTGACTAACCACGGATTACGGCTACCATGTTTCAGTATCGGTCATTCATGCGGGTACTCCAAAGACGTCACGCGCGTTCCCTGAGAGCACCCGTTCGAGATCACTTTCCTCGAGATGGCCGAAGGCTTCGTCGACGACGGCGCCCGGATTGTCGAAATCGAAATGTGGGTGGTCGGTACTGAACATCAATGACTCCGGCCCGACCATGTCGACGATCTGGGTGAGATGGCCTCGGTTGTTCGGTTCGTCGAGAGGCTGTGTACCGAAGTAGAATTGATCACGGATATACGACTCCGGTGGCTGTTCGAGCAACGGCGCGTCCCAGCGCCGCTGACCATAGTCCCGGTTCAATCGATACATCGCAGTGAGGATCCAAGCGATCCCAGCCTCGAGGAAGACGAAGTCGAGATCGGGAAATTTCGCTGGAGTCCCGTTCGTCATGAGACTCGCTACGGTTACGAGATGCGCAAAGGGGTGTGAGAGCGTGTGAATCGGGAGGAATTTTTCGAAGTCCCAAGACGGCAGGGGGAATTTCGGATGCAGGACGTGATTTGCTGCGCCGGTGTGAAAGACGACAGGAAAGTCAGCCGCGTCGGCCGCATCATAAATAGGATCATACGTCTCGTGACCGAGGCGTGGTTCACTCGAGCCATGGACGATGAGGACACCGACGAATGAGTCCTCACCGCGCACCCGGTCGATTTCGTCTACGGCGGCCTCGACATCACGGGTCGTGACCCGAGCGAGACCAAACAGGTTGTCGTGATCCTCGAGGTAGTGCTCCAGAAGGACGTCATTGTATGCCCGCATCTCTTGGAGAGTCCGTTCCGTTTCCGGTAACGCATCGATCTGCGCGAGAATGTTGAGAATGGCGTAATCGATACCCGCCTCTCCATGGGGTTTGAGGAGTTCTTCCTCCACATCGACGAGGCGCCCGGTTACGTCCACCTTTCCTGGGACGCCCTTCGGAAACGCGTCGGTTGGATACGACGCATCAACGGATGTCGGGTCGCCGAATTGCATGTCGTACGGCGAGTCAAGACGCTCGGCGACCTTCTCGACGATAACACGGTCACGATAGGACGGGTGCACGTCCACGTCCACGACAGTGTGTTCTTGGAGTATGTCGGATGACCGAACAGACTGACTCATATGGTGCCCATATCGTTTTCGTGGGAACCGCTTGTACGTATCGGTAACACACACCGTGGGCCGGCTACCATCGTGGGCGTGGATTCCCTGCAAATGGCAGTCGCTGTACCGGCCGCATACTAGCAGCGGGCTCAAACACCGACGCAGCCGTTCGATGGTGGCTGGGGAATTGCACCTCAGCCCTGTGACGATTCCATTGTGTCAGCGTCGATTCCATCGGCCAGTGCGGGATCATGGAGATGACATGCTGCGTCTGAGCCAGCCTCTGTGCGTGTGAGTGTCGGGGCCTGCTGCGTACATGGCGTCGGAAATGCGTCGCGGAGGCGGCGTGCGGCTTCAGCCTCGTCGCCGTTGGCCAGGTCACTGATGGCTGCTGTGAGTGCTTTTTCGGCCGCTTGATCCGCAAGCCGGTCCGGGAGATCGAATTGTGCTCTGATGGCCGCGGGTATCTCATCTTCATTGCCGGCGCCGTCCATCGTCCGCAGCGCCTTAGTGTCGAGATTTCCCTCCTCAAGCCGGCCCCGAAGGTCCATGATTGACCGCCAGGTTGATTGCTCAATGTCCAATGATGCCGGGGAAATGATTTCCGGGCAGCGTGTATGAAACCGGCACCCGTCAGGCGGAGCCGAGGGATCCGGCACGGGCCCAGTCAAACCGACTGACGCCCGCTCCTGCGTCGGGTCTGCCGGGAGAACGGAGGCGAGGAGGGCCCTCGTATAGGGATGTTGCGGCGACTCGAAGATCGTCGCCGTATCCCCGTACTCGACGATTTCGCCAAGGTACATGACGGCGACACGATCACAGATCTCCCG
>JBDGPQ010000126.1:0-3339 GCA_042219595.1 Haloarculaceae archaeon
CCTGGACGCGGCACGTGGTGGCAAGTTCCAATCATCGCGGACGGAACGGAGCCCGGACCATTCCGGACCCGAATAGTCCAGACCGATGTTGTACGGATGCGTGCTGGCGTCACGCACGTATCCCGCGATGGTCAAGGCTACTCGGCAATCAGGGAAGCCTCGGGAGCGATCCGTCCCAGGTACTGTAATGGGTGCCCCTGATAAATAATGACTATGGGTGCCGATCTCCGTCACCGGATCGAGGAGCGTTTCTGGTCGCGGCATGCGAACCCGAAGAGCGGATGGACGCGCGTGCCGACGGGTGCTGTCATCGTATTGGCCGTCTATCGACGGCAGTGGCGGGTTTTGGGTGCCGCGCTGCTGTGGACGCTCCTCAATCCCTTTCTGTTTCCACCACCGGAAACAGATGACGCCTGGATGACCCGGGCCGTTCTCGCCGAACGATGGTGGATCAGGGACGAGATGCACCGGACGATCGGGCTCGACTCTCCAAACATCTGTAACACGATCGGTGCACTCGGGTTCTGCTATGCGCTCTATGCTGCGTGGCGGCAATCTCCGATAGGTGCGATTATTGGCACAGTAGCCAGTATCGTTCTGAAGCTCTGGTGGCTCCGAGTCCTGGTCGAATGGTACGATCGGCGGCTCGGCGGGTCCCGGTAGATTCCACCCCCATCCATCAGATGGATCCGGCACAGAACTCGTTCGGACATCTAGTAGTCCGCTCACTGATCCGGTGGGAGTACGAGCGTCAGGGCCCCAGCCGCGACTAGCACGGCGCCGAGTAGCCAGAATACGGTATCGAAGCGGCCAGCGTCGGCGATGACGCCTACGCCAACTGGACTCACGGCGCCAATCCCGATATACACGGTCCGAATGAGGCCGAGGCCACTGCCTCTGACCTCCGTCGCGAGGGTGGTCGTCAGATGGGCAAGCGTGATCGTGAACAGTCCGAGGACGAAGCTCAGCAACACCGTGACGCCGACCAGCCACGGGAGCCCTTCGACGACCGGAAGCGCGAGCATACCGGCCGTTGCGAGGCCGACGAACGCCGGCATGGATCGACGGACGCCTACGCGGTCATATGCCCGCCCCGCGAGGAGCCGGACCACGCCACCGAGTGCGAAGAACGCGCCAAAAACCATGGCAGCCACCGTCGGCGAGAGGCCTTTCACCTCCACCAGGTACGTCGGATAAAAGCCCGCAAAGGCATGCCAGACGATCTCGATCAGGATGATGATCGCCCACGTATGGAGGATCGGTCGACGTCGAAGTTCGGCAGCGAGACGCTGGAGGCCAGCAGCGGAGACGGCACTGGGACCGGACGAGCGGTCGCCAGTTGGCACCAGCCACCACAACAACAGCCCAACAGCGAGGAGAAGCGGGACCCATGCGCCGAGACCGGCCTGCCACGCCAGCAGCGCGGCGATGCCCGCAGCGATCGGCGGGAACGTGGTGTTTCCAACGTCACCGGCGGCCATCGAGACACCGAGCGCACTCCCCAGATTCTCCGGATAGAGCTCCGAGAGCACGGTCACGCGGGGAACGGCGTACAGTGCCGTCGCGAGCCCAAACGCAGCGGTCCCCAGGAAGACGATGGTTGCGGTGGGTGCCAGAGCAACCGCCGCGAGACAGATCCCACCGAAGACAGGACTAGCAGCGAGAACTGCCCGCTCCCCGAGGCGATCCGCGAGCAGCCCGCCCGGCACCTGGCCGATCGCGTAGCAGAGCCACAGAACCGTCAGCAACAGGCCGGCTGTTGCCAAATCTAACCCGAACCAGACCCGGATCCGGGGTAAGAGGGCGGGATACGCCAGCCGGACGCCGAGCGACAGGGTCCAGCCGGCGGCCACGACGACCAACACCCCGGTTCGGGGGTCCGCGCGGACATCGGCCAGTGACTGGCGGGTGGGCGAGAGCACGTCGTATCCGGCCCTGGCAGGCCGCTGGCTTTACCGGTTCGGTCCCGGCTTCAAGTGCCGGCAGGTCAAGAAGCGATCGATGACCATCCTGGAGACCATCGAGCACGAGGCACTCGTCGAACTCCGGCTGAACCGGCCTGACAAACGGAATGCTGTCGACGATGCGCTGCTGACGACGCTCGCTGACGCGGTGGAAAACCTCGCTGCGGATCCGACGCACGCACTCCTGCTGTCCGGGAACGGGCCGGTGACCTGTGCCGGGCGCGATCTCGCAGCGGTCCAGCAGGATGACTATGACTTGCACGAGCGACAATCAGGGTTGATGAGTGCCCTCCGATCCTACCCCCTCCCGACGGCGGTCGCTGCGAAGGGGGCGCTGATCGGCTTCGGGTTCGGGCTCCAACTCCAGTGTGATCTCCTTGTCGTGGGGAAGGACACGACGCTCTCCCTGCCCGAAGTCGATTTCGACGTCGACGTCTCCCACCGGCTTCCGCCATTGGCAGACATTATCGGGCCGCGGGTGGCGACCGAGATGGTGCTTCGAGGGCATGCGATTGACGGCCCGCGAGCGTTCGAGCTCGGACTTGCAAACGAGGTCGTGCCGGAGGACGCAGTCGACGAACGAGCCAGAACACTGCTCGCGGAGATTATGGACGCCGACGCGGAGATACTTCGGTCGATCCTCACGACGGCCCGCGGAAGGTAGGTATTTCCGGGACGGCCGCGTTCGCCACGCATGTTCGAGATCGACCACGTCGCGGCGGCCGTCGAGGATGCCGACGCGGCCGTCGACGGATTCGTCGAGGCGACCGACGCTGAACACGTGCTGACGCTCGATAGCGAGGAGTGGCAGTACCGGACCGCGTACATGTTGGCCGGCGAGGACATGTTCACGCTCATCTCCCCATTGTCCGACGACAGTTTCATGCACGACTTCATCGAGCGCCGCGGCCCGGGCTTTCACCACATCGGTGTGAATGTCGACGATCTCGACGAGGCGATCGGGGCCATGGAAGCACTCGGCGGCGAAGTCATCATGTCTGACCACATCGAGGGCGTCCGACGCGAGAAAACCCTGCATCCGAAATCCTGGTTTGGCCTCCAGGTCCAGGTGATCGAGTGGGCCGACAACGTGGGTGATAGCGCCCGGGCCCATATCGAGGCGATGGCGACGACCAAAGAGGAATGATGGCCCTCGGAAGAGCCGAGTCCACCACGTCTTTCCGTCCGGATTGACAAGGCCCGACGCCGATGGACTTCACCGCCATCAGCGACTGCCTCGAGCGAGAGTGTGAGTTTCCAGCCGATCGAGCAACGCTTATCGACACCCTGGATGACGCCACCATCGAAACGCCCGTCGCCGCTGAGGAATGCGTCGCGACGGTGCTTGAGCGGTCGGCCCAGACCACGTTCCAGT
>JBDGPQ010000126.1:3349-3968 GCA_042219595.1 Haloarculaceae archaeon
CTCGACGAACTGCTCCCAGATGTTCGAGTGGCCGACGACGTGCTCGCCACGCTGCGTGGGACCGTCGGAGCGGCGTACGTTGGCCGGCGACGATATGACGACCGGAGTGGCGTCCGGCCGGATCCAGCGGACCGACAGCCGGTATCAATGTAGAATTCATGGCGACCCAAACAACCGCCGAACGGTACGTGGCGCTTATCGATGTCGACGAGCCCGGCGCCCAGAATGTTCAGGAGCTCGCCGCGATCTGGGGCGAGATCGACAACGAACTCGACGAGATTGGCGTGACCGTCGAGAGCTCGTACACTGTTTTGGGTGAGGTCGACTTCATCATGATATTCGAAGCGTCAGACCGCGAATCGGCGTTTCAGGCAGATACCGTGCTTGGGCGGCGCGGCCTCGACGTTCAGACGATGGAAATCACGCCCACCGAGGAATTCGCCCAACTCGTGGACGAAATCTAGTCCTGGCGACAACCACGGTGCGGGATTTACAATCACAGCCGGAGTGGTGCCAGCCGTTGGCGGGAGGCGAGCTCGCGCTACGGACAATCCCAGCCCCATGATTCGCGGGGCGACACACGAGGGAGTACCAACGCAACTAATCTTCGGCGCCGTTC
>JBDGPQ010000126.1:3978-12718 GCA_042219595.1 Haloarculaceae archaeon
AACCACGGTGCGGGATTTACAATCACAGCCGGAGTGGTGCCAGCCGTTGGCGGGGGAGAGCTCGCGTTACGGACAATCCCAGCCTCACGATCCGCGATGCGATACGCGAGGGAGTACTCACGCAAGTCATCTTTGGCGCAATTCCGGAAGGTGTCGGGCGACGGGCCGAAGACGGTCATCGTGGCGAAGCAGAATCTCGGGATCACGTCGACGCTGCAGCGAGTCCTCCAGTGGCGGTGAGCGGGCGGCTTTTTGAGTCTCCCCGACCTCGCCGTGCCATGGTCGACGCGAGAATCCACGGTCTCGACCGCGGCCGGCTGCTGAGTGATGAGAATTACGACGTGCAGGCCGGCACCGCCGCGACCGCGGACGACACGGCGCCGACGCTCGAGCGCACCGAGACACCCGTCTACAACTTGGTGATCGAACACCCTGAGGGGACGATTCTCTGGGATTCGGGCGTCCATCCTGACGCCGGCGCGGGCCACTGGCCGACGGCGCTCTATAACGCCTTCGAGGCGGTCGATGCTGCCGACCATTCCCTCGCAGCAGATCTCGATCGGGCGGGGTTCGCAGTCTCCGATATCGACTACGTCATCCAAAGTCACCTCCATATGGACCACGCTGGTGGGCTCCACGAGTTCGACGGGACCGACGTTCCGATCTACGTCCACGCTGCGGAACTCGAATTCGCCTACCGTAGTGCCGTCACACGGACGGGCAGCGCCGGGTACGTCAAAGCGGACTTCGACCACGATCTACGCTGGCAGGTGGTGCATGGCGAGCGCGAGCAGCTCTTCGACGGGATCGAAGTGCTGCGGCTCCGCGGCCATACACCGGGTGTCCTCGCGATGCTCGTCCATCTCGAGGCCAAGACGCTGTTGTTTACGAGCGACGTGATCGAGGTAGCCGAAAACTACGAACGGGGCATCCCGCCCGGGCCCGGAATCTGTCGGAACCAAGACGACTGGGAAGAGAGCGTTGCGGCACTCAAGGATCTCGAACGACGCCATAATGCCACCGTGATCTTCGGACACGAGTCCGACCAACAGGCACGGATTCGCGATGGCTGGCCCTAGCCGAGCGCCGTCTGGACTTCGTCGATGAATCGCTCGACTTCCGCGATACGGGCTTCGAGATCGTCGGTCGCGGCGAGCCGGTCTTCGAGTGTGGCGATATCGGTTCGCATCTCGTCGAGGCCATCATCGAGGGACCCAAGGCGCTGGTCCAGGGTGTCGAGTTCGGCATCGAGATCGGCTGGCAGTGCTGCTCGGAGCTCGGTGGCCTGCTCATCGAGGTCCTCGATATCCGATTCGACATCCCCCACTCGCTCCGGGAGTCCTGCGAGGACGGCGGGATCTACCTCATCAAGGATCTGTTCCAAGGCACCGGTATAGGCGCGTAATCGCGAGATATCGTCCTCAAGTTGGTCGATGCGTGCCTCGAGAGCACCGCCGGGTTCGTTCCGCGCGTCCGACAGCGCCGTCGCGAGCGTCTCGAGGTCGGACTCGTCATATCCACCGGTCCGAAGTTCGCGCGCCAGCGTTCCGAGCGCCACACCAGATCCAGTCGGGGTGGCGGGGCCGTTCCGATCGGCAGAGTCGACCCCGGTCTCAAGCGCATGCCCGCCGGGCACCCATTCTTCACCACCGGGTGCCCCGTCTGCGTCCGCGATTGGTGGGTCGACCGTGATCGATTCCGGCTCGGTAAAGTAGGCATCGGGGTCAGCCGTGCCCGGTGCGCTCAGCGCATAGACCGTTTTGAGCTCGGCGCCCGGATCGATCGTGGATTCAAAGACCAATTGGTCGGCGTCAATCGACCAATGCTCACCGCCGAAGGCCCGGTGGAAGCCGACGTTCCCCGCATCGACGCCCGATGGGATACCGTCCTCGAGCCTGACGGTCACTGGGTCCTCCCGCCCGGAACTGATCTCGTAGACGATTGACGGGAACGGAAACTCCTCATCGTCATAGCGCTTCTCGATATCGACGCCCTCCACTGTCTCCCGAACCCGTCGACGCTCATCCCCCTCCATGCCACCAACTCCCAAAACGCGACTCGTAAAAGGGCCGGCGTGATTTCAGCGCCTGAAACTACCCGGGGTTTTTGAGGGCGGCCCATAACCGTGGCCCATGCTCGTTCTGCATGCGCGGATGGAACTCGATCCGGACCGCCGCGACGAAGCGCGGGGCATCATTGCCGATCTGGCGGCGGACTCACGCACCGAGGCTGGTGTCATCGATTATCGTGTCGGCGAGGACGTCGAGGAGCCAGGCGTGCTCCATTTCCTCGAGCGGTACGAGGATCACGACGCACTCGAGGCGCACCAGCAAACGGATCACTATCAGGCGTTTGACGAGCACCGGGACGAACTTCTCGCCGGTGCCGCCGATGTGACGATCTACGAGGTTGCGGACGCGAAAACGCTCTAAGCCACGAAGCGCTCGATCCGCGCCAGCGCCTCCTTCAGGTCGTCCATGCCGGTTGCGTATGAGACCCGAAGGTGATCTTCCCCACCGGCGCCGAATGCCCCGCCGGGGACAACCGCGACCCGCTCCTCTTCCAGCAGTGCCTCGGCGAAGGCGGTGGCATCGTCCCACGGACACTCGGGAAACGCATAGAACGCTCCCGCCGCGGGGAAGCAGTCGATACCCATGCGATCGAATCGCGACAGGACCACCCGCCGTCGCCGGTCGTACTGTTCGACCATCTCCTCGACAGCGTCATCGCAGGTATCGAGCGCCTCGATGGCGGCGTATTGTGCCGTCGTCGGGGCCGAGAGCATCGTGTACTGATGGATGCGATTCATCGCGCCGACGATCTCCGCCGGTCCAAGGGCGTAGCCCAGACGCAGCCCTGTCATGGCGTAGGCTTTCGAGAAGCCGTTAAAGACGACCGTTCGCTCCCGCATGCCCGGCAGCGTCGCGATGGACGTGTGGTCGTGTTCGTAGGTGAGGGCAGCGTAGACCTCGTCGACGAGAACGCCGAGATCGTGGTCGCGAACGAAGCTCGCAACCTCCTCGAGATCGTCCGCGGTCATCGTCGCCCCGGTCGGATTATTGGGGAAATTCATGACGAGGAGGTCCGCCTGGTCCGCGCCAGCAGCCTCCAGTGTCTCTCGGGTGAGTTTGAACTCGTCGGCTCGGCGAGTTGGGACTGGCAGCGGTTCCCCCGCCGAGAAAATCACCCCCGGGACGTAGGAGACATAGCTCGGCTGGGCGACGGCGACCACGTCCCCCGGATCGACGAGGGCACGCAGCGCGAGATCGATTCCCTCGCTCGCGCCCGCGGTGACGAGCACCTCATCATCCGGGTCGTAGGTGAGGTTATACCGATCATCAGCATGCGTCGCGATTCGCTCGCGCAGTTCGCGGCGACCCCGATTGGCCGTGTAGGAGGTCTTGCCCTGCTCGAGCGAGGCGATCGCTGCCTCTCGGGCGGCCCATGGCGCGGCAAAATCGGGTTCACCGACGCCGAGGGAAATCAGGTCGTCCATTTCCTCGGCCAACTCGAAGAACCGCCGTATCCCCGAAGGTGGCACCTGGTCGACGCGCGCCGATGGTTTCATGGCGAGATTGAGAGGCGGTCGTCTTCGCCGCCGTCTCCGAAGTCGATGCCGCCTTCCTTGTAGGACTCCATAATATAGTGTGTCACCGTCTGGGTGATCTCCGGTACGGGGGCGACCTTGTCGCTGATGAAGTGCGAGACCTTTCGCATGGAGTCATCCTCGACCTCCATGAGGAAGTCGAAGTCACCACTGACCAGGCGGAGGGCCTGGACCTGCGGGAATTTGGCCAGGCGCTCGGCTACGTCGTTGTAACTGGTCTCACGGTCGAGTGTCACGTTGAGCTCGACAGCCGCCCGAACGCGCTCACGTTCGAGATTCTCCCAGTCGATGACCGCTTGATAGCCGCGGACGACACCATCGGCTTCGAGGTCGCGAATCGCTGCCTCGACGGTGTCTGCGTCGAGGCCGCTCTGCTCGGCAATATCGTCGATCGTCAACCGGGCGTTCTCGCGCAGGATTGCGAGGACCTCGTCGCGTTCGCTCATACCGTAATCGCCCGGTGACGCCTCAAAAGGGTTGCTACCGGACCTGGACGCCGACGCGACGCCCGCAGTCGCTCACGAACGGCGCTCGGTGACAGCCCGCAAGCCCTGCTATGTCTCAAGCCAGGGGTCGATCCGGACGGCTTAAGCGGCGGCGGCAGCACTCGGCGACCGATGAGGGAGCTTCGGCGGCGGGCCCTTCTGCAATCCGGTGCCGCAACGGCCACAGCGGCGCTTGCCGGTTGTGCCGGAATCCTTGGCAGCGAGAATCCCGACGGCCGATGGACCGTCGTGAGTGCTGATAGCGGCCGAACATCGAATGCGGGCACCGTGCCGGCGAGCGCGCCGACGGTGCGATGGCAATCCCCCCTCGCGTCGGCGACCGGACGGGCGATCTATGCTGTGGATGGGCAGGCTGTTGCTGTGACACGGGCCGGCCTCCACGCGCTACGGATCGCTGACGGCACCCAGGAGTGGACGCACCGCTTCAACGTTACCGGCGGCGCCACAGCCGTCGCGCTTGCCGCCGATACGGTCGCACTCAGGCGATGGTTCCCCGGCAGTGATCGACCGCCCCGACGCGTCGGCGTTGCGCTCGGCGATGGAGCAATGCGGTATGCCCGCCCTGATGAGTATGCCGCCGCGCCACTCTGGGTGCCGACGACCGCGGGGTTGCTCGGACTCACCGCCCGCGGCAGGCTTCGCCGGTTCGATGCCGCAGCGGGTGACTGGGGAGCGGTCATGCTCGACGCGGGTGGCGAGATCTGGGGGACAGTCGCGGACAGCGAACGGCTATATGTCCCTGTCGACCGCGACGGAAGCTGGACGGTCGAGGCCGTCACGCTCGAGAATGGGGAGTCAGCCTGGTCACGCCGCCTCCCATGGGCAGCACCGGTGCGGATGGTCGCGACCGGTGATCGCGTGGTGTTCACGGACGTACCCGACGTCAATGGCCAGCCGGGGGCCATCGGGCTGGAGCCCATGACTGGTGAGGAAGTGTGGAGATTCGCGTGGGACGACGAATCGCTCGTCCCGTGGCGGGCCGTAGCCACATCGGAGATGCTCGTACTCCTCGCCCGGCCAGCACAAGGCCAGGGGACCTACCGACTTGCCGGGATCGACCTCGAGGATGGCACTGTCAATTGGCGGACGGATACATCCCTGCAACTTCCGTACGCCGTCGATGGTGAACGGGTTGTCGGGACCCGTGTTACCGACCAGTTACCCGCGCCCGGCCTGGTCGCTCACGACATCGCGGATGGAAGCGAGGTCTGGCGGTCCGACCCCGCCACGGGTGTTGGACCGGGGATCGCCGTGGGATCGGGGCTCCTGGTAATCCTCGCCACAGCGGACGGCCCGGCGATTGGTCGGCTGGCGTGAGAAAGTCCAAGGCCACCGATCCCCAAGCGGAGACATGGCACTCGAATCCCGAGCCGTCCTTGCACCTGGCGATCCGGCACCGGACTTCGAACTCCCGGGAACCGATGGCGAAACGTATTCGCTCGACAGCTTTGCGGACGCCGAGGCGCTCCTGGTAGTCATCACCTGTAACCATTGTCCCTACGCAAAGGCGAAGATCGACGAGATGAATCGGCTCGCCGATGAATATGATGACTTGGCGGTCGTAGGGATCAATCCGAACGACGAAACGCAGTATCCCGAGGACTCCTTCGACCGCATGCGCGACCTCGTCGCGGATGGAACGATACAATGGGACGCCTATCTTCGTGATGAGTCCCAAGCGGTCGCGGCGGCCTACGGGGCGACCTGTACGCCCGATCCGTTCCTCTTCGACAATGACGGCGGTACATTCCGACTCGCGTATCATGGCCGGCTCGATGATGCGACGAATCCAGACGACACCCCGACCGAACGGGAGATGGCTGGCCATATCGAGACAGTGCTCTCCGGTGGAACCATTGACGCAGAGATGCGGCCTGCTCGTGGCTGCTCGATCAAGTGGCGTGAGGGCAACGAACCGGACTACTGGAACTGAGCGGGCGGCTTTATTCGCCGCGGGCGAGACAGAACGGCATGGCCTCGCCACTCGTCTCCGACACCGTCGATCGCCTCGCACGCGCCATCGGGCCCGACCCGGATGCGATTCTCGACGACATGGCTGCCTACGCCGACCGAGAGGAATTTCCAATCGTCGGTCCCGAGCTTGGTGGGTGGCTCGCCGTCCTCGCTCGGGTGACGGATGCACAGCGAGCCCTCGAATTCGGCTCCGGCTTTGGGTATTCCGCGTATTGGATCGCCCGTGAACTGCCAGCGGACGGGGAAGTAATCCTCACCGAGATCGACGCGGACGAACTCGCGCAAGCCAGGGAGTACTTCGAACGGTCAGGTCTCGACGATCGAGCACGGTTCCAGCACGGCGATGCTCTCGAGTTGGTCCACGCGATCGACGGACCGCTCGACCTGGTATTGCTCGATCACGGGATGGAACGGTATGTAGAGGCGTTCGAGGCCGTTCGGGCAAAGGTCCCGACAGGTGGCGTGATCGCAGCCGACAACGCCGTCGAGGCGGGAGAGTACATCGATCCGGAAGCGCTCGCCGCACTCGTCGACGGCGAGGATCGCCCCACCGCGAGCGAGGACACGCGCGGAACGGCAGCATACCTTCGCCACGTCCGCGATGATCCCGACTTCGCGAGCGGTTTAGTGCCACTGGGCGAGGGGCTCGCGGTCTCGTTCAGAACCGATTAGAGCATCGTGGCCACCTGCTGAGCGACTGCGAGCAGTGACTCGTCTTCCATGAAGCCACCCACCAGTTGTAGTCCGAGCGGGAGACCGTTCTCGGCGGTTCCGGCCGGCAGTGTGATCGAGGGCACGCCAGCGTAGGTCCAGGGGCGATTCATATCCGGGTTGCCCGTGTCCCGGATCGTCGCCGGAGCCGGCCCCGTAGCCGACGGGCTGACCCAGCAATCCAGGCTGTGATCGTCGACAAGATCATCGAGTTCGTCACGGAGTTCGCGGCCTCGCGCTCGGGCACGGGCGAGATCACCAGCCGGGACGTCGCGTCCCTCTTCGATCGCTTCGGCCATCGGGGTGCGGTAAAAGGCCCTGTAGTCATCGTACCAGGATTCGTGGACGAACGCCAACTCCGCCCGCGTCATCCGGTGATGCCGGCGGTTGAGCTGCTCGATGGCGTCGAACGCTGGCACGGGCACCCGCTCGACGGTACACCCGGCGGCAGCCAGCCGATCGAGCTGAGCCTGGAATGCGGACCGGGCAGCATCGGTTGCCTGCGCCACGTACTGCCCACGCGGAACGCCCACGGTCGGCGGATCGTCGCGATCCGACACGCCGCGCCATTCGTCACAGAGAACATCGGCGGCGATATCGAGACCGGCGACGTCGCCAGCGAAAAAGCCGACGTGATCGGCCGATGACGACCGTTCGATAACGCCATCGCGCGGGATACGACCGAAACTTGGCTTCATGCCTCTGATTCCGCAAAACGCCGCCGGTCGGTTGACAGAACCGGCAGTCTGCGTGCCGAGTGCCAACGGAAAGTACCCCGCGGCAATCCCGGCGGCGGAGCCGCTTGAGGAACCCCCAGGGGTGTGGCCAAGATCGTGTGGATTCCGGGTCAGCCCGGGCCCACCGCCAGCAAAGCCAGTCGTCACGGTCTTCCCGAGGACGATCGCCCCAGCCTCGCGCAGCCGCGTGACGCACGATGCTTCCGGACCGGCGAACAGTTCCGGCGGGACAGCAGTGCCCGCTCGGGTCTCGAGTCCGTCGACATGCATGTTGTCCTTGATACCAACCGGGACGCCGAACAATGGCGGGCGGTCCGCCGGATCGGGATATCGGTCCCTGAGCTCGGCGATCCGTTCCCGAATCCGGTCTTCCCGACCGCATTCGGTCACCATCGCACGGAGATCGTCGTCGACGTCGGCGATCCGGTCGAGGAGACGCGCCGCGTAGTCCTCGGGATCGCGATCGCCACGACGCAAGGCAGCGGCCCGCCCGGCCAGTGGCTCGTCATGGAGTGGAACGGCCATGCGCTCCGGGCTGCCCGCTCGGGTATAAATGGCTCGCCGACTGGTGCAACTCTCCGTCCCCGCAAACCCTCATCGTCGATCGGGGAGGATCACAATTAATAGGGTGTTTAAGGAGGCTAAGTCTTTTGTCCTGACCGGTCCTGCTATGCTAGTGGAACCCACGGCGGGTCCCGGGAGATCCATGACAGCTGACACACTAATGTGGCGAATCGCGGGTGGCTCCGGGGACGGTATCGACTCCACGAGCCAGAACTTCGCGAAGGCCCTCATGCGCGCCGGTCTGCACGTCTTCACCCACCGCCACTACCCTTCACGGATCCGTGGCGGGCATACGTACGTCGAGGTACGCGCCAGCGCGGATCCGGTCAGGTCACGTGGTGATGGCTTCAATTTCTTGCTTGCGCTGGGTGACAGCTTCGCTCGCAATCCTGACGAAGACGCCATCTACGGCGTCGAGGAGCTGAAACCACTTGGCGAGAATCTTGATGACCTCAACGAGGGCGGCGTGATCGTCTACGACAGTGGCGTCCTCGAAGAGGATGATGTCGCCCGGCTCAATCTTGAGGAACGAGCCGACGAGAACGACTGGCACGTCTATCCCGTCAACCTCCGCGAAATCGCCCGAGAACACGGCCGTGAAGTGATGCGAAATACCGCCGGTGTCGGCGTAACCGCCGCAC
>JBDGPQ010000225.1:0-8611 GCA_042219595.1 Haloarculaceae archaeon
GCTTCAGCGAGGGCGGCCGGATCGGTCACCCCGTCGGCAGTGATCCCTGGGCTCGGAACCGGTCCGGGACCGTCAAGTTCGATCGCGGCGGCAGTCGCGCCCCCGCCCAGCAATGCACCACCGGCTACGAGCATGGCTCGCCGTGACCATGTTCGGGCCGAGCTCGCGCCCTCATCAACCACCCCGTCTGGCTCATCATCCACATCGGATGCAGTATCATCAGTGGGTTGTGGAGTCGCGTCAATTTCTGTCGCAGCCGGAAGATCGTCAAAGTATGTCGTTAAGAGCCGGTCACTCGCCGCTGCATCGACGGCATATCGCGTCCGCTCATAGAGGTCATCTACGGTGACTACTTCGGTGCCGTCCGGAGCCGCTGCTGAGCCAGGATCGCCAGACGTAACGACGATATCGGCGTCATCGAAATCGGCTCCGGTACGTGCCATCACCACCGTACGTGCGTGATTGTCCCGGCGGATGATCAGGCGGCCAGACTCCTGTTCTACAGACCACCCTTGGGCCGCGTACAGCTCGGCGAGGAAGTCGGTCGCCGTGTCCGGCGAAAGGGCCCGGAATCGGGCTTTGAAGCTCTCCCTCGACGGAGCCATGCAGGGTGAAACGGGGAGTGATGGGCAAAAGCGTTCGGTCCCGAATCGAGAGCCTTCGTGAACTGTGCTGAGCGTCTAGCCAGGTAGGCCATCGGGTGGCGGCCAGTCGATCAGGCGACAGCTCTGCCTCGCAGCGGAGTTAAACGGCGAGAAACACATCGACAAGGGCCTTCGTAACGATCGATACCATCGATGAAATCCATGTCAATGCAACGACATGCAAATAGGCGTTCATCTTATGGCCGCCATCCACGGTTCGAATCATCAGCGCGGAGAGGACCGCCGAAAAGATCACGACGACAACCAGCAAGAACTCGAGCAGCGGAATATTGTACACACCGGTATTGATCAGCCGACTCGTGTCGAGCTGACCGCTGCTAGACAGTTGGAGGCTCATCGATGAGAGAATATTGACGACCTGAAGCCCAATATAAAACGCGAACGTCGAGGCGGCGCTGATCCCGTAGAGCAGCCCAATCAGCGTGATCGTCTCTTGGCGGCGCTGCTGGCGGAGCTGGAGGACTTCATTCATGTTTTCAGCGATGAGTTCACCAAGCTGCTTGGGACTGCCACCCATCTCGCGGCCCATGAGATACATTTCGCTGAACGTCTGGATCAGGTATGACCGGCAGTCAGCGGTAAACCACCGCCAAGCGTCGGCGGTCTCGATGCGCATATTAAGCCGTTTATAGAGGTCGTCGACCTTCGTGGTCAAGTCCCCGAAATCCTTCTTGCGGAGCGTCCGGAGGACCTGGGAGGTCGTCGACTGCTTCGCGCCTTCCGTCGCGCCAAGTACACGGATGAAACTGGGAAATTCTTCGTCTCGTGACTTGATGGCCTGTTCCTCACGGCGAATTGCAACACCAGGGATGGCCAGTGGGAGAATGGGTATGGCCGCGTAGAGAGGGAACGGGAGCGGGTTGCCCAAGATCGGAACGAGCATCGAGAGAGTGATCGGACTGATACCGATGATTCCACCGATCGAAACGAAAAGTAACACCATCGACAGCCCGACTCCGGCGATCGCGCTTTTCCGAATTCGGTGATCCACCACCGTCTGGTGATCCGGTGGATGGTACCAAATCGGGTCGTAAGGCGCGACCGAGCGAATCGCGAGGTAGAAGCCGGATTGAACGAAAATGAACATCACGATCACGGCACCGACGGTCAGCGTCGGATCAGTGCCTGTGAGCACCGGGAGGACGATGGCGAACACGAGCGCGAACGTCATCGAGAGAATCATCGACAGGTAGAGGTCTTTCATCACCTCCAGGCTGTCCAGCGAACTCTCATAGACCGTCGCGTAGTTTTCGATGATCTGCTGTTGCTCGGTTATGAGATAATCCTCGAGGGATTGGCCGGCGCCGATGGTATACGCCAGCCGGTCAAGAAAATCCGAGACTGCCGCGCTCGGAACCTCCTTCGCACGTCGCCGACACGCGTCGTCGAGGCTCTGGTTCCATGAGTCGACCAATTGGACGATCCGTTGCATTTCACGTGCCAGTTCCCCGTATTCCTCTTCTTCGGCAAGCGAAATACCGCCATCCGGTCGATTTTCGTCGTCGCCAAAACCGTCATGTGGGTGACAAGTAGGTGGAATCGGTTGTTCAATTGTGTGCGTCGCTGGGAGACGACGATCCGTGGGTAGAATACCGCTGTGGCGAGTGTGAGAAAGCCCAATAGCGGGATCGGCATGCGGATCATAAAGGGCAGCTCCAGCACGACCGCCGCCAGCAGGGTTAACAGGAAGAAGAGGCCGGATGGCGCCAGCACGAGGGAGATGTACCGCTCGAGCGGCATCTCGAGCTTTCGGTAGTCCTCGAGAAGCGACTGGAACTCCTCGGTGAGTGTCTCATCGACACTGGCGGTGGAATCTGGTGGCATCAGTTTGGACGACGGACGCTGAACGGGAGGCCCTCAGGGCCATCCCGCTGAAAATCAGCGATCAATTCGTTCACTTCGTGGTAGCCGACGATGCCTTCCTGGATGGCCTGCTCGATAATCCTTGCCCGAAACCGCAGTTCATCGTAGATTTCTCTGGTATCCTCATACCCCAGGAGTGTGGCGATCTGCTCCTCAAGGACGTACGAGTTGTTCATCCCTCCGAAGACGATTTCGTCCTCGACGGGGTCCCAATGGAAGGCCTGTCGGGTGACCACACCGTCCATTTCCTTTGAGTATCCCTCGATTTCCTGAACAGATGTCACCCGCCGGAGTACGTCGTCACCCTGTTTGACGCGGTTCTGGAAGAGTGCGACATCAGCCACACCCATGAACGTCTCGGGGACATTGATCGGCTCGGACGTGAACCGTTGGATCATCGAGACGACATCACTTGCGTGGAACGTCAGCATCACCGGGTGGCCGGTCTGGGCCGCTTGAAATGCCATCCGGCCTTCGGCCCCACGGACCTCGCCAAGTATGATATAATCAGGTCGGGATCGGAGAGCCGCGGCGACAAGGTCGAACATGTCGACGCTTGTGTCTTCGGTATCGCCCTCGCGCGTCAGCAGTTGCTGCCACGTGTTATGCGGCGGCATCACCTCAGCGGTATCCTCTGCGGTGTAGATCTTTGCATCCCGGGGAATGAATGCGAAGATCGAGTTGAGTGTCGTCGTCTTCCCGGAAGCGGTCTCGCCGACGACGAAGACGGTCTGTTCGTTCTCGAGACACAGCCAGAGATACGCGGAGAGCTCTGGACTCAAGGTATTCCACGCGGTAATCTGGAAGATCGAGAGCGGCTCTCCTTCGGCCTGCCGGATCGTGATCGAGGGACCCTTGAGACTGACGTCATCGGAATAGATCAGGTTGAGCCGTGATCCATCTGGGAGGGTGGAGTCGACGATCGGGTCGGAATCGGAGACCGGATCGCCGATTCGCTCGCCCATATTGCGGATCCACTGATCGAATGCCGCCTCGTCCTGCCACTCTACGGTGGTTTCGAGCATCGAGTACACGGCGTGATCGACGAAGGTCTCCGTTGGGCCGATGACGTGGATGTCTTCGTTGGCTGGATCACGCATGATAGGCTCAAGCGGTCCAAGCCCGACGATGTCTCTTTCGAGACGGTAATGGATGTTCTCGAAGGTTTCCTCGGTCAACTCGACCTTTCCGATGTCGCCAATGTTGGCGATACGCGACAGGATCCCGGACGATTCATCTTCGCGGCCTCGGACGCGCGTTGTCTCGTTGAGGAGTTCCTCGATCCGCTCGCCGTACTCGTCTTCGTTCTCCGGCGCGGGCTTCTGGACGCTGCGTTCGAGCAGGCGGTTCCGGACTTCGTCGAACACGGCCCGCTCCTCGCTAGAGAGTTCCGGTTCGATGGCGTAGTACTTGGTCTCCTGTCCAAGGTCTCCATAGATATGCGAGTAAATCGGCCCCCCGACATGGTAAAGCACGTTCGGCCGATCCGACTCATACTCGTCGTCGGCCTCCTCGATCATCAGGGGAAACTCGCCAGTAATCTGTTTGAATTTCTCCAAGTGCTCCCGGAGGTGGGGGCGTCGCGAGGCGTGCTCAGTGAGGGTGTCCGATGGATTGGCTCGACCGTGTTCCGTCATGCGACACTACGGCTTTCGATCACGATGCCCGTGCCGGAGCGCACGGAGTAGCCGATGGTCTCGCCGACCTGTTCGCCCATTCCCGCAAACCGCTTCACGTTGATCTGACGCCGAATATCGTTCCCCACCTCGACCATCTCCAGCTCGAGAAAGACGTCCGCGATCGATCGGAACGGCGCGAGGGCTTCTCCGTCGAGCGTCGTTGGATCGACGGTGAGCATGATGATTTTGCCTTGCGATATGACATCCCTGAAGAAGGAAATGATCTCGAGCGCGGCTTGGCGTTCTTCATTCTCTCGAATGAGCGCCTCGAACTTGGGGTCATTCCGAAGGATCGCATCGAAGGTGTCGATGATGATCGCGTCGGATTCCCACATCAGCTCCGCCTCCATCAGTCGGCGCAACAACTCCTTGCGGTCGCTCTCCTCACCACCGGAAAAGGTATTGCCATCACCGATTTCAGCCGGGAGGAAGAGCGCCCGCTCGTCCAAGATGTGGTCGACCATGTCGTAGTCAAGCGAGTGCATTTGCTCGAGAAATGAGCCCGTCGTGAGCTCCGTCGAAAGGTACGTCACGACGTTTCCCTCCTCGCAGAGGCCATACGTGAATCGCTGACTCAGTGCGGATTTACCAGCGCCGTAATCGCCCTCAACCAGGACAATACTGCCCGGTGGGATGCCCCCACCAAGCTCCTTATCGAGCCGATCCCGCTCGCCGAGGCCAATCGAGTAAAGTTCGGTACGTGAGACGCTCATGGGATGTGGAATTCAAACACCTCCTCGTCGCCATTGGCGATCACCTTGGCCCGGTGATCACCGGATCCGAGCCCACCCGTCGAAATTTCGAGTTTCACGACATCCGTTCGCCCCCACTCGTCGACACCGCCCAGGAGGGTGAGCGTGATATCGCTCGGTGCCTTGTACTGGTTGTTCACCAGCACATCAAGTTGATCCTTGTCCGCTGGCAGCCGGTTGGTGCCAACGTTCTTGACGAGCAGGGTGAGGTTGTCGGCCCCCGAGCAGTTGTACACACAGGCCCCAGTGCCGTTGTCGCTAATCACTTCGACATCCGTTCGAACATCCTCGCTGATATGGAGACCTTGATCGCTGATGGCCTCGCTGAGTTGATTGACTGTCGATGTCACCACGCCGGCAACGCTTGCGGCGACCACCATGCTCGCGATGAACAGGATCAAATGCGACACTGAAACGCGACACCCGGTCCACTGACGACCTTGACGCGGTTTGGTGTTGAAAAGTAATCAAGAACGGTATCTTCGTCTTCGAGGACCAATTGTTCGCCTGGCCGCCAAACCGTCGTCTGCCGGCCGTCGACCTCGGTCCGTTCGTAGTCCTCGAAGCCGACAAACCGACCATCGACGACGGTGTCGACGGCAGATGCATCCAAGACGCGGTCGCCGGTGTTGTTGACTTTCACCGTGAGATTCGAGGCGGTGAGATCCCAGGATGCGTCGGTGATGTTGATGGTCGTCCCGATCCGCGCAGCGGTCGCCTCTTGCCGTGACGTCCCGGCATCGGCGACACGTTCAACGGCATTCGCAGTGGTCACATAGAGCCCGCTGAGGCTCGCCGCTAGGGCGATAGCGATAATCAGAGCACTGGCCGCCGTACTCAGTGCACGCGCCATCAACTCACCTCCGAAACGGCAGATGGACCCGTCGGTGTCACGACCTTCACCCGGTCGGCGGTGCCGCTAACACCAACTCGAACGCCGCGGCTTTGCCCCGGCCGGATCAGGTTACTCGACCCGCCGACCGTCCAGTCAGACTTATACGTGCCATCGACGATGACATCGATTTCGGAGACGTACCACGAAACGGTGCCCTCGTTTTCGATATTGAAGGAGACGGTACTCCCTGACTGGCTCGCAGATGAAATTGCCACTGCCGTATTTGTACGCTCGAGCTGGCGATCGGCCGCATCATGGTGGGATTCGGTTACCTGCTCGAGGCTATTCGCCGCCGCGGTGCTCCACATCCCAAACGCCACGAGGAGTGCTGTCAGTACGATCACTGCGGTGCCACTAACGCTGAACCCCATCCGCGTCACCCCCGCGAACTGCGGACGCAACCGCTCCAGCCGTCCAGTCCTGGCCGGTCAGCCGGCCGATATATCGCAAACTGGTGGCGTGGTCCTCGATCGCCAAACTACCCTCGCCCCCCTCCTCGAAACCAGCGAGCCGGGCGGACAGTGCGGCCGCAACTGTCGGGTCGATCCATTCGATGGCTTCGTAGTACTCGATGGCACTAGCGGCCTCTCGAACGCCAGCCTCGCCAACGAGGAATTCGAGCCACTCAGCCACGACCATGTCGGACTGAAACCCGGACGGCAGTTCCGTCAAATAGGGTTTCCGACCGGCAGGTTCCCCGTCGTTGCGGTTTGCATCGGGCTGCCTCGTCCCGTCCGAGTTACCGTTCTCTGACGGCAGCGTCGATGACGGGTCCGGGTCATTTCTGCCAGCAGCTCGATTATCAGCCGTTTCGCTGGCGGTTTCCGGCTTCGGTGCCACGGGCTCATCTACCGGATCGCCTCCTGGCCTCTCCTGTGGTGCCGTGTCCTTCCCTGTCTCTGATTGAGCGCCCTCGGTGGGCTGCTCGTCGTCCGGAGCCGTGTCCTCAGTGGATAGTTGCGTGTCGGTATCTTCGGCCGCGTCCGCCGAAGTGGCACTCGTACTGTCATCGGTTGTTGGCTCTTCACCGGCATGGCCAGCCGGTCCATCATCGTCGGTCGGCGCTTCGGTCTCGTCGCCATCATACTCGGCCTTGAGATCCTCAAACGAGGTTCCGCCAGTCCCACTGCCACCTGACGACTCAGCATCCGCTGACGGCTCTGGATCCGCCATCAGATCCTCCTCATCGAGATCTTCATCGAAAAATCCCTCCGGGTCAGCGTCGGCCACATCCTCAGCTACTTCTTCGTCTTCATCGTCGTCTGCGTCGTCCTCGAATAACCCGAAGTCCCCGCCGCCGGCACCGCCACCGAGTCCCGCGTCGACATCGTCTGCAAATGGGTTGACGCCCTTCGTGACCATCTCATAGATGTCGAGCAGCTTCCTGACGTTTTCTTCGACATCCCCAACGCTGGCGGAGATTTGTTCATTTTCAGTCCGGACAGTCTCGACAGTGGCAGAGAGGTCGTCGAGTTCCGTCTCGATCTCGTCGATACGGTGTTCAAGTGCGTCGACGTCTGCATCACCGCCGATATCAGTACTCTCGTCTGCGTCGCCGAGGTCGTCCGCCTCCCCGAAGCCGCCGAGATCGTCATCGCCTCCTTCCGCAAACGCTCCGCTCCCATCATCAGCGTCTGCATCCGTGCCCGTTGTCTCATCGTCTGTGTCATCATCCGGCTCCTCGTCGCCGAGGATGGAATCGACGACACTGCGAATACTCATTGTGGTCCCCCCAGGTGACCTCCCCCGCGCTTCATCGTGGCTCAGGTGTACCCGTTTCCGGGCTTGAATCTACCGCCGGTGGTATCAGTATCGATAACGGATGGCGGTTTACAGGCTCGCTACCCTTGATATTTCGGCGATAAGGAAGTAAATAAGAGCTGGCGATCGCAGCGTGCCCAAATCGACTCGGCATCGGTGCGCTCAGTCACCGACATGGGTCAAGCGCAAGCCGATCGCGCGACGGCTTCGAGCACGCCCGAGCGTCTGAATGGCACGGTCAGAACTTCGTCGGCCTCGACCGTTGCCTCGGGTCGGTGATCTCCATCAGCATCTAGGCAGAGGACGATTCCCACCGACGGCTCTCGATCGCGAATCGTCGCAGCCGCGTCGATGCCATCTTGAATCGGCATCGAAACCGCGAGAATCACGACATCAGGGTCGAGCGATCGACTCGACTCCACCGCTTCTACACCGTTTTTTCCCTCCCCCACGATGTCGTGTTCGATCTCAACCACGGACCGGAGCAGTGAGCGGAGGAACGGCGAATCGTGGGCAACCAATACCTCCGCCATATAGTGGGGTGTCGAACGGTAGCCTAAATAGCTGCCCCGGCGATTATCACCGCTGAAACCGGTGTTTACCCGATCACTGGCAGTGCCTCGGCTACGAGTCTGGCGACATCAAGCGCGAATGGCCCATACCTGAATTGCCAAAATGCGGCAGATAGCAGAAACAGTAGTGTAACGCCGGCCGTCAGTCCAAGCGCGACTGCTAGCGCGTCGGCCCGGCGGTGAAGCGGCCATGATACAGCCACGGCTCCCAACCCTACCGCAGCGCCTAAGCCGATCAATCCGTGCAATTGAACCGCTTCTCCAACCGCTGGATCGATGAGCGGATAGCCCAGCAGTAGCGCAACTCCACCGAAGAAGATCGTCGCTGTGACAGTACGGGCGAGTAGTTGTGACCTGGCCGACACCGCTGCGTGGACCGGTGGCAGCCGGCATCCTAGATATATCGCGAGCGGCAGCGCAGGAA
>JBDGPQ010000225.1:8633-12537 GCA_042219595.1 Haloarculaceae archaeon
TACACAATGAAGAATACCGACGCCATGGCCAATGCCAGTGCGTCAACTGGTCGCCACGTCGGCCACTGGACACTCTCACGTAGCTGGCGAGGAATATCCGCCACCAGAAGGGCCGGTCCTGCGACGAGGATTGCGAGGAGCGGAACGGCTTCGAGCAGGGATAGCTCCACAGCCTCCCAGCCATTGACAGCGTACCTCACACCCGGAATCCAGCCGCTGCGGACAACCGTGTGATAAAGGCCGCCCAGCTGTCCGAGATCAGCAAGCCCGGCTGTAAGACTATCAAGCATATACCCGACGATCCACGCGATCTGGCCTACGAGGCCGGCGACCAGGGGAATAGCAAGCGGTGAGGAACCGCTTGACGTGCCGGTCTGCGGTCCGCCAAGACTGGAGCCACCTCCGTCGGTTGCGCTTCCAGCACTCCCGACCGACCCGCCGTCTGCCGGGCCGACACCCACCGTGCCAAGCCTCGGTCCACTACCATCGGCCGCTGGAAGCATCCGTGGCGTCGTCATCGGATCGCCGGCGATCGCGAAGTTGGTCGCTAGCACTGGAATGGCACCAATGAGGAAAATACACGCCACAAGTGCGTGTTCATGTAAAGGCGCATGACGATGCGTCGCGAGATCAACCGGGATCAAGACAGCAAGCATGAATGCCGCCTCGAATGCGTGGATCGACCCCAGAAACGCGAGAGTGGCATAGGCCCCACCCCGTCCTAAGACCGTCCAGTGACCGTCGCGGCGGGTGCTCGTTGCGAAGCAGAGACAGGCTAGCAGCAGTAATGTTGCCGTGACGACATGTCGTTTCGGAATTGTTCCCCAAAAGCCGATTGGGCTTGCGAAAAGGAGACCAAAGCCGGCGGCGACACCGACTCTCGGACGGTCCGCAAGTAGGCGATAGAGGAGCGTCCCACCATATGCCGCGACGAGCATTGTCGTGAGCTGGAGGCCAAGGAGCGGAGCGGGCTCATCAAACGCCGTTGCCGGCGTTCGAAATAGTATGGTCACAGCCACTGCCACGAGTCCGGCAAGTGCGCCGGCTTTGGCCAGTCCGGGCCAGTCTAAGAGGACGCTTGTCGTCCGGCCAACGGCCACAAGGCCGAGCGCCCAGAATCCGCCGATGATAACCCGGAGCGTGAAGATGCCATGAATCGTTTCGAAGAACCACGTTGCGGGCACGGCAAGATAGGCGATTCCATAATTTCGTCCATACAACCGACCACCCGCTTCAACGAGGCCGGGCTGGTTCGCCGCCGTCAAGGAGTAGGGGGCCTCAACAACGGCGAGTCTGCCGTCCGCAAGGTTCGCAACGAGATTCGCGATCGTTCGGGAATCGACGATAAAAAACCCTAAGCGCCACGTAATTCCAAAGAAGATGAGCCCGACCAGAAAGATAGTTAGACCCAGACGATCACCGAATACGATCCGGAGCGGACGCGGAAGCTGGTCAGCAGCCGGCGACCCAGTCATTATTTTCTCACCCTAACGGGAACGGAGCGGTTCAGCACGGTTCGATCGGTCGAGAAACTCTGTACGGCAACAATGACACGTCCCTGGTAAGTGCCGGGGGCTGGGTCTTGGCCCCGTGGGGGCAGTGCGACATCTGGAAGATGAATTCGGAGCCGGTCAGCTCCTTCGATCACACTGGACCGGTGCCGGTCAATGTCGAGGGCGGGGACGGTGATACGGTACTGTACACGTGGTCGACCGGTCACATCAGAGATCGACATCGTGACATCAGGCAACCGAACATAGCGGGCGGCGGAGCCGAATCGGCCGCTTTCCACGTCGAGATGATCTGGCGTCGGTGAGAGGACACGAACATCAGCGGATCCGGTGCCGACCTGAGAGGCATCCGCTCCGGCAAGCCCGCCGAGAGCAGTCACGACTAGGATGAACACCACGACTGCGGTGGTCAGATCGCCAAACAAAGAGAGTCCGCGCATACCACTCAGGTTACAACTGGACGCCCTCGTCCTCGTCCACGGCGGCCAGCAAATCACCGATCGAATCCTGCGGCCCTAAGCCAGTCGATTCGACAAGTCGCTGAAGGCTCCGAGCCGGGTATCGAACTGGGACGTTCGATTCCCAGAGCAGGATCCCCAGCACTTCCTCTACGGGCGTGTCGGCGTCGATTTGCTGAGCATACCAGAGTACGAGACTTTCAAAGATGGTCACGACGTCATTTGAGACCATCCGTCGATGCTGTTCGCTCTCGTCGAAACTGGCTGTAATGTCGAAGCCATACCGGGAACTCGCCCGGCTGAGGTCCTCGGCGATCCAGTCATGGACGGTCTCACGGTCGAGGACCCCGGGATCTTCCCGATCTTCAGCCGGGGCCGTGTCTGCGTCCGCCGCGGCGGCCGGGTCATGATCCGGGCGCTCTTCCGGTGAAATGACATACCGCGTCTCGTCGATCTGCGTTACGTGATCGTCCTCAGTAATATCGAGTTCCTCGGGGACGAGAACCGGCCCTTCCTCCGGCTCGGGCGTCGGTTCCTCGTCGCCCGGATTCATTGGAGTCGTCTCTTTGGTGCGCCAGCAAAAACGCTGCCCCGCAAGAATCGATGATGATAATTCTGTGACCAGAGTTTCCAAAAATTGATTGACTACAGTATCGTCGTCAATCACCGCGCTCATAAACATCAATTTGATGTAATAAAAGCCGAACGACGACCCACCAAAGTTCCGTCATGAGCGTCCGATTGGGACCCGGTTTGGGAATCCTCGTCAGAGATTCATAGTATCTATGAGATCCGGTCTCCTCGACGAATTTCAAAGCCCAACGGCGTTTTCGCCGGATAACGTGTCAGGGACAGCTAGTTTAACAGTGGTAATACCGCCAGTTTCGAGCGCAATCTTGAGGATCGCGGTATCACCGGGTTGCAGGACATCCACCGCGTCTCCATCGTAATCAAGTTGGATGCGAATCGTAATGACGTCCGAATCGTTCGCCAGCGTTGGAGCCGAGCCCTTAACGCCCGATGTTTCGAAGTTTTCCGCTCCGGTCACCATGCGATCGGTCTCTGTCAAGTCCGCCGATCCTTTCGGGCCGATAAAATGGATTGTCGCTCTGCTCAAGTTTATATTTCCAGCCCCAGGGGAGCGCTTAACGTCGATTTCGATATATTCGACTTCGTTGCCAGCGTCAGTGTCCTCGCTGTTTCCGACCAGTCCTAGCTTCGTGACGGGCTGAAGGCGATCCGTCGCCTGCTGGCTCGACTGCTCGCCCGTCTCCGCGGACTCGCTCTGCAGGACGCCGGCCGTGTTGATCAGCACGCCAGCGGCGATCGCCGCCACCAGCACCATCGCGATGAACACGATGAGTGTGCCAATACCCACTTGTCCGTGATCGAGATTATGAGACGATGCGTTCTCCGGCAGTGGCTGAGCCTCCACTGGAACCGGTGCATCAGAATCTGGACGATCAAACATAATAGAACCGAGGTCTAGCAGTTAGCGATTCATGTGGTAAGAAAAGTTGAGACGCCACGTGAGTGAGTCTCCCGGTTCCCCCGAACCGGCCAGTGCGTCCCGATGAGGTGATAGAGATTCGATTCCACGCCGAGCCATCCCCCCCATGCGAACTGCAGGCCCCGGGCAAGAGTGGTCACACTTGCACAGCGTTCTCCCCGGATAGCGAGTCTGGAACCGTGACGCGGACGGTGGTTACGCCACCCTCCGCCGTGGTGATTTCGAGGTCGGCCGTTTCCCCAGGCTCGAGTACGTCGATCGCATCACTATCATCGTCGAACTTGATCGTGATTTTCAAGACATCATCGTCGGCAGAGAGCGTCGTTACCGAACCCTTGACTGCGTCGGTCGCGAAATTCGTCGCGCCTGCGTTGAGTGAGGACGCCCCACCGGTTGTGTGGGTGAGGTCGGCCGATCCTAACGGC
>JBDGPQ010000053.1:0-12408 GCA_042219595.1 Haloarculaceae archaeon
CCGCCATCGCCACCATCACCGCCGTCTCCGCTATCTGTCGAGCACCCAGCAAGTGCGCCGATGACTGTGAGACTTCCAAGGCCGCTAATGACTGTCCGCCGATCGATAGGCTCCTGCATTGTTCCATATTCGCCTTGCCGAGATGGACCCAAAAGGGTTTCAGACCGTTCCCGGCTGCCGAGAATCCCCGAATATTGCTCACCGACCGGCCGTTTGAGCCCGGATCGTCCCGATTAGGCAGTACCCCACCGTCAGTGCAGCGCTGAAGGCGAGGATGTGCCCGACAATCGAAAGCCGGCCATCGATCGGGGGCCCGGCAGCGAGGATCCCAACCCCGCTCGCATACACTGCGAGGCTTGCTCCTGCAAGGTGGTCGCCTGACACTGGCCAGTTGGACACAGCAGGTGGATAGAATTGGAAGATGATGCCGATGATGGACAGCCCAAGCAGACCAAACACGTTGAGCCGCACGTGCGAGAGGATCAACGACGCTTCGAACCCGACGAGAGCAAAGTGCAGGCCAAGACCGATACCGAACAACCCTGCGATGACGCCACCCAGAGGCCCATAGAAGCCAATTCGATCCCGGTCAGTTGCGACAAATAGCCAACCATACGCGATCGCGAAGCTGGCAATGGCAACGCTTTCGAGGATCGCCCCCGCGGCAAAAAGCGGCCCAGATGGATACCCGATCGCAAGGAGTGCCGGTCCAAGGGCGCCCGCCGGTAGCGTAATTATGGCCAAGGACCGTGGGACTTGAGCCACGAGAAAGCGTGGCAGAAGGCGGTAGCCAACGCTGAATAACAGTAGCAATGCAAACCCAGCTGCCAACAGGTGGTGGACTCGGACGCTCGATCCGTCTAGCGGCGGTGAGAGCCCGGTCTGCGCAGCCAGACCCACCAACGTTCCGATCAGCAAGTAGGCCGGCGCGGCAGGCATAAACAGATTGGCGATTCGATCGAGACCAGCTCGCGAAGCATTGGCCCCGCTTGTCCCCGTTTCCAATCCGAGTGGATTCGATCGAATTGTCAATGCAATGCTGACAGCGAATATCACAACTCCGACACTCCAGAGTACTCTCCCGGCCGTCTCGAACATCGTTGGGGTTCCTGGCCACGCAGCCCCAGCCAACGCTAGTACGCCAAGTGTGTGGATCGGCAAGTGCCATGCGGGCGCCCGCGGCACGGCGAGCGTCCGATCGAAGTACGATGGAAGGAGGGAGTATGCCTTCCCAAACACGACGCTCAGGACGAATCCATAGAGTCCGAGGATGACTTCGACCGAGCGCGGTGCGCCGGCAAGACCGACGATTTGCGCGACGGTGAGAAACGCGACTCCAATGACGAGAAATCGGCGCGCCCACCGCGAGATCGTCGCCGCCGCCATATCCGACAGGTTTTGGCGATGGGCCGTAAGACTCCCGGCGTAGTTGTTCGATCGACGGCACGCCTTGCCGACTCCTCTGTGATCGCCGAACCAGGCCTGCACCGACTTCGGTCATCCAGCTACGTTGCGCCGAGGGAGTAGACGCTCGTCCGGGGCTCAGAGAGACTGGCAGTCATGGCCGGTATCAAACGCCTTGAAGGGACCAGGGATCTGAGGTATCGACGATGTCGGACGATTATACAGAGAGCATCCACGCTGGACAGGAAGCAGATCCCACGACGGGCGCACGGGCACCGCCGATCTATCAGACGACCTCGTACGAATTCGAGGATGATGCGCATGCCGCTCGCCTCTTTGCACTCGAGGAGGCTGGCAACATCTACTCGCGCATTATGAATCCAACGAACGCCATGCTTGAGGAGCGGCTTGCCACGCTCGAAGGTGGAGTCGCCGGCCTTGCGACGGCAAGCGGGATGGCGGCGTTGGATTTAACGACATTCATTCTGGCGTCTGCCGGCGATAATATCGTCACCGCATCGGCGCTCTACGGTGGGACCTACACGTACCTTACTCACACATCATCCCGTCGGGGCATCGAAACCCGATTCGTTGACACTCTCGATTACGAGGCGTATGAGGAGGCCATTGACGACGATACGGCGTACGTACACCTCGAAACGATCGGTAATCCCGCTCTCGTAACGCCTGATCTGGAACGTATTGCCGGGATCGCCCATGACCATGGTGTACCGCTATTCGTTGACAACACATTCGCGACCCCACATCTGTGCAAGCCCATCGAGTATGGCGCAGATTTGATTTGGCACTCCACCACGAAATGGATCCACGGTGCAGGCTCCACCATTGGTGGGGCGATCATCGATGGTGGAACGTTCGATTGGGGTGCGGAGGACTATCCAGAGGTTGCTGACGACAACCCAGCCTACCATGGTGTCAACTTTAAGGAGCGCTTCGGCGACGCTGCATTTGCGTACGCTGCCCGGACCCGTGGGTTGCGGGATCTCGGGAACCAGCAGTCACCCTTCGATTCGTGGGTGACGCTACAGAAGCTCGAGACGCTCCCGATGCGCATCGAGCGGCACAGCCAGAACGCTCAGGCGGTCGCCGAATATCTCGAGGATCACTCCGCCGTCTCGTGGATTAATTACCCTGGCCTCGAATCGCACGAAACGCACGCTGAGGCGAGCGAGTACCTCGACGGTGGGTATGGCGGAATGATCACATTTGGATTGGAGGCGGGATACGAGGCCGGCCGTCGATTGTGTAATGAGGTTGAATTGGCCAGTCTTCTCGCCAACGTTGGTGATGCAAAGACGCTCATCATTCATCCAGCAAGTACGACCCACCAGCAGCTTACCGCGGAGGAACAGGCCGCGAGTGGTGTCACCGACGATCTCGTTCGCATCTCTGTCGGTCTCGAAGCCGTCGATGACATCGTGGCCGATCTCGACCAAGCCATCGAGGCGGCAACGTAAACTACTCCCAAAAGGAGCGGGTCCGAGCGTATTCACGCTCGCGCCGGAGGATATCCCGGTAAAAGTCCTCTTCGTCCTCACGAAGTTTATTGATAATTCGGGCAGCGTTCTCCGGACCGACTCCCCTGGCCGCAAGCGCAATGACCGCCTGCTTGCCGTGACTTTGGACGAGACTGGCCGCGCGATAGGCTCGCTGCGTCTGATTTTCTTGGTCCTCGTCCTTCTCGTCGGTCCGAATCGCAGTGACCACCTCCTCGGCCCATGGATTCAGCGCGGCGATCCGCGTCGAACCGCACTTTGGGCACTCCGGCTGTTCCCGGACCCGTCCCACACGTCGTTTCGTCTTCCAATCCTGGCAATGAACACAGATCAGAATGACTTGGTCGTCGTGGAGACGCTCTTTTACGGTCCGGATAACGCTGGCGTCGGCATTCTCCGGCGTGAGGAGCTCACTCCCGGAACTGCGGCCGGCCCGCCCGAGAGGAGAAATATCCCCGGCTGTAACCAGTTCCCGTTCGCCGGATTGGAGATCGCGTAACACGGCCGCTGCGGCTTCGACGGCCATCTCTTCGTGCAGCAACTCCCGGACGGCTTCGTCGAATATGGGTGTGCCTTCCAGTGCAGAGACGAGGCGATCTCTGCCGAATTGGGCACTGCCGGTGCCCCGCCAGCGTTTCAGCGTCCCAAATTTCGCTGCAACCTGTGCAAGCTTGAACTTCAACGCGTCGGCATTTTTCAGACTGAGTTCGATCAATCCCTCGACGTGCTCCGTATCGGTCGTCTCAAGCACCTCGACGACGTCTGACGCCGATATCGATCTGGGAACGTCGAGTTCGATGCGATACGGATCGGCGTCCATTCCGACGGACGATCCGGCGCGCTGCCCAAGCAGTGCGGAGAGGAGGCGTCCGATCGTCTCGTTGATGGTATGCCCGAAGCACGCGTTCACTACCAGTGACCGATCCGTGCCTTCAACGACGATCTTATCATCGGTCGGAACGGGCGTCCCGCTCTCAAGTTGTGAGGCGACGTTCCGAAGGCCGTCGGCCACGGTCCCTGGCTCTGTTTCATACCGCTTCCCGATATCCCTCGCCACAGCCTGACTCTCGGCGCCGGCGAGTTGCGAGCCAGCCACGCGACGAACCTCGCCTACCTCTTGGGCGACCGAGGCTGGAACTGGAATTTCCTGACCCGTCCACGAGGGTACTTCGCCCGCGGGATCCTCAACGGGTGACACTGTGACGGTTTCATCCTCGGTGTCGACATTGGTAATCCGCCACATTTCGCCGTTCTGAACGAAGATTTCCCCTGGGGCAGCGAAGTTGACAACGAACCGCTCGTCCAGCGTCCCGATCCGCCGTCCACTCGCGACGTCCTCGACGGTATAGGTGGCCTCATCCGGGATCATCGACAGATTGCGATAGAAGTACTGCCACGTCCCTCTGCGTTTTTCGAGGCGATCGGCCTCTTCATCGAGCCAGAGCACCCGATTCCCCGCGAGCTCGCGAACTACTGATTTGAATTCCTCTGACCCGAGATCGCGAAACGGGTAAGCTCGGGATACGATTTCATACGCTCGGGCGGCCTGTATCTCTCCGAAATCCATCACGAGTCCGGCTACCTGATTGGCCACCGTATCGAGACTTCCATAATGAATTGCAGCTGGCTCAACATCACCGAGCCGGGCTTGCCGAGCGATCACCATCGCTTCGATGATGTCATCCGGATGGCTCGTCACCACTGTGCCCGATGACACCTCACCGCGCCGGTGGCCTGCGCGGCCGACCCGTTGGAGGAGCCGAGTGACCTGCCGTGGACTGTTATACTGGACGACATGATCAACGTGACCGACGTCGATCCCCAGCTCCATCGACGAGGTGCAGAGCAGTGCGTCGAGATCGCCATGCTTGAAATCCTCTTCTACCCCAATCCTGGCGTCTCTGGCGAGAGAGCCGTGATGAATTCCGACGTCAGTCCCGTGAGCCTTGAGCCGCGAACCGAGCGCCTCCGCGGTCTGGCGGGTGTTCACGAAGATTAACGTCGATTCATGATCACTGACCAGGCGATCGATGGCCCGAACATGACTAGCAACAGAAGGTTCAGTCACAAGTTCGCTTGCCAGATCACGGTCGGCATCGGTAACTTCCGGGCTTAGGACGTCGAGTTGAAGTGCGCTGCCGACATCAACTTCGACGATTTCACAGCCGCGGTTGCCTGTGAGGAAACGGCCGACCTCTTCCGGATCCCCGACGGTCGCCGAGAGGCCAATGCGGCGGTACGGCCCAGCAAGCTCACGGAGTCGTTCGAGACCCACGGTGAGTTGGGCGCCGCGTTTCGAGGCGGCCAGTTCGTGGACTTCGTCTACGATGACGTGTTCAACGTCCTCGAGAGCAACCCGGAGTTTTTCACCGGTCAGCATCGCCTGGAGCGTCTCCGGAGTAGTCACGAGGACGTCCGGTGGGTCGTCGGCTTGTTGCTGGCGGCGGTAGTCCGTCGTGTCGCCGTGGCGAACATCGACCTCGAGGTTGAGCGTCTCCCCCCACCAGTCCAGGCGCTCGCGCATATCGCGATTGAGCGCCCGCAGCGGGGTGACGTACAGCGCTCCAATTCCGAATCGCTCCTCGCCGGCCAGCGCGTCGAACACCGGGAGCATCGCCGTTTCCGTTTTGCCAGTACCGGTCGGCGCGACGACGAGTGCGTTCTGGCCAGCTGCGAGTGGCGGGATCGCCCGACGCTGAGGCTCCGTCGGCGTTTCGAAGCCACGCTCGGAGAGCGCAGTCCGGACCGCGTCTCCGAGAGCGGCAAAGGCCTCAGCGCCGGTCGCATCCGTCATTGACGCCGAGTTGGGTACTGAGCTGATTAAGGGCGTCGGCGTGTACCGATTGCTTAGGGGACCGGGGCGCGTCTGGGAGCCTGCTCCACCGCTTGCACACGATTTGGCTTTGGCCCTCCTCGGAAAGCTGGCTCCTGCAGCTTCCGCTATCACTGGTTAGAGCTCTTCGTAGGGGCCCAGACGCGTCCCATCCAAGAGGTATGCATCCCCGTTCTCAAGCCCGTCTGGGAGGAAAGGCGCAAGGAACTCTTGGTCCGGAACGTTGATCCAGGTACCACCGGAGAGCTCGTTAAATGCCGGAAATACGATCAGTTCACCGTCGATAGCGAGATCGGAGTCTCCGTGATGGATCTGGAACGGCTCGGGCGCAAGGTCTCCCCGCAACCAGACGCGCTCAAGTCTGCGTCCACCGACCTCGTCTTCCAGGCGAACCTCCGGATGCTCATGGCCAACACACACGATATCGGCCCCGAGGACCTCCCGTCCGGGCCACGTGTGGCCGTGAGCGAGACCGACGTTACCACATCGCGTTCCGGTCGTCGATGTGATCTCGACCTCGAGATCGAGATCATCGACGAGGGCCTCCACGTCTCCATCGTGATTTCCCTTCACGAGGGTTATTGGCATGCGGTCAAGAACCGAGGCCAGCAGCTCCTCGATCTCATCGCGCTCGGTATACCACGGATCGCCGATGGCATGCCCGAGGTCACCGAGGATGACGAGCCGGTCCGGTACCGTCCGGTCGATGAGTGCTGAGATTGCTGTGAGCCGCTCTTCGGCGTGGCTCGCAAGTTCCACGCCCTCCCGGCGCAGTCCAACTTCGATACCGGCATGATAATCTGCGACGACCAGTGCAGTCTCGTTGCCGAGATCAGCGAGCGCCGCGGCCTCTCCGGGAACGGGCTCGACAGCCATCAGATGGGCTTTAGCGTCCCATCGTCAGGCTCGTAACAGCGCCCCTCCATCAGGGCATCCTGGACGGCGTCTTCGACCTCTGCAGTGTCGACACCAGCGCGTTCGGCCACACTCTCGATGACTGCTGTGCGGTCCGCGCCATCACCATCGTCGAGGTCAGCCATCGCATCAACGACCGCGTCGACGAGATCGATGTCGCCGTTCTCGGCCGGCGTTTCGGCCTCAGATGATTCATCATGACTATCGACATTGCCAGAGTCGGTGGGATCACCGGAAGCCTCACCCGGTTCTGCGGTCGCTGCCTCCGGATCCGGCGTTTCGATATCCGCTTCACCTGGTTCATCCACTTCAGCAGCGCTCTGGAATTCAGTGCCATATTCGGCCTCGACCGTCTCCCGCTCCTCCGCATCTAAGTCGAATTCAGACGCTGGATCGGCACTCCCTCCCCTTGTGGTCTCGGGCTCTACGCGATCGGTTGCCTCGTTCGCAGCCGTCCCAGCAGCTGACTGCTCGGGCGGTTCGTCGCCGGATTCGTGCGTGGCTGGGGAACTCTTCTCACTCTCGGCCGTCTCGGTGTCGTCAACGCCACGACCGATCCGATCGCTCGATTCAGACCCCGATTCAGCGGCAAGCGGCTCGATCGATTCGTCGAGGAGGTCCGTTACGGCCACATCTCCTTCCTCACCGGGTTGGGTCGATAGTTCGGGTACTTCATCCAGCTCACCGGCGACGTGCCGAGCGGCGTCGATTGCTAGATCCCGAACTGCCGCTAGGTACGTTGGGGTTGTGCCGTAATGCTGAAGGGCCACCGTGATTCCAGATGCAAGGCTTTCATCAACGCCTCTGTCGAGGAGGGCCGTTCGTAATCGATCACCGCTTGCATCGAGCGCAATAGCGGTCGCCATCGCTTGGACTCGTTCGAGAGTCCGCTCAGCCGCCGTCACCGTCCATCGGTCTCGAGTCTCCGCATCGACCGTACTGATGGATTCTGGCCGAACAGACGTAAACACACGGTCCCCATCCTCCGGTTGGAACGTGCGAGCCTTTCCCGTGACGGCGACGAACGCAGGTGGTTCGATTCTGTCCAATGCGGCGCGTTCATCTGCCTGATACTGGCCGGCATAGCAGACGAAGCCTCCCGTGGGATCCACCACACGACCCCTGAGAACTTCCTCACTCACTGCCTGAACTTCGGTAAGAACACCGGCTACAAAGAGACGGTTGACCCGCGCACCAGTTGGGGTGACGACATAGTTGGGTGCCCGCTCCTCATCGCTCTCGGCATATTGCAGGTCTGCATCGTCAAATTCCGTAGCGAATATTCGGTAGGCAACCTCACGCCTACCTGGTCCATCGTCGCCTGCCTCGCTCATCCCTCCACCTCCGATAGGAGGTCCTTCGCTCGCTCGACTGGATCTGTATCCACGGGATCGAACCTTTCGGCCTCGAGGTTCGCACCGAAGTCATCCACGTGCGCGGTAGTCCCGACCGACCAATTCTTCCCGAATCGCGTCCGCGACGACGCCCTTATCCATGGCATCCCGGGCATCCTCCTTGGCGGCTTCGACATCCCCACCGTAGATTTCTGCCGTTAACTCCCGCCCCAAAACCACGGTTAGCGACCCGGTACCGTCGTCGAGGATCGCCTTCGTCCGGAGATCGTCGGTGGTCTCAACATTCCCGTGGCTGCGACACTGGCCATTTTGCGCCACCCGCCCACACTCTGGACACCGCTCGATCAGCCCCGAGCCATCCCGAATCGAGAGTACGGTACCGATGACTTCAATGTCGAACCGACCTCCGGTCTCCACGGCCTCGCCGATCGCCAGCAATTCGGCGGTATCCGCTGGTTCGACAGTGCGGTCCAATTCCTGCACCATGGAAAACTCTGATACATTGATCGAGGGTACACCGCGGAATTCTCGGATGAACGCGTTTTCAATTCGGAGAGACGTCCCCTCCGTAAATTCCTGATGGGGGTCCCAGTCGGTAAAGGGAAGGCGAGCGGATTCATCAGCGACAATCCCGCTCAGAATCTCTGTTTCCCCGTCGCGGCCGTCAATGCGCCGTCGTTCGACCTCCTGGACGTTCACTTCGACATTGACGCCTCGGTCACCAGACGTGAGGTCGGCGAGTGAGCGATCTCCGCCAATATCCTCGTCGACGGATAACTCCGTATCGGCGGGCGTTATTGTCGTTCGCTCTCCGAAGTTTAGTTCCGGCCGGTCATTCCACTCACGCACGCCAGCGTTTTCAATCCGAATCGTATCACCCGGCGCGATATCGAACTCCTCCCAGGCAGTGTAAGATATCCGGCCGGTCTCATCCGCGAGTTCACCCTCGAGAATGATTTGGTCCTCTCCTTGATACCGGATCGACCGCTTTCCTACAGTGAGAACGACCGCCGTCACCGTGACGGCGCTGTCACCGATAGCGATATCGGCAATATCACGCATTGATGGGCCGCTGTCACCGTCCGAACCGTCGCCGTATTTTCGGCGCAAACTTTGAACCGCCTCATCCATCGGGACGCTGTAGGAGCGGAGATTTTCGAGATCCGATCTGACGTCCGCGACGTCCACGCCGAGGTCTTCGGCGAGCTCCTCGGCCCGGTCGTCGATGTCCATGGTCGACCTTCGCCCCCGCCCTACTAAAAGTCGGACCCCGGCTACCGGAACCACTAACGGCTCAGGTACGTCATATGGCTAGCGTGCACGTCCGGGTGAATGCCGCGATGAGCGTCGACGGGAAGCTTTCGACTCGGGAACGAACACAAGTCGAGATCAGTGGCCCGGAAGACTTCGAGCGAGTCGATGCATTGCGTGCTGAACACGATGCTGTGATGGTCGGTATTGGAACCATCCTCGCGGATGATCCCTCGTTGACAGTCAAGGATACCGGACGCCGAGCAGAGCGCCAAGAGCGCGGTGAACCGCCAAACCCAGCTCGGGTTGTCGTGGATTCATCCCTGCGCACATCGGTGGATGCCCGAGTCATGGACGACGCGGCCACAACGTATCTCTTGGCGAGCGAATCAGCTGCGCCCGCGGCTGTCGGCGAGATGGAAGCTGCTGGAGCGACAGTCTTGCAGCATGGGGACGACCGGGTCGATCTCACGGCCTCCCTGAACGCGCTGCAGGATCAGGGCATCGACAGACTGCTCGTCGAGGGTGGTGGAGAGGTGGTCTTCTCACTCTTCGCGGGGAACCTGGTCGATCGGCTCTCCGTATTCATCGGCTCGAAGATCATCGGCGGCCGGACAGCACCGACGCTCGCCGACGGGGATGGATTTCGGGAGGATGATATTCGCTCACTCGAGCTGGAGTCGGTCGAGCGGCTCGATGACGGGCTCGTTCTAACCTACGTGTGCTAATGGTCGTGGCCGGTCATTTCGCCGAACGAGCGGCCGAACCGCTCCTCGAACAGGTCCATGGCCAATGACTCCGCCTCCTCAACAGCGCTGTCAACCTCCCCGTGGCCGTGATGCACGACACCATGGGCCTGTTGAGCGATCCCGAGCATGGCGATATCACCGATTACAGTCGCCGCCGGTTCGTTTCCTTCTGAAAGGACGTCGATCAGGGCTCGCGGAACCTCGATCATGTCCGAGTCTCCATCCGCCGCAATGTCGACTTCAACAGTCTCGGCGCTCATATCCCCACCAGGTTGGCCGTCTTAAAGCATCTGTGGGTGCCGTGGTGTACAACCGCACGTTCGCACTCCTTAGTCGTCGCTCTCTGCCGTCGCCGTATCGGGTGCGGTGGCCCCAGCCGTCGGAAGGTCCTCGAGGTACTCGTCGGCGTCGATCGCCGCCTTGCATCCCATCCCCCCCGCGGTTACGGCTTGTTGATAATAGTAGTCGACAACGTCACCGGCGCCGAACAAGCCCGCTACACCGGTTTTGGTCTGGCCCGGTCCATCCCCTCGGGCCGTTTCGATATAGCCCGCCTCATCCATTTCAACGCCCGTTTCCTCGAGGTATCCGGTATTGGGCGTGTGGCCGATTGCGAGGAACACTGCTCCCACGTCCATGTCGAATCGCTCGGTGGCTGGATCGTCAAGCTTCTCGGAGGGATAGCCAGACTCGTTCCGTGCCAGCGTGACGTGATCTACCCCGTCCGTCTCAGTTCCGTGGATCTCGAGTAGCTCCGTATTCCGCATGATTTCAACTGCCCCTTCGTCGACCTTCTCCATGATGCGGTCGATCCAGTAGTCCTCAGCGCGGAATTCCTCACGTCGGTGGGCAAGATACACCGTGTCAGCAAATTTCGTCAGGAAATTCGCTTCCTCCATCGCGGCGTCCCCGCCACCGACCACGAGCATGTCCTCTCCCCGAAAAAAGGCTCCATCACAAGTGGCACATGTCGAGACGCCGTAGCCCATGAGCTCGTCCTCGCCGGGAATTCCTAGTGTACGAGCACTGGCCCCTGATGCGGCAATGAACGCGTCGGCAGTGTAGATGTCGCCATTCGAAACCTCGATGCGGAACGGTCGGTCACTCGCATCGAGATCCTCAACGATGCCGTGCTCGATTTCGGCGCCGAACTTCCTCGCCTGATCCTTCATGCGCTGAACGAGTTCTGGCCCCCCGATCCCGTCGGGAAACCCCGGGTAATTTGCCACGTCAGTCGTCAGCGTCAGCTGCCCGCCGGGCTCGTCGCCCTCAAGCACCAACGGTTCGTTATTTGATCGTGCTGCATAGATTGCAGCCGTCAATCCGGCGATTCCAGAGCCAGCGATAATGAGCCGGCGATGCTCAGCGCCCTCATTCGACATGTCACTGGGTACTCGACGGGGCTGTTTGTACGTTGTGCCTCCGTGAAAGCTGCCGCCACGGCCAGCCCTTTTGACCTCCGCTGGCCACAGGTTGATCATGAGCACTCTATCCGAGAAAACTGGTCGCTACGAGGCGTTACTCGCCGATGCGCTCGACGCAGCCACCGTGGCAGCTCCGGCCGATACACCGCTGGGTGAGGCCGCAGCGGACTGCCGTGGAATGGCTGGATCGTACCTCGAAGACGGCCGGCACTTCCAGGAATCAGGGGATGAGGTGAACGCGCTCGCAGCGTTCTCGTACGGTCATGCCTGGCTGGATGCCGGGGCCCGTATCGGATTGCTCGATGTCCCTGTCGAGGGCGACCTCTTCTCGGTCTAACATTGGGTGACCGCACCCAGACTCCATTTTAAATCATGGGAATTAGTGGCAGGAACCACCAGACGCTGTCGGGGTAGGTGGACCGTAGCGAAAGGTTTATAAGATTTACGAACTAACTATCATTCAACGAAGCCGTGTCTAAACCCTTCGGATACCCACCATGACCGATACATCAGTCAGAGAACGCGAACGGGAGCAGACAGAGTCCGAGGCCGCGGAGCGTGAGCGATGTCCGGAGTGTGGCGGCCGCCTCCTCTCGGACGAGGAGCATGGCGAGGTCGTTTGTTCCGACTGCGGACTTGTCGTTGAGGAGGATGAAATCGATCCCGGGCCGGAGTGGCGGGCCTTCGATTCGAGCGAGCGAGACAACAAGTCCCGTGTAGGAGCTCCAACGACGACGATGATGCACGACAAGGGGCTCTCGACAAATATTGGGTGGCAGGACAAGGATGCCTATGGCCGGGCGTTATCCTCCAAGCAGCGACAGAAGATGCAGCGGCTGAGGACGTGGAATGAACGGTTCCGAACCCGGAACAGCAAGGAGCGGAATCTCAAGCAGGCTCTTGGTGAAATCGATCGGATGGCGAGCGCTCTGGGGCTTCCGGAGACGGTTCGGGAGACCG
>JBDGPQ010000218.1:0-12126 GCA_042219595.1 Haloarculaceae archaeon
TAATCGCTGCACGGAGCATATTCGCTCGGCCCCGTGTCGTCTGGATTTCCTCCTTCGAGGCACGATACGTCGGACACATCGTCTCCGAGCCGGTCTGTCTGCAGGTCCCACACCCATTACACAGCTCTACAAGGTGCGAAAAGCCACCTTCATCGTCAAAGTCGAGAGCCGTCACCGGCTCGATGGATTGGTACTCGGCGCCATAGCGCAAATGTTTGCGCATGTCCGCGCCGACACCCCGGTCCGAGTCCGGACCGATGTCGTCCGGGCCATCACGGTAGACGACGTTCCCAGGGTGGCAGAGCCAGGTCGGGTCGAATGCCGTCTTGAGTGTTTTAAAGGCTGCCCAGAGATCCGGCCCATACATCTTCGGCGTGAATTCTGTCCGCGCCATGCCGTCGCCGTGCTCGCCTGAGAAAGCCCCACGGTGCTCGAGCACCAGATCAGTTACATCGTCGGCGATCGAGCGCATCGCCTCGATACCCTGCTCCTGCTTGAGATTGAGGATCGGTCTGATGTGGAGCGTTCCGCTGCCGGCATGAGCAAAGTACGCAGCCGAGGTGTCGTGGGCTTCGAGGACCTCCTCGAACTCGGCGACGTACTCGGCTAGTTCCGACGGGGGCACGGTGGCGTCCTCGATAAACGGATACGGCTTTGGGTCACCTTCGAGACTCATCAGCAGCGGTATCGCCGCTTTCCGGAGCGCCCAGACGTCGGCTTGTGCCTCGTCAGTATACGCCTCCAGCGCTTCGAATGCTTCACCGTTGTCGACGAAGTGTGCGGTTGTTTCGGCGATAGCCGCCTCGAAGTCCTGACAGAGCTCCGAATCGAACTCCAGCATCAACGATGCCGCCGTACCGTCTGGAATCGGCTCGACATACTCGGCATAGCCTTCGGACTCGGCAGCCAGTCGGTACACCTCGTCGTCCATGAGTTCGACTGCGCTGACGTCGAAGGCGAGCGCCTCCGGCACAGCACGCATCGCTGCATCGAGCGTCTCGAAATGATAGAGAACGAGGGCGGTGTCATCGGGGACGGTTACGAGGCCGACCGTCGCTTCGATGACGACTCCAAGCGTGCCCTCTGACCCAACGAACAGCTTCGCGAGGTTGATCACCTCCTCGCCGGCCTCGTTTTCGTAGATCACACGATCGAGGTTATAGCCAGTGACACGCCGTTTCAGATCCGGATATCGCTCCTCGATCGCGGCAGCATTATCTTCGACGAGTTGGCGGACCGTCCGGTAAATCTCCGCTTCGCGGTCGTCTCTAGCGAGAATGTCGTCATATTCCGGACCGTCGAGGACGATCTCACGGGCGTGCATCGTGGAACCGTCGGCGAGGACGGCCCGCACCTCTTCTACGTAGGCATCAGTGATCCCATACCGGACGGAGTGTGCGCCGGTGGAGTTGTTGCCGATTCCGCCGCCGACGGTCGCGCGATTTGACGAGGCTGGATCGGGCGCGAACTTGAGGCCATACTCGGCGAGTGCGTCGTCAAGGTCGTCCTGGACGATCCCTGGCTCCACCGTAGCTGTCTGGGCCTCTGGATCGACATCAATCAGGGTATCCATGTGGCGGGAGCAGTCGATGACGACACATCCTGGACCAACGGTCTGGCCCGCCAGGGACGACCCGGCACCGCGAGGCAAGATCGGAACGTCGTGTTCAGCCGCGACGGTCACCGCCGCTTGGACATCGTCAGCGTCTCGGGGAAATACCACGCCGGCTGGCCGCGCCTGATAGATACTGCCGTCACTCGCATACAGCACCTGAGCGTATTCATCGAAGCGGACGTCGCCGGAGACCGCGTCGGCAAGATCACCAGCGAGAGCTGCATACTCGTCGATCGGCGTTCCCGTCTCGCGGGCAAAGCGAGCGTCCTCGGTCGCCATGGGCCGTTACGGGGCTGCGCGGTCAAAACCGTCGCGGTCCACATCGGGGTGGCAATCCTTATTCCTACCCGAATGGAAGTCGTTGGCATGGCACAGACACAGGCGCACGAGCCGACGACCCAGCGGTACGTGCAGACTCTATGGGACGTCGATAGTAGTGACCTCCCATCGGAGACGGTCGCCATGACGAAACGGCTGACAGCCGATCTGATCGGCTGTTCTGTCGCCGGCCAGCGCTCACCGGAACTCGACGCCGTTCTCGACTTGGCCCGTGAGCAGTACGCTGCCGGTCCGGCGTCGATCTTTGGCGATCCCGATCGCCTGTCGCCGATCGGCGCCGCCCTTGCGAACGCCACCACCGGTCATGGCTGGGACTTCGATGACACGTACGACGCCTCGCCACTGCATACCTCGTCGTCAGTCGTACCCGCGACGCTCGCACTTGCCCAGCGGACCGGCGCAACGGGTGCGGAGATCCTCCGGGCAGCGGCGCTTGGGATGGAAACACATGTTCGCCTGGCGCTTGCGTGCGATACGACGATCATGGATCAGGGCTGGCATCGGACAGCCCTTCACGGTACCTTTGGCGCCACGGTGGCCGCGGCGGCGATCCTCGATCTCGACGTAAGGACGGCCGAAAACGCCCTATCGATCGCATATAGCCAGACCGCAGGTCACATCCAAGTCACTGAGGGCGGCGCGACAAAGCGATTTCAGCCAGGCCACGCCTCATCGTCGGCCGTGACGGCTGCCTTGCTCGCCGACAAAGGGCTCTCGGGACCACCAGATCCATGGTTTGGCCGGTTCGGCTTTTACGAGACCTACGAGTCCAACGCGTACGACGACGGGATCATCTTTGAGGACCTTGGTGAGTCGTGGTACGTCCCAGACCTCTCCCTCAAACCGTACCCGTGTTGTCGGTACATGCATACCGTCATCGATGCCGGACTCGAACTCCGCGAGGAGCATGGTCTCAGCCTCTCGGATATCGAGCGAGCGACCGTCTACACGAACGCCGATGGTCACACGGCCTGCGCGGAGCCTCCTGAGCCACGCTACCAGCCGGAGACGTTCATCCACCTCCAGTTCAACTTGCCCTACGCCCTTGCGCTCCCGCTCGTCGACGGCCGGCCACGCATCGAACACTTCACGAGCGATGCGGTGCCGCGAGCAAACGATCTCCCTCTCGAACGTATCGAGACCGCCGTTACCGACGAATTCGACGCTGAATATGCCGATAAGATCTCTCCCGCGCGGGTAGTTGTGGAGACGACCGATGGTCGGTCTCTGGAGGTGACCAAGATCGACCCGAAGGGGCACCCGAACAATCGAATGGACGACACCGAGTTCCGGACGAAACTCGAAGATTGTGTCGCGTTCTCCGGGCTCTCCGTGGGGTCTGGCGTCGTCGCGGATCTCCTCGACCTGGTTGAGGATCTGGAGCACCTCGAGGAAGCCGAGCCGATCATGGCGCTCCTCGAAGGCTAGCAGCGAGAACGCCCCGGCAGGTATAGGGGCCGGGGGGTCATGCACCGGCCATGGACGAGCGGATCGCGATACTCGGTGGCACCTTTACGCCGATCCATAACGGCCATCGAGCCCTGCTCCATTCAGCTTTTCAGACGGCCAGTCACGATGGTGCTGGGGACGGCCATGTGATCGTTGCCCTCACATCCACAGACGTCGCCGCACAGACCCGAAACGAGCCGGCTCATGTGGAGATGCTTGGGCCGTTCGAAGAGCGCCGGGCGGCGCTCGAGACCGAACTCGACCGGACGAGCGAGGCCTATACTGCCTCATACGAAATCCTCGAGCTGGCGGATACACACGGGCCAGCGGCGACGCGCGAAGACGTCGATGCACTGGTCGTGTCGCCGGAATCGAAGGCCCAACGCCGCGCGTATGAGCTGAACGATGTTCGGCGCGAGGATGGTCTTCGGCCACTCGAGATCCACACACCACCGTTCGTCGTTGCCGAGGACGGGCGGCGCATCTCAAGCACACGGATTCGGAACGGCGAGATCGACGTCCACGGCCGGCTGCTCGAGTGACAGCCGCACCTGGCGAACGGCTCATGGGGGCGGTCGATTTTCATGCCCACTGCGGGCCTTCCCCGATTTCGCGCTGGGGCGACGGGCACGAAACCGCCCGGGACGCCGCAGAGCGGGGGTTCGATGCGATCGTTCTCAAGGAGCATTTCTTGCCGACGGTCCTGGGTGTGCCATATATCAAGCGGCTGTTAACTGCTGACGGCCATGATATCGACGTCATCGGCAGCATTGCGCTGAATTATGCCGTCGGTGGATTCGATCCGGGCGCTGTTGAGATGGCGATCGAGGCGGGGGCAGGTGTCGTCTGGGCGCCGACGGCTGATGCCCGTCAGGAGGCCCACGTCCGCGGCCATCTTGGCGTCCATCAGGATGTCGACCTCAGCGATACCCCGGAATACCGCGCAGCCACCGGCCTTGCGGCGCTGGATGAGGACGGTAGCCTCCGATCGGTGGTTCGACGATGTATCGAAACGGTAGTCGAACGCGATGTCGTACTCGCGGTGGGGCATCTGTCGCCGGATGGAATCGAGGCGGTCGTCGCATATGCTGCCGAACTCGGCCACGATCGGATCGTCGTTGACCATCCCACCTATCCTGTCGTTGATCTTTCCCCTGCCCGGCAGCGGCGCCTTGCCGCATTGGGCGCGACGATTAACGTCGTCTGTTGCTCGATCGCCCCCGCAACGGCCTGGCAACGGTTCGAGGATCTCACGGAGACGATTCGACGGGTTGGCGTCGACCAGTGCATGATCAGTAGCGATCTCGGCCAGGTCGGGAATCCAAGCCCCGCTCACGGGCTGGTGCTTCTCACTGAGCTCCTCGGCTCTGCGGGATTTTCGCGTGCAGAACGCCGGCAGCTTGTCGAACACACGCCGAAAGACATTCTCGGGTGCCTCTGATCAGCCGGACGGAACTTCGCCCCAGCGCAGGCGGATGAATCCACCAGCCAGCCGTGCGGCATCGTGATGATGCGTGCCGGCGGCGAGGGCGTCGTCAGCAGCCCTCAGGCCGGATTCGAGCCGGTCCAGGGGATCATTAGTCGTCCAGGGGCGTTCTCCGGGGGCAGTGAGACGAACGAACACTCGGAAGCCGAGATTTAGCGGGGCGGCGAGTGTGTTGTCGCTCCTGGTCGCATCCAGCAATGCGAGACGACCACCGGGACGGAGTCGGTCGAGCCAGTTGCCAACGACGGTTGCCGGATCATCGAATATTGCCACGACGAAGGACCCGAGGATCGCATCGATGTCGCCAACGATCGGCGGGTCTGTGGCATCCGCGCGGAGAAGGTCGACGTTGGTCCAGTCCGACCTGGCCACACGGCGGCGGGCAACGGAAAGCATCCCCTCGGTGAGATCGAGGCCGACCACCTGGCCCGAACCGCCAACGGCAGCCCGGAGAAACGGAAGGTTGGCGCCGGTACCGACGCCCATTTCGGCAACGGTCTCCCCCGGCCGGAGGTCGAGTGCATCGACGGCCTGCTGCCGCCAGGACTGGATCCCTGGCGCTCTCGCGAGAAGGTCGTACAGGCGCGCCCATCGACCGTAAAACGCCTGAATCGTGGCCTGATCGCTCATTGAATGTCTCTAACCGTCTCGGCGACGGTTGGAGCATCCGGGCCAAGCACGTAGATGATCGGTTCGATGCCAACAGCACCGGTTTGATAGAGCACGTCGACGTCGGGTCTCGTCTCCAATGCTTCCTCAATCGCCCGTTCGAGATCAGTCTCGGGGTCGAACTCGGCGGTTCGGTATCCGGCCGCTGCGAGCGCATCGACCAGGCTGCTATCAAACGCTATGTTCATTGCCGCACCTGCGTCACTGCCGTGCCGGCGGGCAGCGAGCAGGACGTTGGCCACATGGCCGCTGACACCGAATTCTGGCTCCGCGGGAATCGTTGCCCGGCCCTTCACCGATAGGATCCGGCCTGGAACGCCAGCGACGTCCTCGACGGCGTCGGCGTCGGGGAGGCACTCGACGAGATTCGATCCGACGGCGGGGATACGATCCGCGATGCCGCTGGTGTTTTCGATAATGCGGAGTCCGCGGCGGACCGAGGAGCGCACTTGCTCGGATTTACGGATCCGGCTGTCGGGATCGTGGACCGCGAATGAGCGGTCCCGCTCCGCCAGTGCGGGGACTGCCTCGGCGTGGAGATCAGCGAGAACGCCTCCCGCCTCGAGATCGCGGATCAAAACTTCCGTTTCAACGAGGGCTTGCACGGGGGTCAATTCACCTGCTGAGAGGCCGTCAGCGAGGTGCTCGACATGTCGTTGCAGACGGTCATTACCGCGAAGACGTGGATTACCCGCAACGGTCCCGTGGACGTACTTCGAGACTGCACTCTGACTAATACCGAGTAGCTCGGCGACCTGACTTTGCGTGAGATCTCGTTCGCTCATGGCTTCCGCAAGCATGGCCCGAAATGTCGGGAGGAACTCCTCGACCACGACCTCCTCGACGAATTTCATTCCTGGTTGCCGAAGTCTGGGTCAGCCCTGATCCGGGATGTTTGCGGCCCTGATTGGCCTTGATACTTTGATCCGCGCTCCTCACCATACGGGCGTTCGACGCGATTCTTCAGTTCGGTGAACGTGAGTTGCGAAATCCGCATATCCGGTGTCAGTGCGACAGGTGCGCGGCCAAGGTTCGAGAGTTCGAGCGTGATCTGCCCCTCATACCCCGGATCGACCACGCCCGCAGTGGCATGCACGACGATTGCCAACCGCCCGAGGGAGGACCGCCCTTCGACGTGAGCGATCAAGTCGTCGGGAATTTTTACGGTTTCCTTGGTCGTTCCGAGCACAAAGTCGCGGGGGTGCAGGATGAATTGGTCCTGCTCGATCGTATGTTCCGCATCGGCCTCCTGTGCATATTGGGACAGCTGTGATTGTCCTGGGTGCCCGACCCGAGTCTTGGTGACGTAGTCCTCGACCTCTGGGCCACTATCCGGGTGGATACATGGTAAATTGGTATTTTTGAATTCCAAAAACTCACGGCCCAAACGCATGTCAAGACTCGCGGGCTGGATCTGCAGCTCAGGGTCGTCGAGCGGTTCGACGACGAGGTCACCCTTGTCCAGCCGGCGACGGATGTCCCCGTCCGAGAGGATCATACGTCCGACGGTGCGGGCGAGGGGTGCTAAAGGTTCCCGGTCCGGGGAGGCACAACGGTCCAGGTAGCCTCGACGTGACCCACCCAGCAGTCATGCGCCGGCGGCCGGGCAGTTTTAGTTTCCACACCACCCAGGCCGGCCGTGAAGCAGGCCATTGTCGCCCGGGCCGACCTCGAGATGGGCGCCGGGAAGCTCGCTGCCCAAGTCGCGCATGCATCGCTGTCTGCGTTCCAGGATGCCCCTGAACGGGATCGAACTGCGTGGCAGGGGGAAGGTCAAACCAAGGTTGTGTTACGAGTCGACGGCGAGTCCGCGCTGTTTGACTTGGCTGACCAGGCCGAGCGTGAAGGGTTGCCCCATGCCGTCGTCCGGGATGCCGGCCGCACCCAACTTGATCCCGGGACCGTCACCGCCATCGCGATCGGGCCGGCCGCGGACGATGCTGTTGACGCGATCACGGGCGACCTCTCGCTGTATTAGCGACAACAGATAGAGTTATATAGGGGAAATACTAACCCGAGGTGAACACCCGAGGCGGGTGTCATCACAGCACACGATGCAATCCAATCAACAGCAGGCCTACGATCGTGGAATCACCATCTTCTCCCCGGACGGCCGGCTCTACCAGGTCGAATACGCCCGGGAGGCCGTCCGCCGGGGAAGTGCCAGCATCGGCATCCGGACCGGCGGCGGTGTCGTGCTCGCAGCGGATCGCCAGATTCGGTCGCCGCTCGTCGAGCGTGACAGCGTGGAGAAACTCCACGCCATCGATGATCACATCGGGATTGCGAGTGCCGGCCACGTGGCCGATGCTCGGCAGCTAGTCGACATCGCTCGGCGCCACGCGCAGATCGAGCGACTGCGCTACGATCAGCCGGTGGATGTCGAATCTCTCACGAAGGCTGTCACGGATCATGTCCAAGGCTATACGCAAACCGGAGGGGCCCGTCCCTTCGGCGTCTCGCTCCTCGTAGGAGGCGTCGACGACAGCGGTCCCAGGCTCTTCGAGACTGATCCGTCGGGAACCCCCACGGAATGGCAGGCGGTCGCCATCGGCGGCGGTCGCGACAAGATCCAGGACCACCTCGAGAACGAGTATGATCCAGCCACCGATCTCGACGGTGGGATCGGACTCGCGCTTTCGAGCCTCGCGGCTGCAGAAGGGACGGATGTGACGGCCGACAGCGTCGATGTCGCAACCATTGATGCCGAGACCGGCGAGTTCGGTCGGCTCGATGCGGACACGGTTGCCAATCATCTCGCGGAGGCAGATATCGGCGGTGAATCCAATGAGTGAGATCGACCCGACCGCGCCCGAGCTCGGTACACTCGACGCTACGAAAGCGGAGGGCGACCGCGTCATCTCAACCGGGACGACAACCGTCGGCATCGCGGTCGCCGACGGTGTCGTGGTTGGTACCGACCGCCGCGCGAGTCTCGGCGGGCGTTTCGTCGCCAATAAGGGTGTCGTCAAGGTCGAACCGGTCCACCCATCAGCAGTGCTGACCCTCGTCGGCTCCGTTGGGGGCGCCCAGTCGTTCGTTCGGACACTTCGGTCCGAAGCCAGTCTCTACGAGCGCCGCCGTGGCCGGCCGCTGTCGATCCATGCCCTGGCCACAATGGCAGGAAACTTCGCCCGCGGCGGTCCGTTTTTCGCCATCAATCCCGTGCTCGGTGGCGTCGACGATGATGGCGCCCATGTCTATAGCATCGATCCCGCCGGCGGGGTCCTTGCCGACGACTATACCGTAACTGGGAGTGGGACACAAGTCGCCACGGGAACGCTTGAAGGCAATTACGATCCGGACGCTTCCGTCGAGGAAGCCGCGGACTTGGCAGCACGGGCCGTTGCGGCGGCCGCCGAGCGTGATACCGGGTCCGGCAATGGCGTCGTCCTGGCGACGGTGACTGACGCGGAGATCTCAACCGAGACGTTCGACGAGCCAGCCGCAGCGCTGTAGGGATACGCCTATTGGGCCAGCGCGAGTCTCCGGATTCGTGCGGGAGGCACATCCCATCGAGCACGCTGTTGGCATGAACTGGTATGTCAGCGATGCCGATGGAATCGGTGGCCGCCTCCGGGACTCCCCGTCGGACTTTCGAGTCCGCGAATTAGAAGCGCTTGATCCAGAACCCCTCGATGCGGATCCGAGCGCGTACCCTCACCTTGTCTGCCGCGTGACATTACGCGGTTGGGACACCAATGATTTCGCTCGGACCCTCTCCGATCGGCTTGGCATCTCGCGCGAACGTGTTTCCTGGGCTGGTACCAAAGACAAACGTGCGATTACAACACAACTCGTCTCGATCGATGGTGTGGCGCCCGACGTCGTACCAACGATCGATGGCGTCGATATCGAGGTGATTGGCCGAGCCGGACGGCCGGTCCTGTTCGGCGACCTCTACGGCAACGCGTTCGACGTCCGTGTCGCAGATCCTCGCGATCGCGACGTGTCAAGGATAACCGACCAGCTGGCGAGGTTCGCCGGAACGGAACCGCCCACCGTTGGTGTACCGAATTACTTCGGCCAGCAACGGTTCGGAAGCCGACGGCCTGTGACTCACGAGGTCGGGTTGGCCATCGTGCGCGAAGACTGGTCCTCAGCTGTCCTCGCGTACGTCGGCAATCCGCATCCACGGGAACCGGCCGCCACACAAGAAGCGCGCGCCTATGTCGACGAGCATCGAGATTGGGCGGGAGCGCTCGAGCGCATGCCGCGTCATTTACGCTTCGAACGGGCGATGCTCCACCGACTCGATGAGGGGCGCGACTACAGGGACGCCTTGGAAGCTGTTCCGTCGAATCTTCAGACGCTCTTCGTTCATGCGGCGCAATCGTACATTTTTAACCGAATTCTCAGCGAACGGTTGGAGCAGGATCTCCCGTTTAGCGAGCCGGTTCCTGGCGATATCGTGTGTTTCACCACCGACACGCAGACAGCGGTCACCCTACCGGATACCGACCAGCCTCAACGTGTGACAGAGGATCGACTTGCAGTCGTCCAACGGCATTGCGACCGTGGCAGGGCGGTCGTCACAGCGCCGCTTGTCGGAACAGAGACGACACTGGCCACTGGTCGACCTGGAGATATCGAGCACACTATTCTCGACGAGATCGGGGTGGAACCGGATGACTTCGACCTTCCGGGGAATTTCGCGTCGGCGGGTGACCGGCGTGCGGTCCTCGTGAAGACTGCGGTAGCCGTCGAACACGAGCCGTTGACATTTTCCTTCACACTGCCACGTGGGTCGTACGCGACAGTCCTCCTTCGTGAGTACCTCAAGACGGACCCGTCCGACCTCTAACGGGCGGCTTAAACGGGTCCATCGGCTCCCCTCCGACATGGAGTGTCGGCGGTGTGGTTCGTCACTGGCGCGGCCAGGTGATTATTGCCTGGTTTGTCGGACTGCGAACGCCGATGCTGTCGTCCTTGATCTCGACCGCGACCGTGCGGTCGTCCACGCCCTCGATGGGGAGACTGTGGTCGGAAGCCGCGTCGTGACGACGACACCCGAGCCGCTGGAGAGCGAAGTTCGGCGGACAGAACTGCGGAACTTCGCAGGCCTGATCGCCGACGAAATTCACCGCAAGCGCCCCGAGGCAGTCTACGCAACTGGGGATCGGGAGGTGCTAGCGGCCATCCGCGCTCGGAGTGACGTGGAGTTCTATCGCGTCGACGGCGCCGATCCGGTTGGAAGCGTCATCGATCGTCGCGATGAGGGTCCACTCGACGTCGTTGAGGCCAGTGTTAGCGAGAAACTCGGCGGTGCCCATACGACGATCGTTGGGGGCCGATCCGGGCGAGATGTCTTTTCAGTTGTCGCGGAGCATCCCAATGTAAAAAAGCTCATTCCGGGGCCAATCGAAGCGGGGGGATCTGGCTCTCAATCCGGGATCACCGCGAAAGCCACCCGGGCCGACGACACGGGCAACGTGCGGTTGTTGCTCCGTGATGGTTCAAGCGTCCAGGAAAATCGGGTCGTTACGACGGCAGGAAGCCGGGACTTGGGTGAACGAGTCCGCGCCGATCTCAACGAAGCACTCGAGGCGGCTGGCTTTCAGTAACCCAATACAGAAACCATCGAGCGGGGAGGTAGGTCTCAAGCAGTGTGTCCGCGGTCCCGGTGAGCAAATAATCTCCCCACTCCTACCCGTGTGGACCGCTCAACCCGGACTCGCAGGGTTTATGGGCGCGACTGGCCGATCGATGTGCATGAGCCAACGCAGAGGCCGGACGGGCAGCGCCGGCCGGTTCGGCGCACGCTACGGGCGGGTCGCCCGCCGTCGCGTCGCCGAAATCGAGGCGGGGATGCGAGAGGATCACGCCTGCCCCGAGTGTGGCGAAGACCGCGTAGAACGCGACGGGACTGGTATTTGGACGTGTGATGCGTGCGGGCATACCTTCGCCGGAGGGGCATATCGCCCGGAAACGCCAGGCGGTCGGACCGTTCGTCGTTCGATCCGTGCGGCGCTATCCGAGGATGAAGAAGTTGAGGTCGAATCCGTCGTGGAGGCGGATGCGGAATGAGCTACAAGTGCTCACGGTGCAAGCGGGACGTCACGCTTGACGAATACGGGGGAGTCCGGTGTCCATATTGCGGGCATCGTGTACTCCTGAAGGAACGTAGCCCGGATATCAAGGAAATCGACGTCGAATAGGGCAGTGGCCCACGTCGCGTCACTCGAGTTCTCGTACGGTTCGGTCGAGCTGGCGACACGAGTCGAGCGCTCACTGCGACCCGAAATCGGCGATATCGAGGGTGATCGTGCCACAGCGGCGCTCTCACGGACGGATGCCGATCTCGAACTCCGAATCGAGGCCACCGATCTCGTGGCCCTCCGAGCGGGATTGAATACCTGGCTCAGTTTGGCTACCGTGGCTGAACGTGCCGGCACCCCTGAGAATTGACTTTGGGATTACGAGAGCGACGATTGTCCGCGGTGTAATCGTCGCGATCGGTAGGATGCATGTTGCATGCATCGACGATCATCTTTGAGGCATTCGCCCGTGCGATCCAGACAGGTGATTCGATGCGATCGATAAAATCGAATCCAGCCCAGCCGGTCCA
>JBDGPQ010000026.1:0-12021 GCA_042219595.1 Haloarculaceae archaeon
TTTATCGCGATGGTGCTTGTCGCGATGATTGCCGGCGGCGTGCTCCTGGAGACCACCGGGTTACTCCAGGGCACGTCGTCTGAAACAGGTGCGCAGTCAAGCCAGCGTGTGACCGATCGGGTGGCCGTCCAGTCGGCGACGGCAAACTACAGCGGTGGAAGCATGGATAGTATCGATATAGACGTCCGGAGAGCGCCTGGCGCCGGGGACATTGACCTCTCCGAACTCGTCATCCACTGGCTCGATTCCTCGGGCAGCACCGAAATCACGTCGACGACCTTCACAATCACTGCCCAGCGCGGTACAACGCCGGTGCTTTCGACCGACACGGATGTATTCACTCTATCTGACTTCGGCCGGACGATCGGCGCCGGCAAGCGTGCGACGCTTCGGTTCGTCACGCCAGACGGCGGCGTGACGACGGTCGTTCTAAGGGCGCCCAACCCAGCACCCACCGATGGCGCTGCGTCGTTGCTCCTCGCATCGCCGACCGGGAATCCGAGCGCGGGCGGCAGCGGTAGTGGCGGATCGACACTCTTGCAAAACGCATCGATCGCTTGGACGAATTCAAGCTTCAGTAGTCAGTATCCCGAGGATGCAGTCGCAGGCGCGTCCAATCGCGGCCACGTTCTCATAGACGAATTGACAACGTACGCATCGAATGGTTCGGAGCTCCTAGACGCCGACGATCCGTCGGGGACTCCTCAAGATATCGAACTCGCAAATGATGTGCTGTACAGTGCGGCGGGAGGCTACGGTGTCTACGCACAACATGCGGGTAACGGAACGACAAAATGGAACACGCGTAGCGCGCTGGACATGCCGGACGTTTACGGTGTGATTCCGGGGTCGAGCGGGACAATCTACGTGTCCGGTGGAGACACAACGAGCGATACGAAGGATATCGCGGAACTCAATAGTGACGGGTCTATCAACTGGGAAGTCGATATTGGAGGCGAACAACTTCCTGATGTCGAATACCTGGACGGAGCGATATATGCCGTCGATGAAGATCTGGAGAACCTGTATCGTATCGATCCAGCAGATCAGTCAACCACCTGGACGACCGACACGAGTTCGTTCGGAGGTTACAATGGTGGGACTCCAAATGCCCTCGCGGCCGACAGCGGGCAAATCTACGTTGCGATGGACGAAGCTGTCGCCGCATTTCACGCATCGAACGGAACCGAGATCTGGAACACGACGTTCTCGGACAAGGCCAAGGATGTCGAAGTCGGTCCAAACGGACACGTCTACTACACGACGGCGCCGAACACTGGGCACGTCCGCAAACTCCGCTCGAGCAACGGGAGCAAGCTCTGGGAGGTCGATCCAGCGGGTGACAATCTTCGAGGGCTCGGTGTCGCGTCGAACAGTTCGATCTATACTGTTGGCTACAGTTCTAGCGACGTCTATTACATTACGCAGAGCGAGTGATCGATGCCGGTTCGCCGTTGCTATTGTATCGATGGGATCGTTATCCGAGCAATTTTATGGCACTTTGACGGAACCAGCGGGCACCCTGGCTCCGCGAAAGAGGTCCAGCATCACGGATATGATCGGTGATGAGTATGCCCGCGATGTTGAGATCGGTCCGATCGGATTTGCCTTCTATGCAACGTGCTGAGCGATGGAAAGGGCCGAACGATCTACCCGTCGAACGGAAGCAGGATTTGGACGGTCGACCCGAAAGACGACGATATCGAGCACATTGGCGTCGGGACGAATGGATCGGTCTATGCGGCAGCGACCGGCGGGTTGACGACCTACCGGATCGATCAGAGCGCCTAATGCTGACTCATCGGCCCTCGAATTCCGGCTCGCGATCCGCACGTCGAGCAGCAAAGCCCTCGTCGTAATCGTCAGTATGAACGAGTTCCTTGCCGAGAGCACGCTCGAGCTCAAGTCCTTCTTCAAGTGGTGTATCAAGGGCTACATTGAGCATTCGTCGCGCTCGTTGCATCCCAAGTGGGGCATTGGCGGCAAGATCGTCAGCCCACGAACGAGCGCGATCGTCCACGGTTCCGGACTCCTCAACGACCTCGTGAACGAGGCCAATCCGTTCGGCCTCGGCCGGGTCGACGAGATCGCCGGTCAGCACCAATTCCTTGGCCTTCGATAAGCCCACGAGACGGGGTAGCCGCTGGGTGGAACCCCCGGACGGAAAGGTTCCGAGCCGGACTTCGATCACGCCGTAAGCGGCCTCAGCATCAATGATCCGAAAATCCACCGGGAGTACCAATTCGAAGCCGCCAGCGACAGCGGCACCTTTGATTCCTGCGACGGTCGGAACTGCCAAGTCGTCAATGGTGGCTGTGACGTCCTCGATACCGGGTTCCAAGTCGGCTCGGCCCTGTTCACCTCGCTCGCGCATCATGTCGAGATCCATCCCCGCACAGAGCACGGGACCTTCGCCAAGTAACGCGATCGCACGGACATCCTCGTCTGCGTCGGCAATCTCGAGCGCCTCGATCAAATCAGCCATCAGCGACTCCGTCAGGGCGTTGCGTTTCTCCGGACGGTTCAGAATCACGTCCGCGCGGTGATCGTTGATCTCCAAGCGTGTCAGGCCGCTGCCGATCTCTGGCATGTCCACGTGGCAGACCGCCCGAGGCATATAGCTGCGCCGATCAGCGACTATCGCCCGATTTCTGGGAGGCTGGGAACCGGGTGACAGCTTTACATCCCCGAGCCCGGTGGGTGGGGATATGGAGTATCACGACTCCGAGAAGGCCAGCGAGGTGGCAGAGCGGGTCGAGGCATATATGGAGGAGTATACGCTCCCCCGTGAGCGCGAGGCCCTGCGCACTGGAGAGCCGATTCCTGAGTCGGAAGTATACGAATCCTGGGAGCAAGCAAAGGAGCGGGATCTATTCGCGCCACAAATGCCAGAGAAGTACGGCGGCCAGGGCCTCGGCTTCCGGGACATGTTACCGTCCTTCGAACAGGTCGGCCGATCACTCTGGGGCGCGCTGTCGATCCGCGCCAACGCCCCGCAAGAAGGCAACATGCATACGTTTCTCATCGCGGGCACCGAGGCGCAGAAAGAAGAGTATCTCCGCCCGCTCGTGCAAGGGGATATAACGACCGGGTTCGCAATGACGGAGCCACGGAATGGGGCTGGATCGGATCCGAAGATGATGAAGACGACGGCGAAGAAGGATGGCGACGAGTACGTCATTAACGGCCACAAGTGGTGGACGACCGATGGATATGAGGCAGACGTTCTCCTCCTCATGGCCCGCACCGACCTGGACAAACACCCGTACGAGGGGACATCGATCATCCTCGTCCCGACCGATGCGGATGGCGTTGAGATCGTACGGAATATCCCTCACATGGGCGGCCGTGGCATTGTGGACTACCCGCACGGCCACGCAGAGATCAAATTCGACGATGTGCGCGTGCCGACGGAGAACTTGCTTGGCGAGGAAAACGAGGGATTCAGGCTGGCTCAGCTGCGGCTTGGCGGCGGCCGATTGACACACTGCATGCGCTATTCGGGGATGGCCGAGCGGTCCCTGGAAATCGCAAAAGCGTACCTACAGGGTCGAGAGGGCTTTGGAGAGTCCCTCTCCCAGAAGCAGGAGCTTCGACACCGTATCGCCGACGCAGAGACCGAATTACACGCCTGCCGGACGATGATTCGCCACGCGGCCCGCGAACTTGACCGGTCGGATGCCCGGATCGAGGTTGCCATGGCGAAGCGCTACACAGCGACGACCATCAACGAGATCATCGACTTGGCCTTACAATGTCTCGGCGGAAACGGCATTGCCAAGGATCTGCCGGTATCGTACTTCTACGAAGATGCCCGCGCTTTCCGACTCGTGGACGGGGCGGACGAAGTCCACCGGCGGACGATTGCCCGAGATGCCTTCGATGACGTGTACGATGCGGATATGGAGTGCGTCGTAACGTTTGACGAACGGCTCGATAAGACGTGAGCTTGTCCCATCCCTAACTGGGTGAATTGTGGCCTCGTAATCGGAACAAGCACTCTCTCAAACCGCAATTACTGGCTGGGCGTTTCGATTCGAATGATCATCCACCGCCGTGGCCGGGTTGTCTGACAGACTGCGCGCTCGGCACGTGTGGACGCCGAAAGCTTGCGACAGTGCATCAGAACCGGTCGCGGATATCGGCCGCGTATTCCTCGGGCGCTGTCGCAATCACCGCTTCATCGTGGAGTGTGGTGAAGTAGGGTGAATCAGACCAATAATACTCATCGAAGACCGACCGTGCGATTACGGAAAATACCGGTGGCATTGCCTGGTTGAGGTGCAGAGCGAAATTGAAGGCATTGAGGCCAGTCTCTGCATAGCCGTCGAGAATACGGGTCAGGCCGTCCGCGAGGCCCTCGACGGCGGTATCATCCGGACCGGGAACCCCGTCCGTATCGACGATCCCCATCACCTGACGGTGGTGCCGGGGCGCGTAGGGAGCCAACCAGTCAACATTCCCAGTCTCGCCGATCCACCGCTCTGTCCCGCGCTCTGTATCGCGGAGCGCATGCCAGTAGGATTCGCCATGCTCTTCTCGGTATTCGCGACTCGCCGACTCGAGCCGACGACCAGCGGTCGTCCCGTGCTCGCCGACCAACGTCTGAAGATGCGGATGAATCAAACTTGATCCAGCCGGTCGGAGGAAATTCATATTGACTGATGCACGGGTCGCCGCGGAATCTTCATCCTGCACCCGACCGACGTACTCCAATGCGAGTGCGAGACCGTCTGCGAGCTGAGTCGTGGAGAACGCTTCCATCGGCTGGAAATGGCTTTCCGTCAACGCGACGACGTTCGAGTATGCCCCATACGGATTGAGGTTCGGGAAGGACGTTGCCTCGCCCCGGGTCCCGCGGTCGGTACCGAACCATTCTGGGTACGTCGGTGTCGCCGCGCTCACCATATCAGGGCAGAAAAAACATCCGTCATCGTCCGCGATTGCCGCCTCGATGTCATACTCATCGGGAATCATGAACGCGCCATTGGCGATACGCGTCGTTCGTCCGGTCAGGGGATCTTCCCGGATCTCCACGGTCTCCGTAACACGCTCGAAGTCCTCAAGCGGGCTGTGGAACGTGGCCGAGACGGTGTGTTCGGTAAACTCCATACACATCCATGAGGCGATGGAAGCTTGAAGGTCGTGGGGAGCCCGACTGAGCTATGGAGATCGGGACGACGTTTCCACAGCTGGAGATCGGTGAAGATCCCGCGACCATCGCCGAGTATGCCCGCCGGATCGAGGCTGCGGGCTACGAGCACACGCTATTGTATGATCACGTGTTGGGCGTCAATCCGGACTGGACTGACTGGGAAGGCCCGTATAATAACGCGGATACCTTTCACGAGCCGCTCACCACCCTGAGTTTTCTCGCTGCCCATACGGATGACCTTCAATTCGTCACCGGCATCCTGATCCTGCCCCAACGGCAGACCGCCCTCGTCGCGAAGCAGACTGCCCAGCTCGATCGTCTATCCGAGGGCCGGCTGCGATTGGGAGTCGGTGTCGGCTGGAATCCATACGAGTATATCGCTCTGGGCGAGGACTTTGGTGAGCGCGGCCGGCGCATCGAGGAGCAGCTTGAGGTCCTCGATCGGCTCTGGACCGAGCCCGTTGTCGAGTTCGAGGGCGAGTATCACGATCTTCGCGAGGTCGGCATCAACCCGCGACCGGTGCAGCAACCGATCCCACTCTGGATGGGCGGGCGCGCGCCGCCAGTGAAGCGACGGATAGCCCGACATGCCGACGGGTGGCTCCCCCGACCAGCGCCAGGAGACGGCCTCGAGGAACATTGGACGGACATCAAGGAGGCGGCGCGTGAGATCGGCCGCGACCCCGATGAGATCGGACTACACGGCCGACCCCAGACGGTCCCAGGGGATCTCGATGCGACTGTCGACCGCGTCAAAGCATGGGCGGAGGCTGGCGCGGATTACGTTGGCCTCAATACGATGGATGTTGGTTTGGACGGTCCCGACGCCCATATCGCCCACTTGGAGGCCGTCGCAGATGCTCTCCGTGAGAATGGCCTATTCTAGAATGGGTATGCGATCTCTCCGTCGGATCCACGCTGGGGCCAATGAAGTTGCATCCCTGTTCATGCGGAAAACAGTGGAACGGCGACCTTAGCTGAAGGCGGTTGTACTTCCTTAGCCGAGGCCAGAACGGGCGCCCACACCGAAACTCAGCGCTGCAATAGGGGGTAGCTCAAAGCTCCCAGCCGACGAACGCATCCTCGGGCTCGACACCCATTGCGTCGAGTGTGGCACCAGTTGCGAGGTAATGGCTGGCGAGCATCGCCACGCCAACGACCGTTTCGTCGTCATAGTGCTGGCGTAATCGGTCGTGATCAGCGTCGCGGATATCCCCGAGAGCAACTGCCCGACCGTACTCGACGAGTGCCGCCTCGTGATCCGCAAGGCTGTCGAGCTCGTGCCGGCTGATAGCCCTGATCTCGTCGTCCGTGAGACCGGCCTCGCGGCCCAGACTGACATGCTGGTGCCATTCGTACTCGTGTTCGAGTGCGCGAGCTGCCGCAAGGATGAGTACTTCTCGCTCGCGCTCAGGAAGGGTCTCCCACAGACGGGAAGAATATCGCAGATACCATTGGAGGAGCTTTGGGTTATTGGCCATCCCTCTGAAGATGTCTGCCTCACCGACGTCGTTCTCTGTGAACAAATATCGGTACTCCTCAGGAATATCCTCTGCGTCAAGCAGCGGTACACGGGCCATACTCGCGGTCAGGCAGGCGCTCCCCTTGAGGCCTCCTACTCGCTATTGGATCGGCGTGCGACCATTTCACGTGAGCGCCACGAAATGACAACGTCGTCATCGCCGTTCAGACCTTCAAGCTTGCCTCGGATGTCTCCGCGATCTGGCCGTCGATCGTCCGCCTGCTTATCGGTGACCTCCGTGCGGATTCGAAGCTCGTCCCCGGGGCGGACTGGCACTCGCCATCGGAGTTCATCGATCCCACGGGCGCCAACGCCAGCGCGATCGGCGAGAACGTTGTCTGCATAGAGGCGCATACACATGGAGGCGGTATGCCACCCGGAGGCGATCAACCCACCAAACGGTGAGTCTGCCGCGGCCGCTGGATCCACATGGAATGGCTGGGGATCGTATTGTTGGGCAAATTCGACGATTTCCGTCTCGGTTACCTCATAGCTGCCGTACTCGTGGACCTCACCGACCGTGATGTCCTCGAAATACTCCATGACGAAGGGTCGCCGGCCCGGCCTATCAATTACTCGACGGCAACCCAGATCGGCCCGGCCCAGGCCATCCCACCATCGGCCTGGCGGACACGGAGATAGTAGCTGTCCGCATCGGTTCCGCGATCAGCATCGAACGTCATGCCGGTCACCGGCTCTGCATCCCCAATCTCGTGACGGATACTGTACTCCTCGAGCTCGGCCTCGAGGGAATCAGTGCCCTCGATGACGTGCCATGGTTCGTTGTTCTTGACGACTGTCACGCGACTGAGTGGCGCGGTTCCCGCAACCGAGATTTCAACGGTCCGTTCTGCATCAGGGCGCTGTACCGTCACCGTGCTGTTCTGCTCGCCGACCGCGACGGAATCGATAGCGAAGTCGACGCGGATTCTGTGAGGTTGGGAGGTCCCGTAGACCCGACGCGCGGTCAAAGCCTCGAATATTTCATTCCGACTCAGCTCCGATCCCCGGAATGCGATTAGGCCACCAGGATAGCTCGGTTCGTTCCAGATCCGCCAAATGAGACCCCACCCGAGCCCGCCCCGCCGCCATTCCGAGAGGCTGGGTAAATGTGGATCGGTATGAAGCAACGAATGGCCCGGTCGAGGGCCGTGGAAGTCGGCTGAGGCCATCAGGCCGACTCGGTGGCCCAAAGCGAAGGCGTCCTGGACGTAGTGGCCGGGCTCCTCTGCCTCTCCCTGGCCCATCAGCACAGGGTGTCGATTCCCGTCGCGCCCTGGCCGCTCGCTTGAACCCCACTGTGAATACACCTCGACGAGCGGTGCGACATCGTCGTCATACGTCATTGCTGAGAAATCGAACGGAAATGTCGCCTCGGCAGTATGATGGGGAATGGCGACCGCATTACCGTCGCTTCGATCGTTATATTCTGCAATCCGCTCAAAGAGCCCCTCGTACGTGTTCGAATCGGGGGCCATCGAATCGTAGAGTTCGGCGTTCTCGACATCGTCAAAGTAGACGTTGATATGTCCGCCCACGTTGGGCTGCTTGGTCCATTCGTAGCCGAAGAGGGTAACGAAGGCGCCTGGATCGTGGAATTCGGTGGCTGTACTCTTGAGCTGGTTGAAGTACGATCGATGCATTCGCTGGCGCTGCCACGACGGCGGGATGAAGAATCCCATGGTATCGTGGTCGGTGACGGCCACCACATCGAGGTCCATGACGTCTCGGCCGAATCGGTAGTGATCCGCTGGCGAGCCACAGCCATCAGACAGCCGGGAGTGGAGATGGATATCACCCCAGTAAATCCGGTTCTCGGGCGGCTCGTCGTGCACGAGAACGGGATTCGAGACGAATTGCTGGCCATCGAAATCCAGTGTGAGGTACTGAATGCCAGCCGTCTCGAACGAGATCCCGGCAACCGTTGCGAGGCCGCCATTCCGATGAGGGAATCCAACTCGGTCAGGTCGGTGGCGCCCAGCCGGACCGGCCCATCGAAATCGTTGAGCAGACGCTCGCACTGGTCCCAGGCTTGGACGGTTGCGTCCACTGACTCGCCGACAACGGCATCCGACGGCAGGATAGCATGCAGTTGGTCGAAGTGTTGTCGGCGATTCGCGAGGAGTCCCCGGACCGAGGGGCGGCGCCGAGCGAAGACTCGAAGCGTCTCTTTTGCTTTATACAGCAGCCCCTCGTCAGCGAGCCCAGCCATCGCCACGAGTTCGACCGGCACGACTGAAAAGGCGTCGACCTCCTCACTCGGGCTGCCGCCGGCGCCGCCAAAGCCGATCCATCGTTCGGGAGACACGCGAGCGCTCTTCGGTAGTTACGTCCGTCGTTTCGCCAAAGCTTACAGTGAGCTCATCAACGTCCCGGCGAAATAGATCAGTCTGTCGGCCGCTTTCCGACCGACCCTCGTGGACGGCGAGAAGACCCAGATCCGCCATTTCTTCCAGCCGTCGATAGCATGTCGCGATGGGGATCTCCAATTCGTCCGAGAGCGCCTGGGCCGACCGGGGTTCCTCGGTGGCCTCCAGTATTGCCACGCTATATTTGCTCCCGAGTACGGCGAGGTAATCGCGCGCGGACATCCCTTGCCAGGCCTGCGGCGCCCGGGTGTATAAAAGGTCACGCCGTGCCGGTCGAAGACCAACGTATTTGACGGGCTGGCCGGTACCGGACGAGTATGCAGCCACTTGACGGGATCGACGTCCTCGACTTCACGCAGTCGATCGCCGGACCGACCTGCACTCAAACACTGTCGGTGCTCGGGGCGAACGTCGTGAAAGTCGAGCCGCCGGATGGCGACGCCTTTCGGCCGCTCGTCGACGGCGCAATGTTTGCGTCCTGTAATCGCGGAAAGCGTTCGATCAGTATCGATCTCAAAGACGATCGGGGTGTCGAGATCGCGGCTGAACTAGCGACGAAAGCCGACGTCGTCGTGGAAAGCTTCCGGCCCGGTGTCATGGACGGCTTCGATCTCGGGTACGATGACATCGCCGCTGAGAATCCAGATGTCGTGTACTGCTCGATCACCGGTTTCGGCCAGGATGGCCCCTACGAGCAGTATCCGGCATATGATCCCGTCGCGCAGGCGATGTCCGGCCTCATGAGTGTCACCGGGCAACCGGATGGTGAGCCCGTCCGGCTTGGGACGAGTGCCATCGATATCAACACCGGCATGGCCGCCGCGCTGCTCGTGCTAGGTGGCTTGATGGACGATGGCGGTGAGTACATCGATATCTCACTATTCGACGTGGCGACAACCTGGATGAATTACTGGGTCGCGTATTACACCTCAACCGGCGATCTCCCCCAGCGGTCAGGCTCCGGATTGTTTGGCTTTGCACCATACGGCGTGTTCGAAGCGGCTGGCGGCGAACCCTTCTACCTCGCATGTGCGTCGGACAAGCTCTACGAACGACTCTGTCGGTCGCTCGACCGTGAAGATTTGCTCGAGGATGAACGCTATGAAACCGTACCGAAGCGGTGGGAGCACCGCGAATCCCTCCACGCAGAATTCGAGCCGGAATTTCGATCCTACGAGCGGCGAGAACTGGTCGAAAAGCTCGCCGGCGCCGGAGTCCCTTCCGGTCCCCTCCGGTATACTGACGAGCTGGTCGAGGAGGACCCTCACGCGAAGCATCGAAATCTTTGGGTGGAAACCCGTAACCACTGGGTCGGTGAGGAGTGTCGAACCACGCGGATGCCCTTCCGGACCGCAGATGGGCCCATCGACGATGCCGAGCCACCGCCGAGCCAGGGCGAGCACACGCGCGCCGTACTCGCAGACTTCGGCTATGATGCCGAAACCGTGGAGAGCTTGCTGGAGGCTGGCGTGGTGTTAGAAACGCCGTGAGTCACGACCTGCACATCGACCGGTGGATCAAGGATCTCCCGCGGACCTTCGGCGATATCGCGGCAGATATCGAGGCGCAGGGTGCCGACGGCATTTGGACCGCCGAAAGTACACATTCCGCACTCGGAATGGCATACCTGGCCGCCGACAATACGGAAGAGATCACGGTCGGGACACGCATCTCGTTGGCGTTCGTTCGGAGCCCGATGGCCACCGCCTACGCCGCGTGGGACCTCGCACACTACTCAAGAGGACGGTTCGTACTCGGCTTGGGTACACAAGTGCGCGCGCATAACGAGCGGCGCTACGGAGTCGAGTGGGACTCCCCCGGACCGCGACTGCGAGAGGTTATCCGAGCGATACGACACATCTGGGACGTCTGGCAAGGCCGCGCTGACGAGCTTGAGTTCGCGGGCGATTTCTACGAATTTTCTTTGATGACGGAAAACTTCGATCCCGGTCCGATCGACCATCCCGACATTCCAATCTTCATCGCGGCCATCAACGAATACAACGTCCGAACTGCCGGCCGCATGTGTGACGGGATTCTGCTCCATCCGTTCAATTCGCCATCATACGTCAACGAGCACGTGATTCCCCATCTAGAAGCAGGCGCCTCGGCAGCGAGCCGGTCACTCGATGCGGTCACAGTTTCTGCGAGTCCGTTCGTGATCACCGGATCCACTGATGAAGAGCTTGCTGCGAATCGCGAACAAGTGCGACGACGGATCGCGTTCTATGGAAGCACGCCGGACTACCGGCCAGTTCTCGAACATCACGGGTGGGACGATAAGCATGACCGGCTTCATGAGCTCTCTCGGGAAGGTGCCTGGGACGCCATGGCAGACGTTGTCCCCGATGCAATGCTTGACGACTATGCCATCGAGGCTCCGCTGTCCGAGATCGAATCACACGTCGCGGACGCGTACGATGGAGTCGCCGACAGAGTCGTCGTGTCTGCCGATCCGACCGGCAAGCGCGGCGTCTACAACGGCATTTACGTCCAACCCTAGTCGTCCGCTAGCGCGGTCTCTACAGCGATATTCAGGTCGGGGATGGCATGCTCGAAAAGCGTACCAAGCGCGACCGTGGCATCGTCTACGCCACCGATGGCCAGGGTATTCCACAGTGTTGCTTGATTGCTCGTCACAACAGGTTTCTCGAGATCAGCTTCGAGCCGCTCGATCACCTCAAAGGTACGATAATTCGTGCAGCTGACAAAGATTGCGTCGGCGTCCGACTGATCGATCGCGCGAGCGTGGCGATACACACTCTCCGGCGTGACTTCACCTTTGGCCGTCGTCGAGCGTAATCCCAGGCCGTCGATATCGACGACGTCAACGCCCGCATCCTCGATAAATGCGGTTTCACGTTCGTTCATCTGCGTCGGATATGGCGTGTGAACAGCAACCGAATCGATATCGAGCGCAATAAATGCCCTGAGGACCGCCCCAGCGGTGGTGACGACCGGAACGCTAGCAGTCT
>JBDGPQ010000042.1:0-8513 GCA_042219595.1 Haloarculaceae archaeon
TTATTACCGTAATCCACGTGTTGATGGCGTCGATGTCGGCCCCTTCCCGACAGCCTGCTTCCGCGCGGGAACCGCGTACAACGTCGCGTTCGCCTGGTGGCTTCCCGTGGATCATGGAAACGAACTCCAGACGGACACGGCGACATTCTCGCTTGGGCTCTACACCGAGCAGTGTCGGCACAATGACGGCTCGGGAATGGCACCGGAATACTTGATCGAGCTTACCGGTGACTCCCCGCAGGGACAAGGGGCCGGCTTTGCACAGCCATGGGACACGACTAACCGGATTGCCCATCGTGGTGCCGGTGCATGGGGCACGGTTGATCACGGACAGGATGGGGAGGACGATGCCACGGATACTGACGGCGATGGCCGCCTCGAGTACAAGCAGGGGTTCTACTTCGGGGCTGACTTCTCCGACTTCGACGTTTTGCCGGAGTTCACGGTCAGTGAGATTCAGGAAATCTCCTACTGGCTTTTCGAATTAGACGATCTCAATGGCGTCGACATCTACCTCACCATCTATACCCGACCGGAGGGTGACGGCGACGACGCTGCAAGCTGGTATGACAGCCGCTTACAGGCGCTGCCGGCTCAATCTAATGGCGGGTCTCCGAACTTCACGCCACTGGAATGGAACCAGTTCAGTACGGCGAGCAACGCGCCAAACGAATTGAATTTCTCAGATACCGGACGTGGCGGCAACCATGTCCAGCCCCTTCCCACCATGGCTGACATCCAGAGTGGGCCGGTGGACTGGTCGAGCTACGGAGCGAATCTCTCTCTGACAAATGACTACCGCGATGAGACGGTCAGGGCACTGTCCCTCCAAACTGGGAGTGAATCTGGCGTGGATCTCGTCGCAGCAATCGACGATGTGGAAGTTCGGCTAACCGATGGGTCTCGGCTCGTCCTCGACCTCGAACCATAGCCACCAACTTTTGATACACCGGTCTCTCGAGCGAGGAACGAATTCATCGGCGCAATACCCGGGATCATGTCCGACATCCAACTGTAGCCAGTCACTACCCCGCCAATTGGACTACCGTCTGGCGAATTTCCGCCGGCGGGTATGACCCCAGTACAGGGCTTAATGCGGGATTAAAGCGCCTGTACGCGACTCATATGTAAGGCCCTTGGGGGAGTGTGAAGCATCACCTGATTCGATCGGGTGGGGCTCGGTCGCCAGGTGGTGTATACGATGGACGGCAGCGACCCACAAATCTACGACTTGACGCGGCGGAAAGTCCTCGGCGGCCTGACAGCCGTCGGCCTTGCCTCCGCTGGCGCCGGATTAGGGACCGGCGCATACTTCAGCGACGAGGAGACGTTCAAGAATAATCGGCTGGTCGCCGGCGAACTCGATCTTCTCGTCGACTTCCAGGAGCACTATTCGGACTGGTCGGCCGATGAGGCCGACGCAGTCGGAGATATTCGCATGGCTCGGGAGGGAACACTCACCGAGGGGGACTATCCAAGCGACTATACGGGACTCCCGGTCGCGAATGACGCGATGATCGCCATCCCGACAGGGGACCTCGGGGCTTTCATGGACACCACGGCGATCGACGCCTTCCCTGATACAAACGATGACGCGATACAGGATACGATCCCGCCGAGTGACGAATGTGGGTTCCTCCGGCAAGAGGGGTACCTGTTAGGCGAGGATGGCGGGCATGTCTCGGCACTGGACTCCGCCGCACGAACGAGTGCGCACCAGGGTGACCCCCTCGTTGCGCTGTCCGACGTCAAACCCGGAGATTTCGGCGAGGTGACGTTCAGTCTCCACCTCTGTGACAACCCCGGGTACCTCTGGATGACCGGCGATCTCGTCGCAAATGACGAAGTCCGAGTGACTGAACCGGAGGCGGATGACCCGGACGAAGACCAAACGGCTGACGACCCGGAGAACGATTTCGACGGCGAGCTCGCTCAGAAAATGCAGGCCGCCGCTTGGTATGATACCGGCCGCAATGGAACGTTCTTCGAGACCGAGGACCCGGATACGGAACGGAACGACGAGGGCGAGGGCGACAATGTCCGCCAGGACTTCGACGACGATGAGAGCGAGGACCCGCAACCCAACGCTCCCGAGCGCCTCATCGCGAAAGGCTCCCTCGTGGACGTTCTCGCCATCCTGGATCGGGAACCGGGATGGCCACTCGATGCCGAACCGTCGACTCTGCTTGACGAGGGCGATCCACCGGAGGGGCCCACCGCGAGTCCCGACTCCGGCCGCACGCTATCCGGATCTGCGGAGTCCTCCGAGTACCTCTGCTGTGCCACTGTTGGCGGGAATCCGAAATGCACGGATCTTGGGCTGTTCAGTGCGCTGAAATTGGATGAAGGGGAAGATCTCCCAGAATCAGACGCCCTCCCGCAAACCTTCCAGACACCAGCCGGCGAGGTGACAATCGAGGACCACGACATTGATGCTGGAACGGTCACAATCTCGACGGATTTCGGCGTGGCTGCGGTCATCACGAAAGGCGGTCCGAATGCGCGGGTTTGTGAGGCCGATGCGGATGGCGACGGCAACATCCTCGAAGAGGGTGATGAGGTCAAGCTGAGTAAGGTGACGTTCCAGACACCGATCAACCCGAACAACGACAAGCCGTATGGTCTGAGCCACGTCCAGGTCTGCTATCGGACCGAGGTTGACGACGAGCCGCCGGTCCCACCGCAGGGTGACGGGGAACGTGAGTGCTTCCCCGCTTCGGATACGGCCCACATCGGGTTTGCATGGTGGCTGCCGATCGAGGTTGGCAACGAGATCCAGGCCGATAGCGTTGCCTTCAACCTCGGCTTCTACGCCGAACAGTGCCGCCATAACGACGGCTCGGGAATGCCGCCGGAGGAGTAGTGCACAATAGACAACGGCCCACGCGGAGTGACGCGTCGTCATGGCCGCCACGGCGGTTCGAGACCGCCAGTGGGTGTCACGTGGTGGGGAACAGACATTGGCATGGTTGGCACGCGGGCTCGCCGAGACACCGCTATCTCGGCGCGGTACCCGCGATCTTCGGTCGTGAGACAGACCCTTCGGAGGTGATGGGATGACGCGGTTCACCCGGCGGCGACTCCTCGCAACGATGGGCGTTGGTGGCGTCGGAATAGCCACGGTCGTCCCGACGAGGGCCACGGCAAGCACCCACTATACCTACGCGCAAATCTCGGATGACGAAGGTCGCGTGAAGGTCGCCTGGTTCGAGACCTACAACGGCGAGCTCCAGGAACACCAGGGTGTGGATGATACGGTCACCGAAGCGGAGGCCCTCGATTCGCAAACCGATCCCACATATGTCCCTGACGTCGACGGACCAGTGCTCACGCTGGGGAATATTTTACCCGGGGACCGCGGTCGCCTCGCGATCGGCATCGAACTCGCTGATCCACCGGCTGAGAGCGGTCCCTTCGCCATCGATCTTCGTGCAGCAAACGTGGGCACCGATGCCGGCGCGCTAACGGAGCCCGAACGGAAGGCGCCACCCGGGCACCTCGCAGAAGCGATGGAAGCGGCATTGTGGCGCGACGGCCCGCTCTCGCCCTGTGATGGAACGCGATCATTCTTCGATCCGCCGGTCGGCGACGGCACACTCGGGGATGTGCTCTCGATCCTCGCGAACGACGGCATCCGGGTGTGTACGGATTGCTTCGACGTGGCCCCGCAGCACTACTGCTTCGGACTCGCGTGGGAACTCCCCGCCGAGACGGGCAATGCCGTCCAGGGTGACACTGTGGAATTCGACCTCGAGGTCGTCGTCCACGATAACCTGGAGGGTGGAACATGAGTCCGGATCGGCCGGATGGCATCAGCCGTCGGAAGGTGCTCGCTGCGGCAACCGGAACGGGGCTGCTTGGCGCAGCTGCTGCCGGGAGTACGTCGGCCGTGGTGTCCGACGAAGTGCTCTTTCAATCGAACGATCAGCAAACCGGATATATCGACCTCAAGCGCTGTTGGTCGGCGGCTGGGGCAGACGAGTGCGACCCGACGGATGGCTCCACACTCTCGATCGACCTGGGGACACTCGTCGAAGGCGATTCCGGAAGCGGGTCGGTTAGGTTACGCCTCCCCGAGGATGGGGGGAACAATTCCGCCTGGCTCTGGCTGGGTTCATCCTGTCCCGCCCGGCCATGCGGTCCATACCGAGCACTCTGGGTGACGCTGTGGTACGATACTGACTGTGACGGCACCCGCGGGGAAGACGAGCCCGTGGTGCGGGTCGATGGCGCACGGCTCGAGGATATGCGCCTTTGCGAGGCGCTGAAACGCCTCGCCAAGGGCGCACGTCTCGACGCCGGGCCCGGCGGCGGCGCCATCGAACCGCTTCAGCCTGGTCAAGAGCTCTGCATTGGCCTCGAGTGGCGCGTCGCAGAGCAAGTCTGCACCGTCGAGCAGGAGGAGATCGTCACGCTCGACTTCGTTGCCCAGCAGCGACGCCACCGGCCCGAACCCGAGTCGCCGTGGAAGGGCCGGGTTTGTAACGTCAAGTGTGGTGCTGAGTGTCGGGATGACTGCTATCCGGCGAGTTTCGTCGCGTTCTGTCTCGACAACAGTGGTGACATCACCAAGAAGGACATTAACCATCTCAGCTGGACGCCAGACGTCGTTCGGTGGCAGACGGTTCGGTCGATTGACTCTATCGTCCTGAAGTACGGCCAGAGTTACGAACTATGGGCTCCGGAGGATGGCTTCGACCCCGGTGTCGAATACGAATTCCAGCGCGGCGAGCACGCAATCACGCTCGATCGGGCCAATGAACTGGACATGAAGCCACAGGATCCCTGTCCGGACTGGAACAAAGAGTCCGAAGGTTGTGGCGTCAAGTACGAGTTCGAGGAGGATCAGTGGGACAGCGTCTGCGGCTCACCGGGGAACGGATCGCCCGGAGGTGGTGGCGGTGACTGACGGCGCGATGCGTGCGCTGCATTATCTCAGACGGGGGGTGGGGCTCACGCTCCTGGTGCTCGTGCTTGCACTCGTCGCCGTCTTCGCGGCGATTGCCGTTCCTCAGCTGGTCGGGGCGGAACGCAGCTATGTCGTGCTCTCCGGCAGTATGGAGCCGACGCTCGAGCCTGGTGACGTCATTCTCGTCGACGAGGTCGACGTCGAGGCAGTTGAGAAGGGCCAGATCGTCACGTTCGCGGACGGCCAGGGTGTGACCACCCATCGCGTCGTCGATGTTGTCAGGGATGGGGAGCCGGCACTCCGGACACAAGGTGATACCAATCCCGAACCGGATCCGGGATTAGTGACAAATGACCAACTGGTCGGCCGGGTCATGACGATCGGTGGGACGCCGATCGTCATCCCATACGCCGGCCATCTCGTCGAGGCGGCACGAACCCAGCTCGGCATCTATGCGCTCGTCCTGATTCCCCTCACGCTGCTCATACTCAACGAAGTCTATACGCGACTCGGCCGCTCCGAAACGCACGATCGCTCGACCGCGGCGAGTGCCGAACCACTGGCCACCACCCATGCGTTGGCAGAGGGCGCTGCGGTCGGAAGCGGCGGTGCAACCCTTAAGACTGACCGCCGGTCGGCCGCCTCTGAGACGGAACCGGCACCCGCGACAGCGGACGGCCTCGATCCCCGGGTTTTCCGGCTCACCCCAATCGTCCTGCTGGTCCTTGCAGCTTACGGCGCATGGATGACCATACAACACGGGTCGCCCCTCGCCGCGACGGTGGCTGGCGGCAGTGGCGTTGCCCTCATCTTGCTGGGGGCCGCCCGACTGCAGATCCGGCGGCGCGGGGACGATCTGCCGCCACCACCGGCCGGTTTGGTGGCCGGCGATGCGACGGTGGCGCTGTTCGCGCTCCTGCTCGCGGTGCCACTGGCTGGGTGGTTCATGATCCAGCAGTCCTCGATCGCGTCGGGTATGGTCGCCGGCGGCGGGGCCGTTGGGTTCGTGTTGCTGGGTATCGTCCGGCTCCAACTCTGGTGGACGCAGCGGCGCGCAGAGCGCGACGCCACTTCGGAAACGCCCGAAGGGACAGGTGTTTGACCGATGACGACTCGATCACGAACTGGTGTCGCTCTCCTTGCGCTCTTCTTGGTGGCAACACTGACGATGGCCCAAAGCGGCGCCTACTTAGTGGACACAGAGCGGGCAGTCCTGACCGCCGCTGCGAATCAGCATACCGGCTCGGCTGACACGGATTGGACTCAGGGCGGAACTGCACTCACGTCAACCGAGAATTCCACAAACGGCTCCACCTCCAGTGGGACCGGTGGTACCTTGACGCTGAGTTCCACCGGCACGAGCAGTACAACGAACAACTCTACCGATAGCACGTCGACCAATAGTACCGTCTCCGGCACGAATACGACGAATAGCACGGCCGATTCAGGAACGAACAGTACAGCGGATCAGTCAACGAATACCACGTCGGATAATTCCACGAGCCCGTCAACCGATAGCTCGTCGAATACCACAACGAGCGATTCGACGAATACCACCTCAGACGACTCGACCAACACCACATCGAGCGATTCGACGAACACCACGTCGGACGATTCGACGAATACCACGTCGAGCACCACTACCAATACCACCTCGGACGACTCGACGAACACCACATCAAGTGACTCGACGAACAGTACGTCGGATGACTCGACAAACACGACGTCCAGCGATACGACAAACACGACGTCGGATGACTCGACGGATACCACGTCAAGCGATTCGACGAACAGTACATCCGACGACTCCACGAGTAGCACCTCCGACGACTCGACCAATACCACGTCCAGTGACTCGACAAACAGCACCTCGGACGATTCGACGAGCAGCTCGTCCGGCGACTCGACGAATAGCACCTCGGACGATTCGACGAGCAGCTCGTCTGGCGACTCGACCAATAGCACCTCCGGTGATTCGACGAACACCTCGATATCACGGCTTGATCCATGGCAAGCGGTCCATGATCCGTCGAGTACAGCTGTAGGCGCTGACACGCAATCAATCCACACGCCTATAGCAGTACACGCAGCAGCGCGGTCCATTTGACGATAGAGACAAAAATTCCGCAGAACGTGTCAACACGATGGCCGACGAACTCAGCAGCGGCGTCGTCAGTCGTCCGCAATCGGCGTCGCCGCGTCCGGATCGAGGCTCTCGGTTGACGGCCGCAAATCCGGGAAGCTCGGTGACACCCGCTTCGCAAGGTGATACGTATGAACCGCCGCCCCGGCGAGCACCGCGGTACCGACCGCGAAGGCGGCGACCCCGGGCTGGACGGTTTCGAGGACGGGTGCCCCGAGGATGATGCCCGCCGCGAGGACCGTCGCGGCGAGTCCGATCCCGAGATAGTAGCGCTGCCATTCCGGGCCATCGTCATCCGGCGGGGTGAGGTATTCCTCGAAGAGCGCCAGCCGGGGCGCTGGTTCGACCCGCCCGCCATCGCGGTCGTACTCGATGACGCCGTACTCATCGAGTCGCGGCAGGTGGGTTTGGTGAAGAGCCGTATACGCGCGCTTGCGCTGCTGGGCACTCACCGCCGCTGGGTCGATGTCGTTCTCCCACGCGGCGGTATACCGCGAGAGCGCGCGAACGGTCGCCTCGCCCCTGTTCTGCAGATAGCAGAGCACGTACCGCCGCCGAGCGTTACTCAGCAGGTCGAATGCGGTATCTGCCGTCAACTGTTCCGAATCGTCGGCGACGAAATCGCCGGTCGTCGTGTCAACACGTACTGTCACGGTGATCCCCCCGTCCACTGCCATCCGTTACCACAACGTCCATCCCTATAGGTGCTATCCTTTCCCCAACGCCGCGCAGTAGTTCAATTATCCGACGAACACCGTGCAATCCCCGAGGGCACGCGGATCTCTGGAAGTTTAATGCCCCGCTTCAATCGCCGTCTGACCGGGTTCGCGAGCTTAAATCATCGTTAATCGCGCAAAATGGGATTGAACGTCGGCGGAGTATATATCGTGTCATCAATATGGAAACCCTATGGCGACATCACGGACGACGTGTCCGGAGTGTGGGTTCGAGGTCCGCGAAACCGAGACGTGCTCGCTCTGTGGACACGATATCGAGAATCCGGTCACGGATTGAGCATACGATAACGACCACCGTTAGTCGACGTCACTGCAACGTCAGCGAGCCGTGTCTGCGTGACAGAATAGCCAAGTTCCTGTCCCGCCAGATAGAGACACGCAGCTGCGAAACCGCTCGGTTGGACCCCGATGGCGATGCCGTCGCGCTCACCCCTTTCCGCAAGTTCCAGAGCCCGGTGTCGGACCAGCTCCGGCACGCTCAATTCCGAGGCCAAACGCGGAACGAATGATCTCGGCGATACCGGCTGTGCTGGCAATTCGAGCTCCCGATTCAGGACACGAAATCCATTTTCACCGCGACTGAACTCTACCGCAGCCATCTGGGCCACCTCCTCTAAGCGTCCGCGGAAGCCCGTTGCAGCGACAGGCGGCATGTGCGACCGCAGCCGCCATCGCTTCGATCGATCGACCGGGAAGCAGCCCCTCCCTTGAGGCTCGCTTGAAT
>JBDGPQ010000042.1:8596-11740 GCA_042219595.1 Haloarculaceae archaeon
CGGCCTCGGGACTGGTCCCGCCGGAGCCGACTTAGCTGTAGTTGCTTCCGCCCCGAGAGGGCGTTGCCCTTCGCGTCCGTATGCCGGCCGATGTCGGTCGAGAGCCCACCGTCATGTCTCCAGGGCGTGAGCGGGGCGCCCGTCCGTTCCCGATCCGTGCTATCACTCTCGAACGCCCGTCATTTCGGACCGTGGTCGATCCGGTCCGCTTCGATCACGAGTCCACACTGGCCACAGACCATTCCGCCCGATTCAGGCCGAACAGGTCCACTACAGTCCGGACAGTGGGTTGGTGTCCGGCGGTGGTCTGAATTTGATTTACGATCGACGTTGTTACTGGTCTTCATCGAAATTCACCTTCGAAGGTACCGGACTGTTGAATCGCCCGTCGCCCTTCACCGGGCGAAGCAACAACGAGGTGATCGCACATTGGTTATCTTCGAAGGAAGTCTATACTCAGTCGAAATTCAGCTACCAACCAACACAAAGCTGACCGTCTCAAACCAAAATCCAAGTCACGTAATCGGAGGTACGCGTAACCCGCCAGAGAATCTATGATCATCCATGTGCGGACGATTCAGCCTCTTTGCCACGCAGGAAGACCTGTCGAAGCGCTTCTGCGCAGACGTGGCCTTCGACTACGAGCCACGGTACAATATCGCCCCGCGGACCGACATTGCCACAATCCGGAACTCCGACGATGGGCACATCGTCGAGCAGGAGTGGGGACTGCTGCCCCACTAAGCCGACGACACCGACGAAGAACCACGGCCGATCAACGCCCAATCGGAGACGGTGGCAGAGAACAACATGTTCAGAGACGCGTTCGAGGAGCGACGCTGTCTCGTCCCCTCTGACGGCTTCTACGAGGGGCGGGGCGAGCGTGGGAGCAAACAGCCGTATCGGGTTTACCTCGAAGAGAACGATCCGTTCGCGATGGCGGGCATCTGGAACCGGTTTGAATCGGGTGACGAAACGCTCGAGACGGTTGCGATTCTCACGACGGAACCGAACACAATCATGGAACCGATTCACGACCGGATGCCTGTGGTCCTCGAACGTGACGAAGAGGACACGTGGCTCCACGGTGAGCCAGACGAGGCGCTCGACGTCTGTGTCCCCTACGAAGCTGATGATATGGAGGCGTATGAGATCTCGACCGCTGTGAACAATCCCGGCAAGGAGGGATCGGAATTGATCGATGCAACCTGAGGGTCACCAAAGCGGCATGCACGATTCCTCACAGTAACGCTCCCTGATGTTCAAATACTACCGGGTCCAATAGCTTGACAGATGGCCCAGCAGTCCGCCCGCATCGTTGAGGAAGTCCACGACGAACCCCACATCGAGGGGAGTCGTATCACCGTTCGGTACGTCTACGAACGGGTCCACGGGCTGGGACTGCGTCCAGAAACGGTCGCTGAACGGCACGATCTCGATATCGCTGACGTGTATCACGCGCTTGCCTACTACCACGAGCATCCCGAAGAAATGTGCGAGGTCGATCAGCAGCGCAAGGAAGCAATCGAGTCTGCACGCGAAAAGACGACGATCGAGCCTCCGGATGAGTGATGGGACCACCGGTCCTGCTTGACGAAAACATCGAACACGAGGTCCTCTACCGGCTTCGTAACTACGGCCACACAGTCGACCATATCGATCTCCACGACGAGTTACTGAAAGGGGTAGACGATCAAACACTCGTTCGGTATTACCGTGCCAACGACGCCCTCATCGTGACCTATGATGACGACTTCGAAACCTACTACGACGAATCAGACTACTGGGGAGTCTTGTTCTTCTCTGATGGTGATTGGACGGCAACACAAGTCGCTGATGTCGTTCACGAGATTCTGGAGCGGTATCCACCATCGGCGTTGCAACGGATGAACGTCGTCGGGCGAGAGTGGTTGTAAGACTCTCGAGCTCGGTCTCCCCAATTCCGACGGAGGACTACCAAAACCGGTCCCGCCCTTCCATCCGGCCGATCGCCATAGGGCACCAATCACTTCCAATTAAGCTGGAAAGCGGGTCGAATTCCGATTATCTGACTGGGTTTACACGTCCTCACCCAGCTATCGCTTCCACCAGGCGACCCGGTCGGGGAAGACGATCCGGCTGTGGGAGGTCAGCGCGATCGAGCACCGACCCCGGTACGAGTCCTTCTTCGCCGCCCGGAACCGCACTCGATGGCCCTTTCGAACTTTCGTCTGCCGACTCTTCTTCCAGACTGTGAACTTGATGTTCAACGTCTCATCCGCGATAAGCCCAACATGCTGAATCGCATGGCTACTTGGTTCCCACAGTTCCACGATCTCGCCCTCGACACTGACCTCCGGCAAGTCGACCTCTGGGACCTCCGCGATCGGGATGATTGAATTGGCTTCCTCCAGCTGTTCGTCGAGCGTCTCGAAGACCGCCTCAGGCAGGCCCTGGCCCGACCGAACCCGGTCTGCGAGTAACCGGGCAACCGCCGCCCGGCACGGCCCGTCGGCCACCCGCTCGGCGATCTCTTTCGCTTTCGAGTTAACCCGTGCGAGGTCTGCCTTCGAAAGTCCCTCTCGTGGATCAGGGGCTTCCTGGATTCGGCGACTCGTTCGCCGTCGTTCGACGACGACCTCCCGGGTCCGCTCCGCCCGACCATCCTGGCCGCCCAGCTCGGCCTGCGCACTGATCCGTTCGAGTTCCGCTTCTCGTGCCCTGATCCGCTCTTCCTGCTCAAGGGGCAGGTGTGCGTACTCCTGGACGATCCCGTCCGGGTGGTTCGAGTCGACCTTCGCCTGGATCTCCTGGTCGACCGACGGCCGCAATTCCCGCTCTCGCTCCTGTTCGACCGCCTGTCCGTCGACCGATGCTGCTGGACTGATGACTCGCTGGCTCATGGGAATTCAGCTTGTCCTGGCGCCCACCCCGTCTTCCGTCGACCACGCCTGCGCGCTGCCGCGAGCGCCTTCGGTTGCGCCGTCGGGCGCGAGCGGCGAGCGGGGCGGGCCGATTCAAGATCAGGAGATCAACACCACCCTGGCGGACTGCGAACGTGCGAGACCGCCTCGGTCGTCGCCCGACGACGCAGGCAGGGCGGGACCGGAGGTCCCGCTGGCAGCCGGCACCGCAGGCGCCGGCGACACCGCAGGCATCGAGGCG
>JBDGPQ010000132.1:0-11614 GCA_042219595.1 Haloarculaceae archaeon
CGTGTCGGAGCGAGACCTGTCATCGGTCGAGTGCTGGATCAATATGGGATCGCCCCTGACGCAATCGGACGCCGAGACGTTTCTGAACACACTCACGCCAAACATCTACAACGATTACGGCACCACCGAGACGCTCACGGATACAGTGCTCCGGCCCGATGACCTCCCAGAGCACGCGGGGACTGTCGGTCGGCCGAACCAGGACAAGCAGATCCGGGTTATCCGATCCGAACCGGGTCGTGATGTTCCCCCGGACGAAACCGTGCCGGTGGGTGAACGCGGCGAAGTGATCGTCGCTGGTGACACGTTATTTGACTACTACTATGACGACGCGGCGGCCACAGCCGCGGCCACGAGCAACGGCTGGTTCTATACCGGCGATATTGGCTACATTACCGAGCAGGGCTATCTTGTCGTCACCGGCCGAGCGGATGACCTCATTAACTCCGGTGGCGAACTCGTGTCACCTGTTGAGGTCGAGGAGGTCCTCGAGCACCATCCAGACGTCGCAGGGGCTGTCGTCGTCGGTGTTCCGGACGAAGAATGGGGTGAGCGAGTGTCAGCACATGTTGTCGCGAGCGGTATCGATGCCGACGAACTCGATGCCTATTGTCGCGACCATGACGGCCTCGCGGATTTCAAGCGACCACGTGAGTGGCACTTTGTCGACGAAATCCAACGCACCGCGACGGGGAAGAAGCAGCGATACCGGTATCGCTAGACCTTACTGAAATCCCAGGTCACGATGTTGTGGGGTTCGACTTCGACGACGACACGGTCGACACGATCGTAGCGCTCCTGATCGGCGACCGGACCGCCGTCGAAAAGGTGTTCCATCAGGGCTTGATGGGTGACGCGATCGTGGCCGGTTTCGTCGTAGACTGTCGCATCGCCCTGCATCATGACTCCGGCGAGGGTGTCGTAGTCATCGCCGGCGGTACCCTCGTCAACGACGACACAGACACGGCCATCTCGACGGCAATTCGCCACCTTTTGGGCGGCCTCATCGGATGGGAAGTATAGCCGTTCGTCACGCCACCAGTATCCGACGGGGACGTTATGGGGGTAACCGTCAGGCGAAATCGATCCAACCCGAGCGGTTTTCCGAGCTGTGAGAAACTCGTCGCGCTCCGCCTCGCTCATCTGGATCTTCGGGTGCATAGTCCCCGCGAGGCCGGCCGATGCCAAACCGATTGCGGCGCTAGATGAATCCGCCGTTCACCGATAAGACTTGGCCGGTTACCCAGTCAGCCGCGTCGCTGGCAAGAAAGAGGGTGGCATTCGCGTGATCAGCCGGCTTCCCTAACCGGCCCAGGGGGTAACTCTCGACCACCCGATCCCCGTATTCCTCGAGCCATGACTCCGTCGATGGCGTCCACGTGGTTCCTGGAGAGACGCAGTTGACGCGGATGCCGTGTTCACCGAGTTCCTTCGCGATGGTTTTCGTAAACGCCACGACGCCAGCTTTTGCTGTCGCATAGGCTGCCAGGTTCGGGTCTTGGCCCTGATAGGAATCCGACGCGAAATTGATCACGGCACCACCGCCATCATCACGCATCGCCTGTATCGCGTGGTGTGCCATGTTCATCGGCCCACGGAGCGTTACTTGGAACTGCGGTTCCCAGTCCGCGGGTTCTTCCTCGATAAACGGCTGGTTGAGATCGCTCGCGTTGTCGAGTCCACCGGCCGCAACGTTGACGCACACGTCGAGCCCACCGGTTTCCGCGACTGCGGCCTCTACCGTGTCGCCGCAGGATTCGTAATCACTCACGTCGGTGTACCGAAACTCGGCGGTGCCCGCATTCTCAGCTGTGATCTCGTATGCCGTCTTCTGCTTGAAAAAACACGTGTGCGCCGTGATCAGCGAACGCCTCGGCAACGCCGCGGCCGATCCCACGGGCAGCACCCGTCACGATGACGGTATCGTCAGTGAAGTCGATCTGATCGTGCATCGTTGGCTCGGTTCCCCAGCCACGGACATAAACGCTGGCGCCGTCGGCGGTCGGTTCCGGTGATGCTGTTAGGGGAGCCGTTTGGCCTGAAGTTCACGGGTGATCCGGCGTCGGCCCCTTACCGCGGAGAACTTCCACCCGTCGGAGGTTCGGACGAACTCATCCTCGAACTTGCCATGGCCATATTCGAGGTTCTCGTTCGGCAGCGTGTACACCACAGTATAGTACCACTCGCCCGATGCAGTGTCGTCGTCCACCTCCACAATGGGGTTGAACACGTTATGAGCGCGGTCTTGGTACTCTTGGTCGGCGAACCACTCGAAGTACCGCCGAATGCCCTCATGACCTTCTGCGGGCTCGTCAAGCGGCGTATCGAGCCGGCAGTCCTCGATGAAAAGCGACTGCATCCGCTCGGTATCGAGGTCGTCAGTCGCGTAGCAGAACTCGTGCTTTAGCCGCTCGATCGCTGCAACGTCGTCGGTTGGCATGCTCCTCCGGTCGTTGGGAGCCGTCTTGAGCGCTGTGATCACACCACCTGATACCCACCGTCCACGAAGAACAGTTCGCCGGTGACGTACGACGCGCCGTCGGAACAGAGGAAGAGTGCAGGCTCAGCGATCTCCGGCGTTTCGCCTGCCCGCCCCATCGGCACTGGTTTGAGCGTCTCACCCGCCTCGACCGTCTCGCGGAGCCCATCCGGCCCACCTGGAGAGAGGTTCGTCGCCGTGAACCCAGGCGCCAAGCCATTCACGCGAATCCCATACTCCGCGAGTTCCAGCGCGGCTGTCCGGGTGATCATCTTCGCCGCACCTTTGGCGGCATCGTAGATGATGTGGTCGAATAGCGAGAACTCCGCCGAAATCGAGACCGTATTGAGAATCGATCCGGCCACGTCCCGTTCGATCATATCCTCGCCGGCGTACCGGCACCCGAGCATGACGGCGCGAGCGTTGACCGCCTGTACCGCGTCATAATCGTCGGCACTGGCCTCGAGCAGACCACTGCGGTCGACGATGCCTGCGTTATTGACCATGATGCTCACGCCGCCGTACTCGCGCGCGGCATCGATGAGATCGATGATGTCATCCGGATCCGCGACGTCGGTCTCGACGTACGCCGCCGTGCCGCCAGCCTCCTCGATGATTTCGTGGGTCGGGGCTGCCTCGTCTGGTGGTTGCTCGCGCAGATCCCCGATCAGAACGGTCGCGCCGGCTGCCCCGAACGCCTGGGCCATTGCACGACCGATACCTGAACTGCCGCCGGTGACGACGACCGTCTCACCGCCGAAGTCGTAGTCGACGCTCCCCATATCGACCGCACTCGACGGTGGCGTGCATAAACCTCCGCCCTGGGTCAGTGCGGTCGGAGCGTCGCCCGTGTCACTGCCCGGTCATCCGATCGGTGCAGGGCCTCCGTCACGTCGACGAGGTCGAATTCCGAGTCGATGAGAACATCATACGGGTAGTCGTCGGCGTGTTCGTCGAGGAACGCGAGCGCCTTCCGAAGATACCACGGATCATACCGGATCGCCGGGTAGATATCGACCATCGATCGCGTGAGTCCGCCGGGGTCGAACTCGGTGGTGATTCCGGGACTCACGTTCCCGATCTCCAGATACCGTCCCCCGGGGCGGACGAGCTTCACGCCTTCGGCAAACGCCTCCGGGACACCTGCAACTTCGACGCCGACATCCGCACCACGACCGCCCGTCAGTTCTTGGACCCGGTCCACACGCGCGTCGACGCTGTCATACTCACGAAAGTCCACGATGTGGTCTGCACCGAAGGCCTCCGCGCGGTCGATTCGGCCATCGACGCCCTCAACGACGATGACTTCCGCACCGCGCTCTTTTGCGATCGCAGTGGTGTTGAGGCCGAGGCCCCCAGCACCTTGGACGACAACGGTCTCCCCTGCATCGAGGCCGACACGATCGATCCCGAAAAGCATCTGCGAAAGCGCACAGTTTGCCCCCGCAGCGATCGTCGGGTCGAGTCCCTCTGGCACTTTGTAGAAGTACTGATCCGGGTGGATGACGTAGTGCGTCCCGAAGGTCCCGTGGAAGTGTGGCGGTTCTTCCGGTGACTTCGACCAATGGCGATACGCGTTCTCACAGAGATTGAATTCACCCTCCTGACACGCCGCACACCGTCGGCAGGTGATGAAGTACGCTGGCGCGATCAAGTCACCCTCGGCGACCGGCTCTCCAGCGTAGTCGGTTTCTACCCCGTCGCCGAGCTCGGCGACACGACACAACGCCTCATGACCGAGGACACCCTCCTTGACTTTCGGATGATGGCCCCGCCAAATATGCAGCTCCGACCCACACACGTTCGCCTGCTCGACTTCAGTCAGGACACCGCCTGGCTCCGGCTCGGGAACAGGGTACTCCCGCAATTCGACGTTCTCCGGGGATTCGAGATATGCCAGTGTGCCGGTTTCGGGCATGTCGGTAGAACGGCAGGATGGCTCTTCAAATTACCCCACGCGAAGGGCTAAGTGGCTGGTGTTCCCCGGGGATCCATGGAGGATCCGGATCGACAGGCCGATGTTGTCGTGGTTGGCGGCGGTGGCGCAGGCATGACGGCCGCCATCGCGGCGGCAGAGACCGTGTCTGACGTGTTGATACTCGAAGCCGACGACAGTGTGGGCGGCGTCACGGCGCGAGCCATCGGGAGCTATTCGGTCGCCGAGACGCCCCACCAACGGGATGCAGGGGTCTCTGACTCAGTCCAAGCCCACTTCGATGATATCGACAAATTCATCGCCGAAGCAGCGGCTGCTGGCCGGTACGACCCGGTGACGAACCGCCGGGAACTCGTAGCGCGGGATCGGCCCGATCTCCGACGGCTGATGGTCGAACGCGGGCCTGATACATTCGATTGGCTTCGTGATCTCGGCCTCGAGTACTCCGGACCACACCCGGAGCCGCCACACCGCGTACCACGTATGCATAACGTCCAGCCAAACACCAGGGCGGTGGAGCTTGAAACGCCAGCCAGGGATCTCCTCATGGACGGCCGGCGCGTCGTTGGCGTTCGCGACGCCGATGGCGGGATCTATGCCGCACATGGCGGGGTCATCCTCGCCACGGGTGGGTATTACGCGAACCAGGCGCTCCGCACCGAATTCACCGCCGACGATACTGCGCCGCCATTTGCCGAATTCGGGTCCGGTGCTGGACAGGAGTTGGCACGCGAGGTCGGGGCCGAACTCGTCAATATGGATCTCTTATCGCGATCGTTCAGGGTCGGAGGACCACTCTGGACGTCACCCGAACTCGGTGCGATCGCGGCCGCGGGTGGTGCGATCGTGACTCCGGAGGGTGACCGGTTTGTCAACGAGCTGTCGGATCACGATCAACTGTTCGATGCGACACGCGATGCCGGGGGGACCTGTTACGCTGTTTTTGATGGCCAGCTGGCGGAGCGATTCTCGGGCTGGCCGGACTACCTCTCGACGTTTCCCGGCATCGCCTATGGATATGTTGACGACTATGCCGAGACCGAGTACCTCGCTAGCGGTGAGACGCTGGCCGACTTGGCGGCAGCAACAGACATGCAACCAGCCGTACTCGAGGAGGCCATCGAGGAGTTCAACGCCGCTGCTCGGTGGGAACGACCGGATCGCTTCGGGCGCATGGACTTCACGGAGCCGCTTGTAGAGCCGCCCTTCTATGCACTGGGGCCTATCGGGACGTACGCGCTCATCACCGACGGCGGGGTCGCTGTGAACACCCGCCTCGAAGCGCTCGATGGCGATGGCGCTCCGATCCGCGGGCTCTATGCGGTGGGTGATACCGCGGGTGGCCCGTTACGAGTAGGCCATGGCCACCACCACCTCTGGCTTTTCAACTCGGCTCGGACCGCAGGTGAGGAGGCAGCCGCGGCGGCCTGAGTCGACCCCGCACCACCGGCGGGGCGTTCAGACGTGTCCTGGCTATTCGCCGCGCGGGACGAACTCGCCGTAGCCCTGATCCACACGGATTTCACCATCAGCCATGACGGTTGTGCCGCGGACGATCGACCGGACGGGCCATCCGTCGAAGCGCTCGCCATCGAAGAGCGTCCACCCACTCTTTGACTCGACGTCGTCGTCGGTAAAGCGGCGGGTCATGTCCATGTCGACGATGGTGAGGTCTGCATCGGTTCCAACCTGGAGTGAGCCTTTGCGCGGATACAGGCCAAAGATTTGGGCTGGATTCCGCGCCTCGAGCCGCACGACGTCTTCGAGTTCGAAACGGCCCTCGTTTACCCATGTCAAAACGTGGGGGAGGTGCTCCTGGGCCCCCATGAGGCCAAGCGGGATATGCCACGCATCCTCCCACCCGGGCTCGATCTCATCCGGGGTATGTGGCGCATGTTCGTTGACCATGGTCGTCGCCCAGCCCTCGTTGACTAGCTTTGCCGCCCGGTCGGGATCCTTTCCCGAGACGACGGCATACGGGCCATACTCGGCACGACGGTCCTCGTCAACCTGGAAGGGAAGAAGTTCGAGCTCGGCATGCACTGTCTGGCCACGTTCGCGCGCAGCGCGAATGAGCTCATAATCGCCGTCCTTCATCATCCCCGCGTGGAGCACGTACAATTCGACTCCGGCAAGCTCAGCGATGTGGAGTGACGCTGCGAGTCCCATGACCATCCCGTGTCCGTAGAGCACCCCGCGGTCGTAGGCTTCGTGGAGATCGGCAGCCGTCGTTTTCCCGGGCTCGATGTAGTCCCGCTCGACGACGTGCTTCACCCAATCGCTCTGATCATGATGGACCGCCACGGGAAGGTCCGCGGCCGCGATCCGCTCATATAGCTCGAAGAGGAGCCCACGATCCGTCACGGCGAGTTCGTTATCATAGGGATACGTATCGGTCGGATGGCGGGTATTGAAGATCTTGAACCCGACCGTTCCCGTCTCTGCGAGTTCGGCGATCGTTTCCGGGTATCGCGCTGCAGCGTAGTGGTTGTGGTCCAGGATGCACAACTCCTGCGCGCGCTCGCGCTTCTCGTTCCACGCCTCGAGATCGGTCGGCGGTGGCTCCGTATTCGTTTGATCGATCGTAAACGTGTAGCCGCCCGCAGCGGCCGCCCGCTGGCCAGTGTAGAAGTCCTCCTTGTGCGTAAGCCCGGGATCGCGGAAATGGCAGTGTGGATGGATCAGGCCCGGAAGGACGTACTGCCCGGCGGCATCGATCGTTTTGTCGGCGTCGATGCTGGCATCAGCGTCGATCGCAGCGATCGTCCCGTCTTCGATGACGATGTCGGCCGCAAATCTGTCCTCTGGGGTCACCAGCGTGCCGCCGGCGACCAGAACAGTTGCCATTCGCGGCACCTGTTGGCCCACCACGATAAACCCACGCCCGGAGTACAGTGCACGGTGGCGGAGCGGTCGCCGCTGCTAGACGTCGATCCAGCCGTCCTCGTCGACCGACTCATATGCGGCATCAAGAACCCGAAGGACGCGAAGCGCATCGTCGAGATCGGCTGGTACCGATCCCGACTCCCGGCCTGCAAAGTAGTCACCGAAGAAGTCAAGGACGTAATCTCCCCATGCAGGGAACCGGTCGTAGCTGAATTCGACATCGAGGTCGCGTCCAGGCGTTCCCACCCACTCGTCGCGGTCGGAGCGGATCGACAGCGGCACGGTGGAATTACCCCCGCGGCCATTGTTATGGAGTGGGGAGTCCGCGGTCGCGTCGGTCCCGTAAATCGTGAAGTGGCTGTCTTTGATGGGGTCACTCAGGTAGTATCCCGTCTGGAACGTTCCAGTGACGCCCCCAGCGGTCTCATACAGGAGCGCTGTGCCGGCCTCCACATCTGCGAGATCGTCGAACTCCGTCCGGGCACAGACGCGCTCGATCGGGTCCTCAAGCACGTACATTATGAGATCGACCCAGTGGAGGCCGATCCATTGCAGGGATCCTCCACGACTGGCTGCTGGATCGTAGAGGTAGTGGTCCGGGCCGCGATAGTCGAGTTTGCTGCCGACGTAGCGACCGTCGACCGCCCACAGGTCGCCGAAGAACCCTTGATCCACGCGCTGTTTTAATTCCTGGGCGACTGGGTTATACCGATAAAAGTAGGTCGCCCCGACAGTGATCCCCGCCTCGCGAGCGCGCTCAGCAGCAGCCTCCAACTCTCCGGCCGTCCGCGCGATTGGCTTTTCGGAGAGGACATCGACACCATTCTCAGCCGCCGTCTCAACCAGTCCGGGCACGCGATCATTTCTGTAGGTAATCCAGACGACGTCTAGGTCCGCCTCGGCGATCATTGCGTCCGGATCCGCGTAAATCTCGGCCTGCTCGGCAATCGTCGCCGTGTCGGCCCCTTCCGATGCGATTTCATCCGGGCGATCCTGCATTGGCTGGATGTTTGCGGCGCTGTACTCCTTGCCGGGCTCGCAGAGCGCGACGATGTCGACCGGCAGACGCGAGGCAACCTGAAAGTAGGGATCACGGTGATGGTGATCGACACCGATGTAGCCGACGCGAGTGGATGGCATGACGGCGGGGAGGTGTCTCGGAACGGCTATAAAGGTGCCCTCGCTCCGCCGCGGCTCAGGACGATTCCGGGGAGCCCCAGGCGAGGCCTACGCCCGCCACCGCGAGGGCTATGGCGAAGAGAAAGGCGGTGAGGTATGCGCCGGTGGTTTCGATGAGCCAGCCAGCGAAGACCGGTGCGACAAACCCGCCAGCGAACGACGCCATCGAGAGGACGGCGATCGCACTGCCGGCGACGCGGTCTTCGACCAACTCGCGGATGTAGGTGTAGTAGATCCCGATACCGAGCTGGACTGAAAAGCCGCCAAGCACCAGAATTGCGACGACAACCAATGGTGCGTCGATCGCCCAGAGGACGACGACGAGTGGAACGGTCACGAGAAAGGATAGGAGCGGAACGGGTCGGCGTCGACCGCCGAGGACTCGATCTGAGACGATACCGCCGCTCGGACGTGCAATCACGCCCATGGCGGGAAACAGCGCGACGAGCAGGCCGGACTCCGCCACTGAGTACCCAAGCCGCTCCGTCAGGTATGTCGGCATCCAGCTGTTGAAAAAGAGGTTGAGTGAGTAGGCGACGAACGACATCGCGGCGACGAACCACACTGCCCGGCTGGAGAGAACCCGACGAAAATCCGCAAAGTTCGCTCGTCGATCGGTCTCCGCGCGACTCGCCGTCCGGAACGCTGTGACTGCAAATACCGCGAACGACACCGCTGACGCGATCGCAAAGACGGGGAAGTTGGCCTCCCATCCCCACCAGCCCGCGACGACTGGTGGCAGTGCCTGCCCGACGACATAACCGAGCGGCGCACTTGCCGTGAAGACGCCCGTGGCTGTTGCCGCATTGCGGCCGTCGAAAGCGGCTGTCACCATGTTTGCGCCAGCCGTCCACGTCATGATGATCCCGACACCAGTGAGGAAGCGCGCGCCAAGCAACGGCACAAACGCGCCCGCGAGTGCGGCGTCCCACGCCCACAGGTTAGTCCCGACGACGATCACCGTCCCGAGCAGCAGCACCCCACGGTTGTCGACGCGATCAAGCGCATATCCCACCGGGAGGGCGAGCAACGCTGGGGAGAGGAGAGCCAGGCTGACTAGAAGACCCGCAGCTGACGGCGAGACGGTGAGATCCGCCATGATCGGCGTGAGCACGCTCGCTGGCATGATCTGCGTCGCCGCGATAAACAGGGACAGCAGGAAGTTGCCGAAGAGCACCGCATAGGCGCCGCCGACGGCGCCGAGACGCCACTTGCTCACTCCGATCGCTCCATTGACCGGTTAGCGGATGACGCTGGCCGCTTCATTCGCCAGCGAATTCTGGATCGCGCCCCGCATCGAAGGCCTGAATCGCCTCGTGATGATCGCGGGTCGAGTGGCAGGTCCGTTCTCCGTCGATGGCGTGGGCAAGGGCCGTTTCAAGCGACACTTCGAAGGATTCGTTGACCATTCCTTTGGCCGTTCCGATGGCGACTGTCGGGCCATCGGCGAGGTCGCTAGCGAATGCGCGGGCAGCCTCCCGGACGTCATCCGCATCGCCCTCGATGTGTTCACGGGCGAGACCCAGTTCGACGGCCCGCTCGGCATCGATCGGATCGCCAGTCATGATCAGCTCCTTGGCTCGTGCTTCCCCAATGAGTCGCGGGAGCAGGTAGGCACCGGCGTCCGGAACGAGGCCGACTTTGACGTACTGCTGGGCGAGTTTCGCCTCGGCACCGACGATACGAAAGTCGCAGGCCAGTGCGAGGTCCATCCCGCCGCCATAGGCATACCCGGAGACTGCGGCCACGATCGGCAGTTCGACCTCTCGAAGCGCCGTGACGAACCGGTGTGTGTTTCGTGTGGATTCGAGCAGCGTCTCGATCGAACCGACTCCCTCTTCGTCACTGAGTTCGAGATAGGTTTCGATGTCCATACCCGCACAGAACGCTCGCTCACCCGCCCCCTGGATGACAGCCGCTCTGACGTCCGAGTCGTGATCGAGGTCGTAGCAGAGGTCTGCGATGGCCGCGGCCATCGGAGGCGAATACGCATTCAGGCGGTCCGGTCGATCAATCGTGACGACGGCAACACTGCCATCGTGTTCGACATGGATGTGCGGGGAAGCTGATTCGACCATCGCCGGCCACCTGACGTGGGATCCTAATAAATCCCGTCGCGGTCAGCCGCCGATCATCCGCTCTTCGTCTGCCCAGTGTTCCTCCCGGAGTTCGTGCTTCTTGACTTTGCCTGTGGCCGTCTCGGGCAGGTCATCGACGAACTCGATAACTGACGGCAGCTTGTAGCTCGCTAACCGCTCACGGCAATGCTCCATCACCTCCTCCTCGGTAAGTGAGGCGTCCGGCTTGAGGACGATCAGCGCTTTCGGCGTCTCGCCCCACTCGTCGTGGGGAATGGGGATGACGGTGGCTTTGGCGACGGCCTCGAGGTCGTAGATTACGTCCTCAACTTCGATCGAGGAAATGTTCTCCCCACCGGAGATGATGATATCCTTCTTGCGGTCCTTGAGAGTGAGGAAGCCGTCCTCGTCGAGCGTTCCGAGATCGCCGCTGTGGAACCACCCGTCCACCCGATCGTGAAACGCCTCGTTGGTCTCTTCGGGCTTGTCCCAATATCGGTCGAAAACGAGATTGCCTTTCAAGATCACTTCGCCGATCGTCTCGTCGTCGCGGGGAACGTCCTCGCCCTCGGCATCGACGACACGGACCTGCTGGGTCAGTCCGGGAAGACCCTGTTTGGGCTTGATCTCCATCCGACCACGTTGATCGATCCGTTTCGGTGCATGGCTCGTCATATACGGGCCGGATTCAGTATGTCCGTAGAAATGAATCAAATCCCACTCGAAGTCGTCTTCGATCGACGCGATCGTCGCCTGTGGTGGGGGCGCACCGGCCGTCGAGATCGTTACTGACGAGTCCCCAGTTGTCGTGAGCTCATCATGTCGGTCCTCGTACTCGAGCAATCGGTTCAGAACCGTCGGCGCCCCGGACAGATACGAGACGTCGTGCTCTCGAATCCGCTCGAATACTGTGGCGGGGTCGAACTCCCGGAGACAGATATGCGTCCCCCCGAGTCCCGTAATATGGTACATGCTTCCCCATCCATTCACATGAAACATCGGTAGCGTCCACAGATAGACGACGTCGTCTTTGAGTTCGGCGTTGAACGCGTGCAA
>JBDGPQ010000074.1:0-11560 GCA_042219595.1 Haloarculaceae archaeon
TGGGCCGACGAATGCTTGACAGCCCGACAGTATCACCAGCCCAGCGAGTGCGAGTGCGACGAGCGTCCCGCTCTGCAGTCGGCGACCCTCCCCCCGCATGCCAACGTTTCTGGGGCGCTTTGGGGAAAAAACTACGGGTGGCTAGTATGGAATTGGATCTCTAATCCAACTCGACGACGAGGGTACCCTGTTCGGTCACCCGGGTCGTACTCTCCGGACCGAGCACTGCCGTCGATTCCGCCTCTTCGACGATCGCCGGCCCCTCGAATGTTGCACCCGCCGGAAGTGAGCTCCGGTCATAGACGTCATGTGTTCGGAATTTCCCATCCGCGAACGCCTCACGCTCGCCCTTGCGAGCATCCGCCAAGCGACCATCCGAGACACCCGCGCGCTGTTCGATATCCGCGGTCGGCTCGATAGCCCGGAGTCGCCAGGTGACCGCCTCAACCGGCTCCTCGCGCCGAGCGTGGCCGTAGATACTCGCGTAGCGGTCATGGAATCGCTCCTCCAGAGACCGAACCGAGGCAGCGTCCACAGGTCCATCCGGAAACGGAATTCGTAGCTTCGATGTCTGGCCGGCATAGCGGACATCAACGAACCGGCGGATCTCCGTGGCGTCCGAAACCACACTTCTGGCCTCCGCTTCCAGGTCGGCATAGAGCTCGGCAATCCGGTCTCGCTCGTCGGCGTCGACGATCATCAAGTCAGTTCGCGAAACCCCACATTCCAGATCGGCCGTCAAAAGCCCCGATGCGGACAGGACGCCGGGGGCTGGCGGAATGAGGGCCCGCTCGAGATCGAGTTCGCGGGCCAGCCGGGTCGCAAATAGCGGACCGGCGCCGCCGTAACAGACGAGCGCGAAATCACGCGGATCGTAGCCCTTCTCGACAGTCACAAGTCGGATCGCCCGCCGCATATTCGTCGCGGCGATATCGAGAATGCCTTCCGCGAGAGCGGTGGGCTCGCGATCGAGCGCGCCGGCAAGCTGACCGATCGCCGTCTCGGCCGCATCGACGTCAAGCGTCATCTCCCCGCCAAGGAAGTACCCCGGATCGAGATAGCCGAGCAAGAGTGCGGCGTCCGTGACTGTCGGCTCGGTTCCGCCTTGTCCGTAGCACGCCGGACCGGGGTCCGCGCCCGCGCTCTTTGGCCCCACTTTGAGAACGTCCGCTGGATCGAGCCACGCGATCGACCCGCCGCCGGCGCCCACGGCTCGGACGTCAACTTGCGGAAATTGCAACGGGATGTCGTCGAGTTCACCCTCTGTCGTGGTCTCCATCTCCCCATTGCGGACGAGACAGGCGTCGGCACTGGTGCCGCCCATGTCGAGGGTGATAACGTCATCCAACCCGAGTTGTGCTGCTGCATGCCGGGCACCGATTACCCCAGCCGCTGGGCCGGAATTGATCAATCGAAGGCTCCGTCCATCGAGGTGATCCGGCGTCACGACTCCACCATCGGCCTGCATGAGGCGCAGTGGGGCGTCGACGCCAGCGGCTGCAAGTCGGTCGGTAATCGCATCGACATAATCGGTGACGATGGGACCGATGTAGGCATTGATCACCGTCGCGAGGGTGCGTTCGTACTCCTGAATCTCCGGCATGATCTCGCTTGACAGCGACACCTCGAGATCGGTTCGTTGCTCCAGGAGATCGCCGATCCGCCGTTCGTCCGTGGCGTCTTGATAGGCATGAAGAAGCGAGACGGCGACAGATTCAACCTCGCCGTCGAGGGCGTCGGCAGCCGTGATCACGTCGTCTTCATTGAGTGCTTGACGCTGCTGGCCATCCGCACTCGTCCGCTGTTCGACGCCGTAGCGGTGGCGTCGTTCCGTGAATGTCGGGACCTTCGGCGGAGACAGATCGTAGACATTGTCGCGATCCTCACGACCAATTGCCGTCACGTCCCGGAATCCCTCGGTCGTAATCAGACCCGTGGGCACCCCCTCCCGCTCCAGGAGTGCGTTCGTCGCGACGGTCGTGCCGTGCGAGAGCGACGCGATCGCATCCGGATCGAGGTCACGCGCGTCGATTGCCGTGTGGAGGGCGTCGATGAATCCCGCGGAGAAGTCATCCGGCGTCGTTGGTACCTTTTCCTGGTGAGTCTCGCCGGTCGCATCGTCGTACAAATATAGATCCGTGAATGTGCCGCCGATATCGATCCCGATGTGCACGCTCATTTCGCGGACCATTCGCCCGCCGGTAGTTATAGGCTATCATCATCGAAGTAGCAGAGTTTATGCCCGCCGGATCGGTGGCCTGTCGCGTGACGGCAGCGACGGACGGGGAATCCCTGGTCCGGGGGTATTCCGGCCGGATGTTTCTGCTGATCGCCGCCGGGGTGTTCGCGGCCAATCTCGGACGGCAAGCGCTCCCACCGTTACTGCCAGCAATCATTGACGAACTCGCCATCACGACCGTCGCTGCGGGGTTCGCAATCACGCTCATGCGACTCTGTTTCGCGGCGTTGCAGTATCCAAGCGGTCGGCTCTCCGATACTGCGTCCCGGAAACTCGGCATTGTCGGCGGGCTCACGATCATGGCGCTCGGCTTCCTGCTCCTCGCCCGTGTGGATGCATATCCGCTCCTGCTTGCGAGCACAGCCCTACTCGGCATCGGTTCGGCCCTCTTTTTCGTCGCAGAGCGTGTATTGCTCTCGGATCTCTTCGTCGAGAAGCGTGGCATGGCGTTCGGTTCGAACAGTGCCATTTCCCGCCTCGGATCGATAGCCGCAGCGGGCCTCGCTGTGGGTGTACTGGCCGTCGGTACATGGCAACTCGCTTTCCTGCCGGTCGTCGTGCTCATCGGCGTGATCGCGCTGGCCTTTCACTATGTTGGACGTGAGGGCTACGAGTTCACTGCGATCGGTGTCTCGGGCGGCGCGACGACCATCCGTGCCACAGTCACCCGCGTGTTCGGGAGCGGCAGGGTCCGCTGGCTCGTCGTGGCGTACACGCTGATCATCTTCGCCTGGGAAGGCGTCCTCGCATTTCTGCCGGCATATCTCCAAGCGACAAAGGGCTTCTCGCCGGGGTTCGCTGGCGGCGGATTCGCGCTGCTATTCGCTATCGGCGTCGTCGTCCAGCCCGTGTCCGGCCGTGTGAGCGATCGGATGGACCGTCGGCTCGTAGCCGGGGCCGCCACCATCTGTAGCCTCGTCGGGCTCGCATGGCTGATCCTTGCCGGATCACTGATCGCGATCATCGCGGCCATTCTCATCTATGCCGCGGGACTGATGGCGTTCACACCCGTCCTTCAAGCGTATCTCATGGATATCTTCCCGGAGGAATCGAAGGGCGGGGACCTGGGGGCGTTCAAGACCGTCTACGAAGGGCTTTCGAGCCTGGGTCCAACGTATGTCGGGGTGATGGTCGGGCTCGCCTCCTATGACGTTGCGTTCGCCGGATTCCTCGCGTGTCTCGGGGTCAGTGCGGCGGTGCTCTTTGGGCTCGCGATCGCGGATCGACGGTCAGGAAAGCTGAACAAATCCGCCACGTAAAGTACCAGTCACCGGATGAGCACACTCGTTATCGTCGCAGCGTTGCTGCTCATCACCGGGATCGCCGGCCTGCTCGGTGTGGCAATCCGCCAGGGAAACGCTTCCGCCATCGTCAACGGTGCCGTCGCGCTGGCAGCCGCATTCGTCCCATTCGGCCTCGGGCTACTCGGTCCCACGGCGTTCGAGCCGGTGCTCGCCCTGTGGGTAGCGGCCGCAGGCTTGCTCCACCTCATCGGGATGCTTGGCCCCTATGAGACGATTTCCTGGTGGGACCATGTCACCCATACCGTATCAGCCGCACTTGTTGCAGCCCTACTGTATGCAGTATTGCTCGCCAGAACCACGCTTCCAGCCGAGTCGGCTGCTGGAATTACCGTCCTCGCGGTTCTCGTCGTCGGGATCCTCTGGGAGGCGGTAGAACTCCTGGCCCGGGCTGTCGGCGAGCGGTATGGAATCGAACCCGTTCTCGTGCCCTATGGATGGCGGGACACAGCGCTCGACCTGGTGTTCGATCTGCTCGGAGCGGTGATTGTCGTGGTCTTCGACCTCCGGGTATTCGTGGCGGTTGTGCGCCGCGTGACGGGACTGCTCGGGTAGCTGAAACGCTGACTTGAGTCGGGCAGACGTTTATGACACGGAAGCCAAACTCGACATATGGATCGGCGTGTCGCCCGTCTGGTCTCCGCCGCCCGACGCCGACTCCACATCGACACCCGCGCGCTTGCTGCTCTCCGCATCGCTCTTGGCATGCTTGTCGTCGCGGACCTAGTCCTCCGTGCACGGAGTCTGACCGCCTTTTATACCGATCGGGGCGTTCTCCCGCGTGAAGCCTTTCTCGGCTTCGCGGATCCACTCCATCCGTCACTCCACTTTGCGACCGGCGAAGCCTGGATGCAAGGCATACTCTTTCTGGTTGCTGCCGTCCTCGGGCTGGCGCTGCTCATCGGCTATCGGACAACGATCGCGACCGTTGGGTCCTGGATCCTCCTCGTCTCACTCCAGAACCGGATGCCGATGGTCCTCAATAGCGGGGACGTCCTCCTCCGCGTTCTCCTATTTTGGGCCATTTTCCTTCCTCTCGGCGCCCGATGGTCGGTGGATGCCGTGCAGGACGGCCAGCGCCGGGATACGATCTTGAGTATCGCCGGCGTCGGGCTCCTCCTCCAAGCAGTACTCGTCTACCTGGTCAACGCCGTGTTCAAACTGCAGGGAGATATCTGGCTCGCCGGCGACGCCCTCGGATACGTCTTCGGGCTTGGACAATTCACGGTCCTCCTCGGCGATCTGCTGGCGCCATATGCATGGGCGCTCTGGCCGATCGACTACCTCTGGCTCACGCTGCTCGCAGGATCGTGGCTCTTGCTCGTCCTCCCTGGCCGCGCACGAACCGTCCTCGTAGGCGTGTTCGCCGCCGGACATCTGGGAATGGCGGTGACGATGCAGCTTGGCCTGTTCCCGTTCATCTCCATCGCCTCGCTTCTGCCGTTTCTGCCGTCATCGGCGTGGGATCGCCTGGAGAAACGTGCCGAGAGAATGACCACCAACAAGCCACTGGAGCGGCTCGCAGGGTGGCTCCCCACGATTTCAGTCGGCGGAGGGGCACCAAAGGTGAATCAGGTGCGATCGGTTGTCGTCACCATCGTGCCACTCGTATTCATCGTACTCGTGGTGCTGTGGAACATCCAGTACCTCGGACTCGAGCAGGTCGCCGGGCAAGACGTTGCCCCGGATGTCGCCGAGGACGTCCTCCACCTGACGCGAATGGACCAGTATTGGAACATGTTCGCACCCGATCCACTCTCCGTCGATGGATGGCTGGTCGCACCTGGAGTTCTCGCGAATGGATCACGTGTAGATGCTTTTCATGGTGGATCCGTCGAATGGGATCGCCCACCGGATGTCTCAGCGACGTTTCCGAGTGCTCGCTGGCGGAAATACATTACCCGCCTCTGGCGGTACGGCAGTCCCCACCGGGACCTGTTCGCGTCGTACCTCTGTGACCGGTGGAATCGTCGCCACGATGTGCGGCTCCGTAATGTGACCGCCGTGTATGTCGAGCAGCCGGTCAGGGCCGACGGCACACACGGATCGACAACGCGGGTTGAGCTCGCACAAATGGACTGCTGAAGGGGAAGAGCCGACGTCCTGTTCCCGGCGTTACGGGCTCGGTGACTCGATGCAACCGGTGGAGCCCCTTCAACGGAGTTGAGACCGGCTCCTTCGATCCAACCCTAATCTGGCGTCATTCACGCCCTCAGGTGAATCCGCTTACGAATATTGCGATCCATTGGCTGAGATCCCGCCGTCGACGCACCTCGATCGACTCGACCCACTTGACCCACTGAAACCCCCGCCGTCCCGGGGCGACGAGTCGCAGGGGAGCACCGTGGCCATGGGACAAACGCTCCCCATCCACATGTGTCGCAAGGAGGAGATCATCCGCGGCTGACAGCGGGAAGCTCCATCGATACCCCGTTACCGACCGGACGACAACCCATGTCGCCTCATCTGTGGGGTCGGCGAGTGCTGCGACCTCGGCCAGGCCAACGCCAGTCCACTGGCGCTCCGCATACCACCCACTCGTACAATCGAGCAGTGCCGATTCCGTGCCGACCGCGGCCTCATTGCCGAGGAGGTCACCGTAGGAAACAGACAGCGGTGAATCAACGTGACCGGTCACCGAGAGCTGCCATTCGTCAACGTCGATCGGGGCGGGATCATCCGCCACCCACATCGTAACTGGGTAGTCATTCCCCGAGCCCCCGGCGTCCTTGGAGCCGGTAAACCGCTCGTCGGCACGGAACAGGCCGCCAAGTCGGGCGATCGTGTCGCTCAGCCGCCATGCCACCGCGGCCGCGCCGACCGTTGCCGCGAACTGGAGCATCGTTCGGCGACCTTCGAGGTCCCGCTCCGTGGGGAGCCGGAATCGATGCCGGAGGTGCCAGATCAACACTGGGACAACAAGCAATCCGAGAACCATATGGACGGTAAGCAGGGTGTAACCACCGATTCGAACGACATCCAGCATCGACCACGCGATGCCCGCTGCGAGCGTGCATACGGCGAGAATGGTCAGTGCCACCGAACTCGCCAGATGGTCTGGGCGGCCGGCGGATGATCGAAGCCGTGGCCAGACCCGCCGGAGCTTCCAGGTGACGAGCACAACCAGCGTCACGCCAGCAATCGCATGCGCCGCGAAGAGCCACGCCCAGTCGGGTGTGCCGCCGATGAGGCTCACGAGGCCAGACACTACCTCGAACCCGAGTAGTCCGAGGATCGCGGCATCGACCACGGCCGGCCGGGGTTCCAGCCCAGCGAGGGCCCTCCGGAGCACACCGTGCCTTTGGGCCTCGCAGGCTTGATCTCACCGGTGCCCCGGAAGGGCTAAGGCCAATCCCAATGGGTTGCGCCCATGAAGGTCGGCTTTCGATGCAGCGAGGGCGGCCCTGTCTTCGACGAGGCACTTGCCCAGGCCGAGTACGCTGAAGAGCTCGGCTTCGACTCGGTGTGGGTGGCTGAGCATCACGGGTGGGATGCGTTTTGGCCCTCCTCGCATCTCGCACTCGCTGGTATTGCCACGCGAACAACCGACATCGAACTCGGGACGAGCGTGACACTTCTGCCGCAGGCCAATCCGGTCAGGCTTGCGGGCGAGATCGCCTTGCTTGACCAGATCGCCGATGGCCGCGTCACGCTCGGCGTGGGCGTTGGCTGGCGACGTCCGGAAATGGAAAATCTAGGATACGAGTTCGAGTCCCGAGGTCCGCGTATGACCGAACACCTGCGTACGCTCCGGCAGCTCTGGAGGAAAGAGACGGTCAGCATGGATGGCGAGTTCGTCACGCTGTCAGATTTCTCGCTCTCGCCACGCCCTGTACAGGATCCACACCCCCCAGTGTGGGTCGGCGGCGACGTTGATGTCTCACTAAAGCGCGCGGCTCGGCTCGGCGAAGCGTGGGTACCCGTCTGGCGAATGTCGATCGACGAATTAGCCGAGCGCTTCGATCGGTATGAGTCATATGTCAGAGCGGCAGGCGACGATCCTGCGGATCGCCAACGGCCATTGATGCGAAGTGCGTGGATCAGCGAAGATACCGGGGACGCTGAAGCGGAGATGAAGGCGATGTTTCGGCGCCTGATCGAATCATATCGGGAGATGGGCGCAGGGGCCTATGAACCGCTCGAGCGAGCGATCGAGTCGGATTTCCGCTCGTTTGCCGAGGACCGTTTCATCTACGGGTCACCGGCTGACTGTGCCAGACAGCTCGATCGGTACGAGCAGGAACTTGGGCCGGATCATCTCATTCTCAAGCTCGCCAACCCGGGCGTGTCCCACGAACGAATCCTGCGCTTTCTCGAGCTCTTCGGAGATGAGGTCCTGCCGACAGTTGCCTGAAGCGGGGTTTATGCCCGGTGCCCTACAGTGGCTGACATGGCGCGGCTGGGCGTCGACGTCGGCGGCACATTCACCGACGTCGTCCTCGAAGATGATGGCGAACTGACCACTGCGAAGGTTCCAACGACACCAGCGGACCAGAGTCACGGCGTTCTCGACGGGATCGACGCGGCGTGCGAGGCAGCTGGGGTCACCCCGGACGCGATCGAATCGTTCCGACACGCGATGACCGTGGCGACGAATGCTCTGCTCGAAGGCCATGGCGCCACGAGCGCGCTGGTGACGACCGCGGGGTTCGCCGACGTGATCGAGATCGGCCGTCAGGATCGGCCGGCGCTGTACGACCTCGCAGCGGAAAAACCCGCCTCACTCGTTCCACCGGAGCGTCGATTCGAACTGTCCGAACGGGCAACGCCCGAAGGTATCGAGGAGACAGTGGAAAAGGAAGATATCCGTGCAATCGCTGCGGAGATCCCGGCCGCCGTCGAGAGTGTCGCAGTCTGTCTCCTGCACGCCTATGCACATCCGGAGAACGAGCGCCGAACCGCTTCGATCCTTCGTGACGAGCTCGACGCGACAGTGACGGCATCACACGAGGTGCTGGCAACGTTTCGAGAATACGAACGCACCTCGACGACGGTTGCTGACGCGGTGGTAACGCCGCCAATAGATTCCTACGTCGGCAATATCGCGGCGTCGGCGAGGGATCGACCAGGCTACAGTCCGCGAACACGCGGTCACGACTGCGCTCTCCGGCCCGGCGGCCGGCGTCGTCGGGGCTGCGCTTTTCGAGCCAGAGGAGTCGGATGGCGTGGTATCCTTCGACATGGGCGGGACCTCGACGGATGTCGGCCTCGTACGCGACGGCGATGTCGAGCGGACGACGGATGCAGAAATCGGTGGGCGGCCGGTATCGGTACCGATGGTGGATGTCGAGACGGTCGGTGCCGGCGGGGGGTCGATCGCTCGCGTCGATGAGGGCGGAGCGCTGCGGGTCGGCCCCGAATCGTCTGGCGCTGACCCCGGGCCGGCGTGCTACGATCGGGGCGGCACCGAACCGACGGTCACGGATGCTGCGCTCGAACTGGGCTATCTCGGTTCGGACCGTGATCTCGGCGGCCGGGTCTCCCTCGCTCCGGAGCGCTCGACGAGCGTGCTCTCGGATCTCGCAACGAGTGCGGACATGGCCGACGCTGCAGCGGCTGCGCAAGGTATCTACCGTGTGGCGACGACGCGGATGGCCCACGCAATTCGACGCGTGACCATCGAACGGGGCCACGATCCACGGGGGCTCGATATCGTGGCATTCGGCGGCGCCGGCCCGATGTTCGCGGCGGCACTCGCCGATCGGCTCGGTATCGAGCGGGTCCGTGTTCCACGCGCCAACGGAGTCCTCTCGGCAGTCGGCCTTCTGGCCGCTGACGAGCATCACGATGCCCTTCGAACCCATCGAACGCCACTCTCGGCCGCAGATCCTGACGAACTCGAGGATATTCTCGGAGACCTTTCGGCTACCGTGCGGGAGCGCGTCACCGACCCAGACAAAGCGAAGGTCACGCGATCAGCCGATCTTCGGTACGCTGGACAGAGCCACGAGCTAACCGTCACCGTCGATGCACCCCTCGACAAAGGGCTCGTCGCGGAGCGATTTCACGAAGCACACCACCGTGCTCGGGGCTACCGATTGAATGATGAACCTATTGAACTCGTTTCACTTCGTGCCGCTGCGACAGTCCCCGGTCGATCACCAAAGATTGCTCACGAGGGTGGGGATGCTGAGCCACGAACCGCCCGCCGGGCCCGGTTCGGAGAGCGGGTCGTCGATACGCCGGTCTACGATCGTGACGGGCTTCCGACGGACATAACGATTGACGGACCGGCCGTCTGCGAAGGCGGTGAAAGCACCGTCGTCGTGCCGCCGGGCTGGCAGGCGGAGGTAGACGATCGTGGGACCCTGATCCTGGAGGTGGCCTGATGGACGCCGTCGAACTCGAGATTCTCCGCACGCAGCTGGAGAGCGTCGCTGAAGAGATGGGAGACGTGCTCATCCGTGGGGCCTACTCGCCTAACATCACAGAGCGACGGGATTGCTCGACTGCCGTGTTCGACGCAGATGGCCGGATGGTCGCCCAGGCCGAGCACATTCCGGTCCATCTCGGCGCGATGCCTGATGCCGTCGACGCCGTGATCGAGAGGGATCCGGCCCCTGGGGATGTTTGGATCCTCAATGACCCGTATGCGGGTGGTACCCACCTGCCTGATGTGACGCTTGTGTCGCCGATCGCACCCGGCCACGCGGCGACAGATGGCACTGTGGCTGACGGAGAAATCGTCGGATTCGCGGCGTCAAGAGCTCACCATGCAGATGTCGGAGGAGTCGCACCCGGAAGCATGCCGGCAGGCTCTCGTGAGGTGATCCAAGAGGGGGTTCGACTCCCGCCCGTCCGATTAGTTGAGGCCGGTGAACGGCGGGATGACGTTGCGGAAGTCGTGCTTGCGAACGTCAGGAATCCGACGGAGCGTCGTGCCGACCTCCGTGCCCAGCGCGCTGCGAACGAGCGCGGAGAGCGACGTCTTGGCGAACTGCTCGCGGAACACGGGGAGCGATTACTCGAGGCATTCACGGCGGTTCGGTCGTATTCTCGTGAGCGTGTCGAGCGGCGGCTGGCTGATCTCCCTGACGGGGAGTACGCCGCGACGGACGTCATGGAGGGTGACGGCGTTACCGATGAGGATGTGCCGATGACGGTCACCGTCACGATCGACGGTCGCGACATCGCCTTCGACTTTGCCGGGACCGCCGACCAATTGGCGGGAAATTTCAACGCTCCACTTTCCGTGACGAAAAGCGCCGTTTACTATGTACTACGTTGTGTTACAGATCCTGATATTCCCCCGAATGCGGGCTGCTATGAGCCGGTGGCAGTATCGGCGCCGAAAGGCTCGTTCCTCAACCCCGAGCCCCCGGCGGCGGTTGTGGGCGGTAACGTGGAAACGAGCCAGCGTATCGTCGATGTCTGCTTCGCTGCGCTGGCCGATGCGGCGCCTGAACTGGTGCCCGCCGGCGGACAAGGCACGATGAACAATGTGGTTGTCGGGACGAGCGACTTCGCCTATTACGAGACGATCGGCGGTGGGGCGGGTGCAACGGCTGGGGCCGATGGCCTCTCCGGCGTCCAGGTCGGGATGACAAATACGCTCAATACGCCGATCGAAGCCCTCGAGGGTACCTACCCGTTGCGAGTGACGGAATACGGCATTCGACGAGGGTCAGGTGGGAATGGTGCCCGCCACGGGGGTGACGGCCTCGTCAGAGAGGTCGAAGTCGGGACCCCGGCGACGGTTTCGCTGCTTACCGAACGGCGCCGCCACGGCCCCCGGGGGCTCGCTGGGGGCGCAGATGGCACTCCCGGGCGAAATTTGATCGACGGAGAACCCGTCGGGGCGAAGGTCACGCGAGACGTCCCCGAAGGGACGACCGTCCGGATCGAAACTCCGGGGGGCGGCGGCCACGGCGAGCCGGAGTAATCGAAACGCTAAGGATGTGGGACGGGGTACCGGGTGGTGCTGCCGAGGTAGCCTAGCCTGGCCAAGGCGCCTGCCTCGAGAGCAGGTGTCCGTAAGGACTCGGGAGTTCAAATCTCCCCCTCGGCGCTTCGTACGTAT
>JBDGPQ010000047.1:0-11442 GCA_042219595.1 Haloarculaceae archaeon
TGGGAACTGCAGCCATCACTGGCGCCGTCGTACTTAGCATCGCTATCTACACGGACCAGTTTGGAACCAACGAGCGGCTTCCCATTGACCCAGTCCACGCAATGGCTGGTTTGCTTGGTCTCGCAACCGTCGGGTTCGGGCTGGCCACCGTCGGGCTGTGGTTCGGACCACCCCGGCTCGGTATCGCCATACCGATCGGTGTCCTGATTCTCGCGGCGCTCGCCATCTCGCTCGCTCGAGTGGACCGGGTTTGAGCGGGAGCGTTTTAAGTGTCCGGACCGGAAATCATCGCTAACAGGGCGTCCACCCCAGGCGCCGGGCTCGCATGTCCGATCACGACCGACCCGACGAGTTGCCCCGCGAAGACACGCCCGCAACCGCCGGTGTCGGCCGGACGGATAATGGCGGGCCACTGAAGGGAGTTGGCGGGTGGGTGAATGACCTTCGTCGGATGATTGTCGGGCCATCGATCGCGATCACAAAATACGATCCCGGCAGACATGAGCCACTGGTCTCGTTCGAAGGTGTCGACGGGATGGAGGAGGTCGACCGATACTGGCTGAACGCTCCATACGCCTTCGCGTCGATCAACTATGACGACGAAGACTCGGAGCATCGGTATCACGTGGTCGAACCGGGTCTGAACGCCATCGAAGGCGAAATTCTGGAGCGGTTGTTCGATGACATTCGAGATCCGCTCATCTATTCTGACACCATCGACGAGGATCCTGAATCAGCGTTATGGAGTCAACTCGAGGACCGAATCGGCGAGTATGGCGTTGAGCTCACGGATGAAAGCGTCCACCGACTCTACTACTACCTCTATAGATCGTTCCAGGGCTACGGGAAGCTCGATCCCTTGATGCACGATCGCTTTATTGAGGATATTTCATGCGACGGCCCCGATTTGCCGGTCTTCGTTTATCATGAGGACTATACCGACATCGAAACGAACATCGTATACGAGGGCTCGGAGCTCGAAAACACTGTCATCCAGTTGGCGCAGCGCTCCGGGCGCCACATTTCCGTGTCGGATCCAGTCGTCTCGACGACCCTGCCGGACGGTTCACGGATCGAATTGGCACTGGGCGAGGAAGTTACACCGAAGGGATCGGCATTTACTATCCGGAAATACGCTGACGAGCCGTTCACGCCGATCGATCTCGCTGAATACGGAACCTACGACCTTGAGATGCTGTCGTATCTCTGGCTTGCCATCGAACATAACAAGTCGATCATCTTCGCCGGGGGCACAGCCTCGGGGAAGACCACATCGATGAACGCGATTTCAATGTTCGTTCCCCCTCGATCGAAAGTCCTTACGATAGAGGACACCCGTGAGTTGTCGCTCTACCATGACAACTGGTTGTCGGCAGTGACACGCGAACGAATGGGTGAACAGGATATCTCGATGTATGATCTCCTCCGATCGGCATTGCGACATCGACCCGAATATATCATCGTCGGTGAGGTTCGCGGTGAAGAGGCCATCACGCTGTTTCAGGCGATGAACACCGGCCATACCACATTTTCGACGCTTCACGCCGATAGCGTCCAGACCGTTATCAACCGCCTCGAGAACGAGCCGATCAACGTGCCGCGGCCGATGGTGGCTTCCCTCGATATTCTGTGCGTACAGGTGCTTGGTCGGTCGGAAGGGGAACGGGTCAGACGTGCAAAGACGGTCTCGGAAATCGAAGGTATCGACCAACGTACAGGGGAGCTCAATTACTCGAGCACGTTCGACTGGAATACCACCGACGATTCGTACAGCCGGAGCAATTCGCCGTTATTGGAAGAGATCCAGACCGAGCGGGGATGGGATCAAGGTGAACTGCTCCGTGAACTCGAGCGTCGCCGCCGATTCCTCGAATTCCTCCGAGATGAGGGCGTTCGGGATTACCGTCGCTTCACCGCGATGGTCAACCGCTACTATAGTGACACTGCGGCGGTCCTCGAACGGATCGGGGCGGTCGACATAGAAATCACCGAGTGATATGGTTAGCCCGCTCTGGATTGCCCCGGTCATCATACTGCTCGCAAGTTTGGCTGCGTGGCTCGGTTCGCACGCCAGCCGCCGGATCGAGCGGGGCGTTACACGGCTCGCACGCGGTCTTTTTGGCCGATTCGTGAATGAGCACGCCGAGCGCAAGCGACGGCTCGAAGCCGCCTACGTCCGGGAATCCTATGTCGGTTACGCCACGACGACATATCTGTATACCCTCCTCGGCTTCCTCGGTGGAGCTGCGGGCGGGGCAATGCTGACAGCCGGGGTACTTGCCGTGCTTGAACCCCTCGTGCATGCCCTCTCAGGCCTCCCGACAGCGATTTCGGTTCCGCTCGGACTCACTCGGGATTTCGAATTGGGTCTCTCTGGAGACCTTTGGGGTCTAATCGTTATTGCTGGGGCACTCCTGATCGGAGCGATCGTCGCTCCGATGGCCTATGTGCTTCGCTGGAAACTGCCCGACAGCAACGCCGAGGTTCGTCGGCGGAGCATCGACGCGGGCCTGCCACGAACGACTGCCTTCATGTTCGCTCTCTCGCGTGGAGGACTGGAATTTCCGGAGGTCGTCCGGATCCTTGGCCGGAACGACGCAGTGTTCGGCGAAGCGGCACGAGAGATGCGGATTGTGGTCCGCGAAATGGATCTATTCGGCCGAGACATGATTTCGGCGGTCCGGCGAATGTCGAATCGAACGCCCAGCGAGCAGTTCAAAACGTTCGGCGAGAACCTCGCGAGCGTTCTCCAAAGCGGCCAGGATCTCGCGGAATTTCTTCGAAATCAGTACGATCGCTTTCAGCAGGAGGCCGAAGATCGCCAGCGGGAAATCCTCGAATTACTCGCAACGATCGCCGAAGGGTACGTGACTGTTTTCGTCGCCGGCGTCCTGTTTTTGATGACGATTTTGTTGGTTTTTGGGCTCACAACGGCTGATACGCTCTGGGCGCTGCGGGTGATGACGTACCTCATCATACCATTGGCGAATGCCGGGTTCATGGTCTTCCTCGCGGGACGGCTCGAAGCTCTCGGCATCGGCCGGGGCTCTGGGGCGGAGATGCTCGAAACTGCCGAAGACGATACCCCCGTCCAACCGTCACCACGGGTAGAACGACGGCGGGCTGACGGTGGGGCAATCGAGAGTGGAGATGCGCGACAGCAACTGGCCAGGTACGATCGGCTCGAGCGGCTCCGATCGTTGGTTCAGAACCCGATACGAGCTGTGATCGAGCGGCCGACGACGGTGTTTTACATTACCGTGCCGCTGACACTCATCGTCTTCTTGGCGCGGTTGCCGTCGGCACTCCAGGGCGTTGGCGTCAGTGTCCGAATTCTAGACGACTTGATCGTACAATCGTTCCTGTTTCTTGCGATCACGTACGCCATCGCTCGCTACCTCTACCGTCGACGAATCGATCGAATCGAGGCAGCAACGCCGGAACTCCTCGAACGACTCGCGAGTTTGAACGAGGCGGGGATGACCGTGACGGAGGGTATTCACCGCGTACGAGGGTCGGACCTTGGCGTGCTGACCCCGGAGGTTGACCGTATCTCGCGGGATGTGGAATACGGCGCGAACATCGATGACGCACTCGTTCGGTTCGGGCGTCGGGTACGAACAACTGCGGTCACCCGGGTCGTCACACTCCTCACCCACGCGCTCCGGGCCAGCGGGCGGATGGGCGATGTGCTCCGGATCGCTGCCACACAGGCGCGAGCCGACCTACGGATGCGGCGTCAGCGCCGCCGCGAGATGTTTACCTATCTTATCGTGATCTACATCGCATTTCTCGTGTTTCTCGTCATCGTTTTTGCTGTGAATGAGGTACTGATCCCCAGCTTACCGGAGTCAGTTCCAACGCCGGATCCTTCACAGACCAGTCGGCTAGGCGTGGACACATCGCAGTTTGCCCGACTCGGTGGCGTCGATAAGGCGGCATATTCGCTTGTGTTTTTCCACACTGCGCTGATCCAAGCGGTCGCATCAGGCTTGGTCGCCGGCCAGCTAGGCGAGGGGACCCTTCGGGATGGAGCAAAGCATGCTGCAGTGCTGGTCGGGCTCGCATATATTGCGTTCATCCTGCTGTCCTCACCAGTCGCAAGCATCGGTGGGACGGGGGCAATCTCGACTGGCGATACCCTTGTGGTCCCCTCGGCATCGCTTTCTGATGGCGGATTCGTGGTAGCCTATGCGGAAGGTGTAAACGGTACGCAACAGGGACAGAGCGAGTACTTACCGGCTGGGACACACCGTAATGTCCGAATCGATCTCCGGTCGCCGATTCGCAGCGATCGGACCATCACGCTCGTTACGCATCTCGATACCGACGGTGACGAACGACTCAGTTTCGAACCACCGTATATCCCACAGTCCGGTCAAGTCGATCGACCATATCCAGGAATCGCCGATGATGCCACACCGGGCGTCGAAATAGAGGTCGAGGTCGCCGGGTGATCCTCGGGGTTTTGCCCGCGTCTCTCTTCGGTAAACCTATGACAGTGCGAATTGGGCCACTCTCCCTCGATTGGTACGGCTACGCGACGATCCGGATCGGCGGTCCGGAGAACACTATCTACCTCGATCCTGGCCGTTACGGGGTCCTGAGTGGCGAGTGGGCCGCAGACACCCCAACACAAGAACGCCATCCAGAAAGTTTGGATCGGCGGCCGGAGGACGGAGACGTGATCTGTATCTCACACATTCATCACTATGACCCGGACGGTATCGAGCGAGTCGCAACGAACGACGCCACGCTCGTCGTCTTCGAGGGGCTATCCGTCCATGACACCGATCGGACTGATACCCGGCCTGTCGACCTCCCGTACGATCTCCGCCAAGTCGGAGCTGAAGACGAGGTGGCGGTAAATGACGTGCCGATCTTTACTGTCCCTGCGTTCAACGCGCCGGATGGCCCCCACACCCGTTCGAACGGAACTCCGTACCATCCAGAGGGGTTCGGGTGCGGATTCGTAATTGCGATCGGCGGGCACCGGGTATTTTGGCCCGGTGATACTGACGTCCTACCCGGTCACACCGCGCTCCAAATCGATGTTGTGCTACCCCCGATCGGTGGGAGCTTTACGATGGATCGACACGAGGCTGCGGAACTTGTTACAGATCTCGGTCCTCGCCTTGCCGTTCCGGTTCATTACAATACGTTCGATGCTCTCGAAACTGATGACCGCGCATTCGCAGCCGATGTCGCCGAGGCCGGTGTTCCAATCGCGTTGGATCGATAATTCCGACCCGGCGTCCCGATGATCGGTTCGGGAAGTATCGCCGCGACAGTCGCGTTCCGTGTGCCCAGATCCAAATAACCGAACGCCCGGTCAATCCACTGACTGTGGCGGGCTGCCGGGGCCTAGACTACGTTCATTTGATCGAGACGTTCCGGGAGGTACGTCTCCGTCACGAAATCAAGGCCATACGAGGCGAGTGACTGCTGTTCGGATTTCTTCTCGAGATCGAGCTGGAGTTCGATCTGCTCTTCCCAGAACTCCGTCTGGAAGCGAGGATCATCCAACTCGGATTCGAGCGCATTCACATCCGAATCTGAGAGGGGATCGGTCGGGAGGTCGTACTCGACGATATCGGCTGGACGAATGCCGACAAAATCCGCTTGGGGGGTTGCCAAGTACTCCGAAAGATGCGCGCTCTTGATCGAGCCGTATGCAACGGAGCCGTAGATTCGATACGACCATGGGTCACCGTCAGTGAACACCGTCACCGGCAGGTCGAGTTCATCATGCAGCCGTTTCGTGAGGCGCCGCGTCGCGCGGGCAGGTTGGCCTTTGAGATGGACGACAATGCACCCATATTCCTCGTCAAAGCCATTCTCAACCAAGCGGTCGCGCATGCCGCCGGTCTCCACACAGAGAACAAATTCCGCTTCATTCTCGAGAAACTCGATGGTATCGGGATTGTTCGGGATCTGGTATCCTCCCTCGCCAACATCCTCCTGGCAGTGAATTTCCCGTTCGCCGCGCCGTGTCTGTTCTCGAAGAAGTAGTGGCCCCATGACCGTCGCACCGGACTCCTCCGGTCGCATGTGGAAGTCCTCACGAGTGACCCCAGAGACGATCTCTAGATCTTCGATCAGCTGGTTTGACTCGTCTTGATCATTGTACTGAGCGTCATCGACATCCCAGGATTCGGATAGATAGTATAATTCCCGGAGCGTTGAGGATCGGTCCTGATCGAGCTGATCGGCGAGGAAATCGATGGTGTAGACCGCCTTCAATAACTTCTGAGCTCCCCGGACGGAGTTGGCCGATCGGGTGCTGGTTCGATCGCCATACACCCACACATTCGATTCTTCATCGAAGACGATATTCGACTTCGATCGAGTCGGGACCTCCATCTCTGGGATCGAGCCGCGTTCAAACTGGTCATAGAATTGTGCTGCCAGGTCAATCAGCCGCTCTCGTGCGTCGGTTTCGGTACTCATGTATTCACCGTGAGTTTGGCTTCTTCGACACCATCCACCGACATCTCGACATCGGCAGACGCATCCAGTTCATACTCGAGGATTGCTTGATCACCGCTTTCAACCGTTGGTTCCCATGAGAGGAACCATTCACCATCCATCTCGGTCACCCGAGCGCCATTGACCGCAGAGGGTTCCGCAGATGCGATGTCGGTAATCTCAAGCGCGGCATTCGTGCCAGAATTGTTCTCGACCACGAGCCTGACGACATCACCGTCGCGCTCACGCTCAACGAGGACATTATTCATGATCCGTGCCATTGTGTCGTCAATGTTGAGCGGCTCCCGACCGGCGACCTCAGCGACTTTTTCAGCCATCACTGGAAGCACTGTCGCCAATTTATTCCGCTTCTCGCGACGCTGTTGCATCGAACGTCGTTTGTTGAGGTACGACTTGAGATCGCGAGCGGCCTCACGAAGTGCGAGTTCGATCTCACTCTCGATCTCGGGGACGTTCGCGATGGCGTCCTTGGACTCGCTCGTGAACGGCACGTTCGTCGAGGCGACGTGAACCATGATCACCACCGCGTCCGTCGGAATGCCGCTCCCACCCGGTTGATCGAGTCCATAATTCCGCCAATTGATCGATTTCACGACATCCGTCGTTGCACAGGCACCCCGCTGGTACACCAAAGGAACGCGATTGGCGAATCGGAGGACGTCTGCGGCAGATTCCTCCTCCAGGTCGCCACCATACGCGATCCCTGCCTCCACGATAAACGGATCACCCCCGTGTACTGACGCATCGCGAGTCTCGGCGGCGTAGAAGTCTGCTGCATACTCCTTCTCGAGGCCCTCACGAACGAGCTCGGCAGTGATCGGCGAGAGACAATCGGTCGGTGGAGCGATAATATCCGCCGCCCGCATAGCTGCGAGAAGATTGCTTGCAGCGTCTCGATCGCCGGCGACGGCGGACACCTTCGGAGGGTCATCAGGGACAGTCTGCATCCGTGCCCAGAGTGCCTCCAAGACGTTTTCCCGCGCAGTTTCGCCGAATGTGATGTCATCGTACTCTTCAGTGGCATCAGCAGACCGTTCGACGAAGTCCGCGATCTCATCACGGGTGAATCGGTGACGATTATCGTCACTGCCCGCGAATTTTGCCGCGAGGCGATCCGCTACGCCCTCGATCGCTGCATCGTCCTTTCGTGAACTCGTCGCCTCATCGATGATTCCATAGAGGTCCCCACGGAGAGATTCCCGAACCGCTTCATCCGCATCGCCTCCCAAAATCTGGCGCCACGCGGCGGACCGAGCATTTTCGCGAACCGTCGTGCCAAAGGTGACATCGTACTCTTCCTCGATGATGCCAGCGACGTCATCGATCACATCAGCAAGTTGATGGTAGGAGAGCCGCTGGAACTCGCCTACCCGCTCCGCGACCCTACTTGCGAAATCAGCCGTCGCCGCCTTGCCTTTGTTCGAAACAGCCGCGGTGAGTGCCGCCTCGACATCGGCTTCTTCATGTGACCGCGGCGGCGTCCACGTCATCGCACGGCCATAGTGCTCGTCCCGAAATCCATCGATAATGCCCTTCGCGGTCTTCGAACCAACCCGGGTAAATTCACCCTGGAGAAATCCAGAGATCGAATAGGAATCCGTCGCCTCAAGCATCTTGATGAGCGTCCCAAGTTCGACCCCGTGCGGATGGGGTCGGATTTCCTCCGTCTCGGCAGGTAACTGATCCGTTGCGCGTTCGAATTTGAAGCTGCCTTTTGGTTCTACAAGTTCAATCCGCGCGTGGGGGTTGACAACGGCAGTGTGCTTTACATAATCACGAAGCTGCTGGCGCGCTCGCATATTCCCCTCGAACTCTATCTCGATCCGCGTGCCGTGTGGTCGATCCCAACTCGTCGTCGATTCTTGGTCTATCTCAGGCTCGTTTTCATCGGTATCGATGATAACCTCGAAGTACTGGGCTTCGTCCCTACCGCGTGTCCGGCTGGTGATTTTTGCAGGCTTGCCGGATGTCAGCTGGGCATAGAGGACCGCTGCAGAGATACCGATGCCCTGCTGACCGCGGTTTTGCTCGCGCTTGTGAAACCGCGAGCCGTACAGTAGTTTCCCGAAGATTTTCGGAATTTGTTCCTTCGTGATCCCGGGTCCATTGTCCTCCACGACGAGGCGATAGTAATCACCAACATCCCGGATCTCGACGTAAATATCCGGGAGAATACTTGCCTCCTCGCAGGCGTCAAGCGCGTTGTCGACGGCCTCTTTAACGGCCGTAACGACAGCTCGGGCATCCGAATCGAACCCGAGCATGTGCTTGTTCTTCTCGAAGAACTCGGCGATGGAGATAGAACGCTGATCGGCCGCCAGCTCCTCGGCGATCCCGGTCGTGTCGCCGAGCTCTGACTGGGACGACGGCATAATTGTCCTGACGTTCCCTGCCCGTACTTAAAGGGTTCTCGGCGGCGAAGTGAAAGTGGACGACCGCTATGCTACTTCGGTGGCGTGTTCCTGGATTGCGGTTTCAAGCGGTGTAAGTTCGAATCCGAAGGATTCGCGTGCACGTTCGTGACTTACTTTCGGTGGAAGCTCAATCGGGTCCGCGGCAGGATCACAGGTGACCGTCCCTCCGACAACCGACTCCACAAGGTCAGCCAGCTCCCGGGCGGTAATGGTATGACCACCAGAGAGGTAGACTGAATGATCTGCCGTCTCGGCGAGTAGAGCATCAGCAAATAACGCTGCAACGTCGTCTCGGTATACCATACACAAAGGTTGCTCAGGCTGACACGCGATGTGGCCGTTATCGCCAGTTGCCGGCCCAGTGACGAACGTCGAAGCCCAGTTGGAGCGTCCTCGGACCCGACCCGGCCCAAAAACGATCGTCGGCCGGATTCCGATGGTTTCGATGCCTGTCTGGCGTTCGTATTCTCTGGCCTGAAATTCGTTGAACTGCTTGGCAGCGCCATAGAGCGACATCTCGGGGAACTGCGATAGCGCGGCGGGGACCTGCATCTCCTCAGTGACCGGACGTGGATATTCTGCGTGTGACCCCATGGCGGCAAGGGAGCTTGCGTACACGACGCGGTCCACCCCGTGGTCAGCAGCGACACGAAGCACGTTGTCCATCCCCACGCAATTCACACGGGTCGCCAGACCTGGATTTTCCTGGGATTCGGCGGTCAGCACGTACGCAAGATGCGCGATAATGTCGGGCTCGTGATCCTCCACTGCTGCCTCGAGCGCGTCAATGTCGGTGACATCCCCTTGGATGACCGTCGCTTCCGCGGGAACATCTCCGGGTCGAAGGTCGAAACACGTCACGTCTCGACCCTCCTCGAGGAGTTGTTTGGTCAGCGATCCGCCAATGAATCCGGTCCCACCGATGTTGAGTATGGACATGGAATGTCCACACCTCACAGTGCCCGATCAAGTAGCCTTCGACCGCTGGGGTATCTGCCGATACGGCCGTTAATTATATATTTTGATACCCGGCACCATTTGACATGGCCGACGGCGATCCGACCGTTCTCATCGTCGATGACGAGGGGGTCGTCGCCGACGTGTATGCAGAGCTGCTGAATGATGAGTATGAAACCCGGGTAGCATACAGCGGTCGAGAGGGACTCGAGGCCTACGATCAATCGGTGGACGTCGTGCTCCTGGATCGGCGAATGCCGGATCTCGCTGGCGCGGAGGTACTCGAAAAGCTTCGCGAACGCGATGGAGAATCTCGGATTGCAATGGTCACCGCCGTCGAACCCGATTTCGATGTAATCGACATGGGTTTTGATGACTATCTGGTCAAGCCGGTGACTCAGGAGCGGCTCCGACGGACTGTCGGGCAACTGCTTGAACGGGCGGAATATTCGGCGGCAGTTCAGCAGTACTTCGCATTGGTGACGAAACGAGCGTGGTTGGAGACCGAAAAGGCGACGCATGAACTCGAACACAACGAAGAGTACCAGGGTCTCCTCGAACGGATCGAGGTTCTCGAAGCGGAACTTGAGGAAACGACACGCCAATTTTCTCCAGAAGTCTATGCCGGCGCCTTCCGTGATATCGGCCAACCCTCGTGACTCCTTCCCCGCGCTAGAGTGCGAGGTTTTCTGCTCGCCATTCTGTAAGGCAGCACTCGCGGAGATTCATTTCGCCTCGGTCATTTCAGGAATTGAAGAACGGAAGCGCTGAGCCTCCCGTTTTCCGGACACTGAGCGGAGGTATTGTCCAAACCTGAAACCGGTTAAGCCCGTTTATAACGATACGGAGTAACTGTCGATACAGCCGATGCCGGACTCGCTTCCCGACCGAACCGTCCTGGTGGCCGATGACGATGAGGAACTCGCGGCCCTCATCGCTGACTGGCTCGAACCTCGGTTCAAGGTGTATGTCGTCCACGACGGCGACGATGCAATGGATATGCTCGAGGCGGAGGACATAGACTGCGTACTCCTCGACCAGGCCATGCCGGACAAGAGCGGTGACGAGGTGCTGGCGACCCTCCGAGATCGGGGTGAGATGCTTCCTGTAGCGCTTCTTACAGGCCACTCGCAGGATACGGACGTTATCGGTCGGGGGTACGATGAATACCTTGAGAAGCCGGTGACGCGGGAGACCGTCTTATCGACGGTTGAGGACCTGCTGGAACAGCCATCACGTCACGAACTTTGGCAGGAAGTGTCCGAACTTCGTGTCAAGAAGAACATCCTCGAGGCCGAGCGTTCGGACCGAGAATTGCAGGATGACGAACAATACTTGCGGGTTGTCGAACGAATGGAGTACCTCGAGGATCGTCTCGGTGAACTCGTCACGGGTGCAGCGGCAGGCGTTGATTCGATAGAACCAGCGGCCTAAGCGAGACGGAGCGTCCGGGCGGTTGGTAACGCTTTTTAAATCTTTGGTTAGGACGGTGAAAGTGAAATCCTAATCCGGTCACGTCTGGCGGTTACACGCGCGCACACGCTCGCGCACGTGCGTGGGCTTTATATGCCACCCCCGTCAA
>JBDGPQ010000226.1:0-2575 GCA_042219595.1 Haloarculaceae archaeon
CGATCAAATGGAACTTCGCAGAGCTGGCCCCGCACATATACATATACCGGCAGTTCCGGAGCTTCTATCACCGCATCGCCCACTCCCGCAGCGCTGACGAGTTCCTTGACTTCTGGTGTGAGCCGAGTCCGCTGCGGCCCACGTTCGAGGACGATCCCATCCACCTCATCTGAACGAATAACCCCTCCCGGACGGTCGGCGGCCTCGAGAGTCACGGCATCGATGCCGCGCCTTGCGAGATGATGGGTGAGCGCCAGGCCGGTAATCCCGGCGCCAATGATGCCGATACGCATCTAGCGTGGGGCGTTCAGGCACATCGTTCCCGGTTCGTCGCGGCATTGGCATTGCCGGAGTTGGTAGTACTCCGGATCGAACTCCGCGAGGAATGGTTCAACGAGATCTGCGAGGACATCGATTACGCGGTTGTCATCGTGGGGGATTGGAACCCGGTGGAATTCGAGTCCGGCATCCGCCGCCTCTTCTGCAAGCTCGATGTCGAGTTCCGAGAGCGTCTCGCTTTGCTCATGGAGGAAGCTCACTGGCTCAACGACGATCCGCTCGGCATCCAGATCTTGGACAAGTTCCTCAACCTCCGGCTCGGTCCAGGGGATATCGCGGTTTTCGTGGTTCTGATACCCGATCGCATACTCATCAATATCGAGGAGAGCGGCTTGGACCGAACAATATTCCTCGACATAGATGTCATACCGGCTGCCTTCTTCGAGATAATGAACGGGGGTGCCGTGAGCGGAGAAGACGAGTGCGGTCTCTGTATCGCGAAGATCGACGCTGGCTTCCTGGGCATACTCACGAACGGCGTCAGCTCGGAGTCTGGCATAGTCGGGATGACGGTGCCAGCCCGAGAGTTCCCGCACGGGAACCTCTCTGCTTCGTTCAGCGACAGCGGTCCGCAATTCCTCGAGTGCGATAACCGTCGTCGATGGCCCACAGAGCGGGTATATTGGCAGCCCGACGATTCGGTCGATCCCATCGGCCAAGGCAGCATCGACGGCGTCCTCGACGAAGGGTTCCGTATACTGCATCCCTACGTACGTCTGGACGTCGTATCCCGCGTTTTGAAGGCGTGATTCGAGTGCATCAGCTTGAGCCGATGCTTGCGCATTCAACGGGGAGCCGCCAATCGCCTCATACTCCTCGATCAGCCCGGGTGCCCGTCGTTCGGCGAGTTCACGGGCACGGGCTGCTGGATCCTCAGCATCCTCGAGTGGCGCATTTGCGAGGAAAATCCGCCGCAGGTAGTCGACGACGGCATCCCGGTCGGGTTCTGCCGGTTCGCCAAAATTCAGGGCGACGATACCCGTCGTCATATCCGGGGGTTTGCCCGGCGCCGTGAATAGCTGTCGCTACGTCCGCCAAAATGCACCCGTAAATAAGACCATCACGGGGATGATTTCCAGCCGACCGATCCACATGAGGAGCACCATGAAGAGCTTGGACGTGTCGGGGAACGCGAGATAGCTGCCGAACGGGCCGAGTAATCCGAATCCCGGGCCGATGTTCCCAAGGGTTGCGAGACTAGCGCTCGTGGCCTCGAGTGCAGTGAGATCCATTCCGACCCGACTGGCATCCAGTCCGATCAGCAGCGTGCCGAGAGCAAACAGCATGAGGTACATCAGTGTAAATGCGACCACACCTCTCACGGCGCCTTCATCTATCACGGATTCCCCGAGGCGAATCGGGCGGACGGCTTCAGGATGCGTTGTCGTGAATAGGTGTCGCTGGAGGACCTTGATGACAACAATCCACCGAACAACCTTGATGCCTCCTCCTGTCGAGCCCGCCGATCCACCAACGAACATCGCGAACAGCAAAATAAGTTGGCCAGAACTATCCCACTCTGCAAAGTCTGCGGTGGCGAAGCCGGTCGAATTGAGGAGGGAGGCGATCTGAAAAACTCCCTGACGGAGAGCATTTTCGACCACTCCAGCAGTGACTCCACCCAGTCGCATGGCCGGGGCCGCACCGAAATACAGTACACCGGAGAGTAAGACCGCAAAAACGGCTGAGACCCCGATGTAGGTTTGCCATTCACGATTCCCAAGAAAGCTCTCGACGTCACGATTCAAGAGGTACCAGAACAACGCGAAATTCGTCCCTGCGACCAGCATGAATGGCACGAACGCCCACTGGACGATTGGCGCAAAGGCCCCGATACTGTCAGCTTCCGGCGAGAACCCGCCCGTTGGTAGCGTGGAGAAGCCGTGCGCCAGGGCATTGTAGGGATCCATTGCCGGAGCGACACCGATTCCGTGCAGGACGAGCATCACGAGGACGAACAATAACGTAAAAAATAGGTACACTAACCAGAGGACTCGGGCGGTCTCGGCAATCCGCGGCGTCAACTTCTGGAGCTCCGGACCAGGTGCCTCAGACTCCATCAGTTGCGCGCCATTGAGCGCAATCTCCGGTAGAATTGCGATCATCAGGACAATGATTCCCATTCCGCCAAGCCACTGAGTTAACTGGCGCCAGATCAGTAGTCCACGGCCGTGACGATCGACGGAAATCTCGCCCATGACCGTTGCGCCCGTCGTCGTGAACCCAGAGGTCGATT
>JBDGPQ010000226.1:2585-11391 GCA_042219595.1 Haloarculaceae archaeon
CCGAAAGCGTGGAGGCTGAGTCCAGCCCGGCCAGGAGGTAGGGGACCGTTCCGATTATCGACACACTCGCCCAGGCGAGCGTAACCAGCAGAATCGCCTCTCGAGCTCCGAGATCAGTATCGGTTTCGAGAAATTCCAGGGAGCGACCGACGGCCGCGAAGATGAGTGCCGAGGCGATGAACACCCACACCGGTTCCCCGTAGATGATCGATATCGCGAGCGGAATCACCATCGCGACGGAGAGCCACTTTATCACCGACCCCGTTAATGCGACGCTTTTGCGCCAGTTTACGTAGTGCTCGATCACGGACTACCGGCCTGCGGCTACGCACCGTGAAGCAGCTCTTAGGGAAGAATCCATCGGGTCAGAGCAGTTCTTCGGCTTCGTCGATCACGTCTGCATCCACGAAGACCACCACGTGGTCACCTTCTTCGAGCACGGTGCCACCGCGCGGGACGATCAACTCGCCCCTCCGGGTTACAGCTCCGAGCACGATCCCTTCAGGAAGATCCGGCATGGCTTCCCTGATCGGCCGGCCGACGAGGACACTATCGGCGTCGACTTCGAATTCTAAAACCTCCGCGCGATCATTGCCGATGAGCGCAACGTTTTCAGCGTGCCGGCCACGCGTGAATCGAGTAATCTCCTCGGCTGTCACCTCTCTCGGGTTGACGGCCACATCCACACCTACTGCCTCGAAAAGCCCAACATAGTTGTCGTCGTCCACCACCGCCACGGCTCGATCGGCGCCGAGCCGTTTCGTCAACAACGACGCCAGGAGATTCCGCTCGTCATCACCGAGTGCACCGACGACCACGTCAACTTGCTCAATATGCTCCCGTTCGAGAAAATCTTGGTCAGTTGCGTCGGTCTCGAGCACGGTCGTTCCAGGAAGCTCCTCTGCGAGTTCGCGGGCACGCTCGGGATCACGCTCCAGCAGCCGCGGGGAGAGATCCCGCTCCTCGAGAAGACTAGCGACATGAAACCCGATATCGCTGCCGCCGGCGATCAGAATGTTATTGGCTCGCTCGCCGGCGAGCGGCGAGACCTCCGCCGCGAGATCATGGACGCTGGCTCGTGAGCCAATAACGACCACATCGTCGCCGGACTCGATGACCGTCCGCCCGGTGGGGATGATGAGCTCCTCAGGCCGAATGATCGCGGCGAATGTCAGTGAGTCGAAACGATCGGCCTCTTGGACAGTTTGGCCAGCAATCGGGCTGTTGGCAGGAATCTCAAACTCAGCCATTTGAACGCTGCCACCGGCAAACGTGTCGACGTCGCGGGCAGCCGGGAGACCTGCGATCCGGACGATTTCGGCGGCCGTCAAAATGTTCGTCCCGACCATGAAGTCCACTCCCAACGCCTCGCCCTGGGCGTTCCGCCAAGTTTCGAGGTATCGGGTGCTCTTGACTCGGGCGATCGTGAACGCTTCGGTGAGCGTTTTGACCGTCCCACAGGTGACGATATTCGTCTCGTCGTTGTCAGTGCTTGCGATCACTAAATCGGTTTTCTCAATCCCTGCTTCCTGGAGAATCCCCACGTCAGTCCCGTCACCTTGGAGGCTCAACACATCCACCGCATACGTGAGTTCGTCGACGCGCTCGGCGTCGAGATCGATCACCACGACCTCGTGACTTTCGGCGAGATTCGCCGCAATGCTCGACCCGACCTGCCCGGCGCCGATGACCATTATCCGCACGGCACTGCCTCCCCGTTCGGCATGTTCGAGGATTTCTGGGGGCCTATGTAAGACGGTTTCCATCACGAGGACGCGAATGCTAAAGTGACGCCGGTCGGAGAAGCTACGTATGCGATCAGTCTGGGGGTCCTTGCCCCGTGGGGACCAGTGAGCGCCCTCCTCGAACGGATCGTGGCCCCAATTGCCAGTCCGGCCGACGCAACAGCGACCGGTCAAGCTATTGCTCGCCTCGATCCGGGTCATGTGGTAGCGATCCATGTAATCGAAAAGGCGGGAGGAAGCATCGATAAGGCGAGTGTCGAGCAGCGCGAAGTCGCCGCGAAGGAAGCATTTAGTGCCTTTCGTGAAGCCCTTGGCAAAGATGTCGAGACTGATCTCCGCTACGATACGGACGTAACGTCTGCCATCTTCGCCGCCGCGGCTGACCATGAGGCGACCGCGATCGTGTTCACACCGCGTGGTGGATCACGATGGGTGCAGTTGCTGACGGGTGACGTGGCCCTCGATCTGATTACTGAGACGGATAGACCGGTGATTGTACTCCCGGATTCGGAGGAGGCTAACCAGTGAGCGATGAGGAACTCGCGAAGGACCTAGGTCCGCTCGCCGCGCTGACGATCGGCATCGGGACGATGATCGGCGCCGGGATTTTCGTGCTCCCGGGGATCGCTGCCGGTCGTGCCGGTCCGATCGTCGCTATCTCGTTCGTTATCGGCGGTGTGATTTCGATCTTTACAGCGTTATCTGCGAGCGAACTCGGGACAGCCATGCCAAAGGCCGGTGGAGCCTACTACTACGTGAACCACGCCCTGGGACCGCTTTTCGGTTCGATCGCTGGTATTGGAAACTGGATGGGGCTTGCATTTGCATCCGCGTTCTACATGTTGGGATTTGGCGGCTATGTGCGGACTTTCTTACCTGTCCCACCCATCCCGCTTGGTGTCCTGACACTTTCGGCCACGCAAGTTTCAGCCCTCATCGCTGGGGCCGCCTTTGTGGCCGTCAACTACATCGGTGCCAAGGAGACCGGCCGTCTCCAGAACGTCATCGTAGTGCTTTTGGTGAGCATCCTGACCGTGTTCTCGGTCCTTGGGTTCCTCCAGGCTGATCTCGCAACACTGCTTCCCGCGGCACCGAAGGGATGGGGCCCACTCCTGCCTGGGACCGCTCTAATCTTCGTTTCGTACCTGGGCTTCGTTCAGATTACGACCGTCGGCGAGGAGATACGAAATCCGGGCCGAAACCTTCCTCTCGCCGTCATCGGCTCGGTCGTCATCGTCACCACGATGTATGCGATCGTGATGGTGATGATGATGGGCGTCGTTCCCTGGCAGGACCTCGCCCGGCTAGCGGCTGAACTCGGGGAAGGGGCGCCGGTCATCGAGGTTGCGAGGATTGCATTCGGCGGTATCGGACTCTCGGCCATCGGTGTGGGGCTAGTGACGATGGCTGGCCTGCTTGCGACGGCATCGAGTGCGAACGCCTCGATTCTCGCCTCCTCGCGGATCAACTTCGCAATGGGGCGAGACAAACTCGTCACGCCATGGCTCAATGAGATCCACGAACGGTTTGCGACCCCCTACCGGTCGATCGCGGTAACCGGGGCGATCATTCTCGGTTTGATATTAGTCCGCAATGTCGAGGTGCTCGCGAACGCGGGGGCCGTTCTCCATCTCATCGTCTACGGGCTGCTGAACATCGCCCTTATCGTCATGCGCGAAGCCGGCCCCGAGGAATACGATCCCTCATTTCGCGTACCATTCTACCCTGTGACGCCCGCGATTGGCGCAATAACGTCGTTTGGGTTGATCGCTTTCAACCCGCCACCCGTGCTCGCGCTTGCTGGCGGCTTTACGGCCGTCGGTATCATTTGGTATTTCATTTACGCTCGGCCGCGAGCTGAGAAGCAGGGCATCTTAGGGCAATATGTCCTCGAACGAGCAGATGTCCTTCCGGATCAGGCTGTCACCGCTGCGGCAACCGTTCAGCCGGATGGTGGGACATACCGCGTCATGGTGCCACTGGCGAATCCGGAGCACGAACGAACGCTCATCACGCTCGCTAGTGCCCTCGCAAAGCAGCATAATGGAACCGTCGTTGCGACACACATCGTCACTGTGCCAGACCAGACTGCACTGGCGAGTGCTGCAGAACGGGCTGACGATATCGACGAAACGTCGGAAGAGCTGCTGGCGGCCGCAGAACGAGATGCCCAAACCTTCGGCGTCCCGATTGAAACACACACAATCCTGTCGCACCGGAGATTCGAGGAAATTTTCGACGCAGCACGCACGTACGAGGCCGATCTCGTGGTCATGGGCTGGGGCCCCGACGCACACGGCGCTCCCGGCCGGGCCGAATCAGCGGTCGATGAGGTCGTCGGCTCAGTCCCGTGTGACTTCTTAGTGCTTCAGGATCGCGGATTCGATCCCTCGCGAATCCTCGTTCCGACGGCCGGGGGGCCTGACTCCGCACTGAGCGCGCGTGTCGCCCGACTGCTCGCCGCGGAGTTCGAAAGCGATGTCACACTGCTCAACGTCGCCGAGTCAGCACAACGGAACGAAGCCGATGATTTCCTCGAGGCATGGGCCGCGGAGCACGATCTGTTGGACGCCGAGCTCATCGTCGAATCGGGCAATGTTGAGGCGGCGATCGAACGCCATGCCGCTGAGCATACCTTGCTGGTGATCTGCGCAACCGAGCGGGGCCTCTTATCCCGATTAGTCTCGCGGTCGCTCGTGCCGGATGTGGCCAGGGAAGTCGATTGCTCAGTGATCCTCGCTGAGAAACGACGCCATCGCTCACTCTGGGAGCGTCTGTTCGGGGGGGATTGACGTCTTCGCTCTTACGGCCAATTGATCATCTCGTCAATGAAATTTTAATTCCGGATTCTTGTAACGCCATCGTTCCTAATAACGCCATCTGAGGTGGATTCACCATGCCCATGCCTAAAGGCACCGTCAGTGAACGCAACCGAATCGACCACCGCACGCAGTACCGTATCAAAGCCGCACAGCAAGCAAAAGAGATCGATGACGCACTACCAGTCCTGAATTTCGGGTCATAGCCTGAACTAAGTCGCTCCTGAGCCAGAAGAATCCCGATCGTCTCAAAATCGACATTCCCTTCACTGAATCAGAAGCCAACGTGGGGACGATAGCGCCGTAAAACTGGGGACCCAGGAGGTTCCGGTCACCGACTTTGTAGCTTCTCAGCCGAACATCTGGCGCATCATCGGATGCATCTCCATCAGCTGCTCCTCCGCAATCTCCTCGTAGATCTTGTACGTGATCGAGACCGTCAGCAGGAGTCCGGTCCCGGAGACGCCGCCGATAGTGCCCAACATGTTTGCCATGACCGCAAGCAAGCCCACGAGCGCACCCCCGATCACAGTCACCTGGGGGATATACTGTTCAAGAACCCGCTCGATCGAGCGGATGTTCCGCCGGAAGCCTGGAATCTGCATTCCGGAATTATGTATCTGCTGTGCAGTCGCTTCTGGGCCCATATCCGTCGTTTCGACCCAGAAGATCGCAAAGATGGCGCCCCCGATGACCATAAATGTCAGGTCGACGCCGATACGCAGCAGAATCTCCCAGACAGCATGGCCGCCAGCCCCGCCGGCGAACCACATCCAGTCTTGAGGTTGATAGATGGGAGCGAAGAAGTAAAACAGCCCACCGGTCGGCTCGCCACCAGAGTACGTGCCGAGCCAGGCTGGGAGGGATCCGAGCTGCGCATTGAGAATTCGTCCCAGGAACTGGATATTCGCCTGCAGCGCCCGGACGAGGATCATCGGCAGGACGCTTGCATAAATCAACTTGACCGGAAATCGCCCACGAGCTCCTTTCACCTGTGCGTTGGAGAGCGGAATTTCAACGCGGACCGATTCCGCGTAGACGACCACGACAAAGATGAAAATCGTCGTCAGGATCGGAACGATCGCCCCGCGGCCGATCAGCAGCTGGGAAATTCCCTGCGGCGTAAGCAGCGCTGGGAACGGCACCCATCCAAGTATGATTCCGATCCACGTTGGGAGAATGCCCGATTCACCGTGGATCGGTGCGATACCCAACATGCCACCGATGAGGCGTTGGCTCACACCAGCGATGATGAACAGCCCGATCCCGGATCCGACGCCCCATTTGGAGACGACCTCGTCCATGAACAGAATCAGGACGCCACCGACTGCGATCTGGAAAAACATGAGCCATTGGACGCCAGCGAGCCCAATCCCGAGTTGATTCGCGATGGCCTGGCTTGGAGGAAGGAACTGGTCACTCGCGAAGACCATCGGGAGCCCGGTCAAGACGATCATCACGAGGACGAGCAATTTCTGGAGGCCCTGATAGAGCACTTGGTCCCGTGGGTTATTCTGGGTATCCAGCCCGAGAAGATCCGCCCCACCAAGTAGCTGGAGGACGATGCTCGCCGTGACGATGGGCCCGATCCCTAACTGGAGAATCGTGCCCTGGCCGCCGGCGAGAATCGAGCGGAACTGGCCAAAGACCTCGCTGCCTTCGCCCTGCAGCCCATAGAGGAAAACGTTCGTCAGGAAGAAGTAGAGAACCAGGATCCCCGCCGTCCACATCACTTTCCGCTTGAATGGTACATGCCCTTCCGGCCGTTGCACGGAGGGCATCCGCGTGAGGACGGGCTCCGCGGTATCCTTCCAGCTCATCTCTACGCTGGATTACGGTTCCTCGGTGTCGTCAGTTTCGGTTTCGGTATCGCTCTCGAGTCGTGCCGTCCCCCGGTCGGTCAGTTCCGCACTGCCACCGGCGGTTTCGAGCTTCTCGCGGGCAGTTTCGGAGAAGTCGTCGGCGATGACCGTGAGTTCGCCACGAACCTGCCCCCCGCCGAGGACTTTGACCACGTCGGCATCGTGGCCGTCCTCGACGACATCGCGGGCGTCGATCCGGTAGCCGCCATCCGTCTCAGTGGCGACGCCATCAGCGGCGAGCAACGGTGCATCTTCGTCGAGCGTCCGGACATCGATCGTCCGGATTTCCTCTCGGGCCTTCTCCGGCCGAGTGAATCCAGACTTTCCGAGTGGCTCGTGGTTATGGAATTCGTGTTTGTCGCGGCCTGCGGCGCCACGGCCACCGCGGTGGCCGGCGCCACGACGGTTCTTGTGACTCCCGCCTCCGTGGGTCCGCGAGCCGCGCTGGCGCTTTTTCTTGTTCGTCATCGCATTGCCTCCAGCAGCGCGTCGATCTGCTCGGTGGTATGCTTGCCGAGTTCGCCGCCTTCGGCGACCGGGTGTTTGATCCCCTCGTGGCCGCCGCGTGGCGGGTGCAGCCGGAGTGTCGGCGATAGATTAGCCTCCTTGAGCGTCGTCTCGCCGGCCACCAACGCGGCTGCCAGGTCCTCGAGATCATCATAATTCGTGTTCCAGCCGACCCAGTCGTCGTCGATATCCTCGTCGCCAGTTAGTGGTTCTGCGCGCCGCTCGAGTAGCATCATGACCGTCTCGACGCTCGGTTCGCCGTGTGCAACGACATCATTGACTTTCGTAATCATGCCCCGATACGTATCCGACTCGGGTACGATCGTCGCGTGGTTGACGCGGTTGAGATTGAGCATCTCCAGCGTGTCCCGGACATCCTGGTTGACATTCACTTCGCCACGCAGCTGCACGATGGCGGTGCTCATTCGATCACCTCCCGCTTCCGGTGGGTTTCCTGGGGAACACGCGCTTGAGCCGTTTTCCGAAGCGCGTTAAAGGTGGCCTTTGCGAAGTTCACCGTCGTGCGAGTGTTTCCTGATGAACGTGTCCAAATGTCTTCGATGCCAGCAAGCTCGAGCACCTTACGGACGGTCTCTCCGCCTGCAAGCCCGAGCCCGCGGGGCGCCGGCTGGAGTTCTACCTCGACGCTACCGGCCTTTCCGGTGGTTCGCAACGCGACGGTGTGCGGCCGACCGCAGCCACACTCCCACGACCCACAGCCACGGGACACGTCGATGAGGTTGAGCTTCGCGATCTCGATCGCCTTCTGAATCGCGCCGCCAACCTGGTCATCCCGGCCTTCAGCATACCCGACGAGGCCATCGCGGTTCCCGACGACGACCACACATCGGAATTTCACTCGGCGGCCGGAGTCGGTCATCCGCTGGACCATATTGATGTCCAGAACTTCGTCCTCGAGATTGGGGACGAGCTGGTCGACGAGCTCGGGTTCCTTCAGTGGTAACCCCGAGTTCAAGGCATCGGTCATCGAATCGATCTCGCCCTCGGCGACCTGCCGTCCGAGCCGTGTCTGTGGCTCCCAGCCGTGTGCTTCACTCATGCGTCTCCCTCCAATATCGCCTCACGAACGTCGTCGAAGTGTTCGGGCAACTCCGTTGCATCGAAGTCACCCGAGTAGAGTGGCTCGTCGAGCTGTTCGGCGTAGTCCGCGATATGCTCACCGCGGGTCCGTGACCAGTCCGCCAGGACGGCGTCATTGTGGGGCACGTCTAGTCCTGCGTCGATGGCACCCTCCTGAACGGCGAAGACCTTGCCCCCCGGTGTGGGGGAGTGGAGCCCGATGTCGAGCACCGCTTCGGTCACGTCGGCCGCGATGGCACGGCGGCCAGCGAGCGCACCCGTGAGATACGCCGCAGGTAGGTTGCTCGTCGGCGCGGCCCAGCCAAACTCGGCCAGGTCGTCCGACCGGGCCGCGGCGAGTGTGCGGTCGCCCTCTGGCCCGGGTGTGATCAGCTGCGCCCGCACGTGCTTATTGCTCGTCCGAGCCACGAGACGTGGCTTGCCCGATTTGAGCAGCCGCAGCCGCTGGTGGTAGTCTGTACGGGCCTCGCGGCGTCGCCGCATCGGCACCGTATATCGTGGTCCTGTCGCCATTATCGATCACCGTAATTGTCGTCAATGTACCGTTCAAGGTCCGCGACGGAGTCGAACTCGCCCCCGCCGGCCTTCGCGTAGAGGTCTCGATAGGTCGCCGGGTCGAGTTCGCCGCTGTCGCGGAGTTCTTTGAGTCGCTCGCGCTGGGCGCGAATCGCCGAGCGCCACTCGTCAGTATCATCGGAGCGGCCGCCGGCCGTCCCTTTCCGGGAGCCAGCACCACTCCGGTGGCCATACGCCCGTTTCTCCTGCCGTTCCC